>NZ_DAGK01000024.1:18881-191795 GCF_002495725.1 Methanosarcina sp. UBA411
AGAAGAAGAAGAAGAAGAAGAATAAGAAGAAGAAGAAGAAGAAGAAGAAGAAGAAGAAGAATTTATAAAAAATATTTCAAAAATATAAATATTGTATTTAATAATCAACTTTTGAGGTTAGAGAATTCCAAGCTGCATGAGCAGAGCAACAGAAATCAGTATAAATCCTGTTGTCAACCTTATTTCCACTCTCCATCTTTCCCTGAATTCAGTTACTCTATTCGGACTGAGTCCGAAGGCAAGGAGAAGACCAAGAGCTATTACGGGAAGCAATAATCCAAGGTTATAAACGCCCATATATGTTGTTCCCCTTAAAATATCGGTTTTTGTTGCCAGAATGCTCAGGAGTGAGAGGTAGATCGCTCCTACGCAGGGCGCTTTGACCAGGGAAAACATGCTTCCAGAAAGGAAAGACAGTAATAGAAGATTGCTTTGGTCCATTTTGCCCATAAAGTTTTTTAAGGGTTCGGGAGTCCTGAAAGTAGATCTAGCATGCTTTTTTAGCCAGTAGGCATCAAAAATATGCCAGAAGCCGAGAAGGGCAATAATCAGGATCGAAGCTTCTATAAAACTTTCCTGTATTTCAGGTAGAAGATTAACAATACTAAGGATGCTCATTCCAGCAAGCATGTACATAGTAAAGATTCCTGCCGAAAACCCGAGCGTGATTTTGAGCATTTCCTTTCTTCTTCCGTGCTTCACAAGGGTGACTGAAGCAAGAAAAGCCATTACCGCAAGGAGGCAGGGATTAAAACCCGCAAGAATACCTGCTGCCAGGAGCAAGAAGGGGCTGATTTTCTCAAGGTGCTTGTTTTTCCCGTCTCGAGTTCCTGTCAGCGAAAGCGAGAGATTCTCGGCGAGAAAATGAGAAGGCATTTGGGTTTCCGTCAGAAAAACCCTGGCCGTACTTATATGTGTTCCATAGAAAAAGTCTGTCGCCCGACCTCCAGATGCCGCGGCTGAAGCAACGGATGCAGGGCTCAGCAACAAAAAAATGAAGGCCAGCGCAAAAATTCCTTTGTTTACAAGCAGCTTATGCACATTTTTCTTGTTCATATCTTTTCCGAGACTATATTTATAAAGAGATCTTAAATATTCAGGGCCGACAGATACATAATTTCTGGTAAAATTCAGATTATTACATGGTGTCAGGTCTTTTCTTATGGAAGGAAAGAGCCTATATCCAGATGGAATTTTATTCTTTAATTTTCCTCTTTTTATAACGAAAAATTATGTACTAATAACAATTATCTCTTTCGATTTTACTAATTAATGTGATACTTTTAGCCTTAATTTACGCACCTATATTAGTTTTATTGTGGAACTAATTCCAAAAACTAAAAATTAATCTTCAGAATCCCATACTTTGAATAATCAATTAAACTCGAGGTCAGGAAAAATAATTCTGAAACTTGCTCATTTTCTAAATAATTAAAGTTCTTCTCTTTTTTACTGTAATTACTGAATTAGCAATTATTTTATCTCTGATAAATGAATAAAATCTTTCTAAGTCATATTTTCCGTCAATAATGCAAAAAACTGTTTTTTCTTTCTCCCTAATTTGCTTTATTAACTAATTGAGCGTTTTATTTATCTTTCATTTACTTTAATGCTTTTACTTTTTTGTGACAGAAAGTGGAAGAAGAATTTAATTTAAAATTGTTTTTATAAAACTTTCGATTTCAGATTTTTATGTGGTGCAAAATTTTATATAAAGTGAAGGCAATATTCAATTTTGTAAAAGGATTCGTTAAGCATATTGATACTTGTGTAAGCATTTTTTATAATATAAGTTTATTAATTTTTGGAAACATTTCTAGCATTTAGTAGAAATATAAATTTGCAGAGATGGTTTAATTGACTATTAATGCAAGGAAAGAATTTATCATTATAGGATTTTTTTAATGATGGTTTTACTTATTTACAAATTTCTTCCCATAATCATTCCTTTTATATTCACAGGATCAACAGCGCCATTTTTCGTAATACATAACCATGATATAAAAGGTCATGAAACGACAATTGAAGTGTTTGATCAACATAACAAATCAGTAATAAACGAAACATACAGCCTTGAACCTAAAAGTGATTTGTTACAGCCTCGTCCTTTAAGTTTAAAGCTTTCCTGGGAAAAAAGGGAGTATACATTTAAGTGACTACGGATAAAAAATAACAAATACGATTAAAGTTGAAATTCCAAATCGTTGTACTCTTGTAGACATACGTTTATACTACAAAAGCTACGGTGATATTCCTCATGTGGACTATGAATCCACTGAGATAATTCCTATTTCTATAGAAACTAATGAAATGATGTGCTGAGAAACTATTGAAAAATGTAAACAGCGGTTGAAATAAATTTTTGACAAAAACCTATAACCTGAGAGATTATTGTCAAGAGGTATATTGTCGAGAGAGACATTATTGAAAGAAATATCGTCAAAACAGTAGCTCCAGCAGTAAAAAAGATTGAATTAAAGATTTTTACAAAATTGCAGAAGGAAAATCCAAGAGAAAGAAAAGTCAGAAAGAAAACCCCAAGAAAAATATTCCTTTTATAGGAATCTCTGAAAATTCTCCAGATTTTTTCCGGGATTTTAAACTATTTAGTGAGAATATTTTTGTTACAGCATTGCCTCAGAATACTTTTCAGAGTACTTTTTCCATGATTCCTAAGGCCTTTTCAATATCCTTCATTGAAGCCGCATAGGAAATTCTGATATAGCCGTCCCCTTCGCTTCCGAAGGCTGTGCCGGGAGTGACAATAACGCCGTTTGAGATCAATTTCGAGGCGGCCTCAGCAGAATTTGAGACTTTAGGGAAAGCGTAGAAAGCTCCTTTCGGAAGGGCACATTCCATCCCTAGGTCGTTCAGGCCTTTTACGAGCACATCCCTGCGCTTTCTGAACTCCTCTCGCATGGCGTTGACCGAATCTTTGGGCCCTGTCACTGCAGCATAAGCAGCTTTCTGAGCAATTGAGTTGGAGCATGCCTGGAAGTACTGGTGCACCTTAAGCATCTGGCCTATGTAATCTTTTCTAGCTGCCACGTACCCGAGTCTCCAGCCGGTCATGGCATAACTCTTAGAGGTAGCGTTTACAGTAATCACATTGTCCGAATAGCTGGCAGGACTAACATGTTCTCCTTCGTAGATGAAGTACTCATAGACTTCGTCGGAAATAATAGTTATATTGTGGTCGTCTGCAATCTCGGCCAGGGCTTTTATATCTGCCCTACTTGCAACTGTACCTGTGGGATTTGAAGGGGAATTAAGGATTATGGCTCTGGTCTTTGGAGTAATTTTCTCAAGCACGGTCTCAGGCTTCATAGTAAGGTCTTCGGCGAGTGGAACACCTACGGCTTTGCCACTCATAATTTCGGTCAGTGCATTGTAAGACACGAAGCCAGGATTTGAAATAAGGACTTCATCCCCGTGGTTTAGAAGAGCTGCAAGGGCAATGGCAAGAGCTTCCGAGGCGCCCGAGGTGACAATTATCTCCTCAGGGGAAACAGAGAACCCGTTATCTTTCTTGAACTTGGAACTCAGGGCTTCTCTTAACTCCGGGATACCCGAACCAACCGTATAACCCGTAAAGCCCTCATTTATAGCTTTTATTGCCGCGGCCTTGATATGCTCCGGGGTATCAAAATCCGGCTGCCCCAGCCCAAGGTTAATGGCGTCCGAGCCTGCGGCTTCGAAAATTTTCCTGATCCCTGAGGTGTCTATCCTGGCTACATTCTCTGAAAATTTTATTCCCTTCAAATTGAGCCCTCCTGTATCCCTATAAATTAATGTTTTTAAATATACCTGCTAGCAATTAAGACTTTTATTCGATGTTCGTGTGTCTCGATTTCAGTTCGGCTTCCGAGGCGCCTGTAAGCGTAATAAGCTGAGAGATTATCGAGTCAAGGAAAATAAGCGATGTAATTTCGAAAGATGTGCCCAGAGGAGGCAGATTTTTGTAACCTCCCCGCATATTTCTTTCAAGGTAACCGTCTGCATCAGGATCGTTTTTAGTCTTGCTCGGAAGGATCATAGCAATATCCGAGACTCTACCGAGTGTGGATTCTTTTTTAGAGGTGACCGTTATGAGGGTTGAGCCAATATCCTTTACGATTTTTCCGAGATCGGCTATAGAATGGGTTTCTCCTGATCCGGAAATGGCAATCACCACATCTTGGGGTCGAACAGCAGGGGTTGTAGTTTCGCCGACTACATACACGCTGAATCCGAGGTGCATAAGCCTCATTGCAAAAGCTTTGGCAACAAGCCCGGACCTTCCGGCCCCCATCACAAAGATTCTTTCGCCTTCCAGAATCTTCTGGACCATTGACTTTATTGCCTCTCTGTCAAGTCTGTCAATTATCTCATTGAGGTTTGCTGCAATCATTTTCATTGATAATAATACATCTTCGCAGTCGTTTACCTTAACTTTTTCCATATGAGTTCTCCAAAAAATATTGAATTAAGCGCCTGGTAATATATCTAATATTATAATAATCAATTAATTAAATTTATTCACCTATATGTCAATGATAGAAAATGCTCCTGAAATACTTTACCAAAGCCTTCTTTCCTTAAAATTTACATTGCGGAATCTCAGGGCAAATTTCGGAAGCCTTCTTTTCACCTTGCCGCAATGCCAGCAGTCCAGGCTTTTACCTGCTTGTTTGCGATTCAGTTTTATAATTAATAGCTTTCAATTCCCAGTTCTCAATATTATTCTTAAATTCATGATAGAGCCTCTGGATATCACAGTCACTACCGTTCCAATAAAAGTCCTTACGTGTTTCTCCTTTTTGGAGCTCTTCAAGTATAAACTTTGATAAGTGGAAAAGGGCTTTTTTATTGGAAAAGGGAATACTATAATTTACGCGATAACCACTGGCTGTTTTTCCATAGGACACGAGTGTGTACCCTTTACTCTCATATTCCGTGATCTCATCAAACTTGCAAATTATTTCAAACTCATGAACCGTAGATTGGTCGACTTTTGAAATTCCTATGAGTATCTGTGCTATAATATAATCAGGAACTTTCCGTCCAAACCATACGGCGATTTTCCCGTAAGTGCAGATTACAGTGACGTCATTCCTGCCCATCTCAAAGGAGCCGAGGGACTGGGGAGGGTAAATTATAGCTTCCACGTCTTGGGTCTTTTGGGCACACATTGCTTCCACTTCGTTTACTTACTTGCAGAGACAAGTGCACTGATGAGATTCCGATCTTTCTTAAGGGTTTTGAGCTGATTTGCAGGCCCTATTACCGTAAGTCTCTTACTGCTCTGTTTTTTGAAAATTTTTCCCAACAATGAACCATCTGTGTTTGCAGGATAACTTTGCATCTCGATGCCTGAAAACACATCAGGCTGGATCGCTGACATTGTCATTTCTATAAGTTTTGCTTCCTCCATCGGGTTCAAGCCCTTTTCAAGCACCAGGATTTTACCTTTTCGTACCTCATCGATTATGTATCGGACTTTTTCCATTGAAGCCATCTGAGAAATTCTGGCTTCGGATATCAAATCAAGCTGAATTCCCTGCATGTAGATCACCCGAACTGCTTTGCCAGAGCTTCATAAAATGAATCCATTCCCACCCCTTCAAGGGCCGAAACTGGCACCATGGGATGCTGGGGAAAGGCTTCCTTTATCACGGCCGGGTCAGCTTCTGGGAGATCCACCTTGTTTGCTACGATAAGAAGCGGAAGGTTTCTGGCTTCCATATTCCCTATTACTGTTACGTTGACTTGAGTATAGGGATTTTCGGTGGAATCCATAACAAGTATGACACCATCAAGGTCATCCAGCCATTTGACAGCTTCAATTACTCCTTCTGTCGCTTCTTTGGATCGCCTTTTGGATTCGGAATCACTCATTCCCTGCTCCATGAAATCATGGAAATCGATCTTTGTGGCAAGCCCGGGCGTGTCTACGATATCAAGGCTGATTGTATGCCCGTTGGTCTCAATACTTATTGCGTTCCTTCTTTTGGCATGCCGGGTTTCATGAGCTATATGAGAAACAGAACCCATCGTTTCTTCGGCTCCGACCCAATCCTTAAGGATCCGATTGCTAAGTGTCGTCTTACCGGCATTGGGGGGACCGTAGATTCCTATACATGCTCCTTTTTTCTTAAAGAGCTTGTTAAATATTCTTGAAAAGCTTACCTTAAATCGTTTTATCATATTCATAGCTTCCCTCCTTTGGGAAAAGCATAGCACCTAAGGATTTCTCGGATTGCTTTCCTTTACGGGTTGGTACTTAAATTTTTTTAATCTTTTGATCCATGAATATAAGTAACTTCTATTTGCCGTACTGAGGGGATTGGGGGAAATTGTAGATGTTCTTTTTCCTTTCCAGTATATCTAGGAATAAATATGTAGTTTTCAGGTCCTTTCTATGGTGGAATAGAAAGCGCCTCCGTGGAAATAACACCAGAATATAAATAAATTGCTTTTTATCGCCTGATTCCCTCACCACATTAATAAAAGGGCTTTTTATCTAAAAATAAAAGCTTTCTATCTAGAAGACTTTAAACTCTCCCGAACTGATTTTATCGTATTAAATTTTTATATGTGCACTGATGTTCTGCACTTTCCTTTATATCTTTTCCTATTTTTATTTATTCGACCTTAAAAATATAAATGATTTTTGTGAAGATATCTTCTGTATCTTCTCACTCAATTATCATTTATAACTTATACCTTAATTTTCATTCGATATTCCAAAATATTTTGTATAATCTTCAGGATATCTTTATAAATTTGAAGATATCTTTTGAGTATTTCAAAGCACTAAAAGGTAAACTTTTTATTTTGGATTTAAGATTCTAACTATATATCTAACTTTTTTATTACTTTTAGGATATTTTGCTTGAAAGTATTATATTACTTTCAGGCAGAGGAGCGTTTCTGATTTTTTCGGTAAAGCTTTGTCTATCTGTCCCGGATTGCCGAGTTTATAGCAACTTCGGCTATATTAGAGCTAAGATCTCCTATTCTAGATAAACTTTCTACAACACTCCCGAGTGAAATCATAGTCTCATGTGACTCCAATTTTAGAATAGATGCATGCAGTTCCTCTACCCATGTGCGCATGTTGTCAACGCTATCTATTACCTGATTGGCAAGAGAAGTATCGGCTTCAAAGAGGGCTTCAACTGACTGTTTCACCAGTTCCATGTAAGCATCGTTGAGTTCCTCGATCTCTTCCATCATTTTATCATTAACAGGATGTTGCAGCTTTGGGACTACATTTGCTATTTTCTGTGCGTGATCGGCTATCCTTTCCAGAGGACTTGCCGCCATTCTAAACTCATGGTATTCCTCTATGTTTGTTTCTGAAGAGTCAGGCATCCCACCTCCGCAGAGAATAGAGCGAAACTGCTTGGAAATCAGGAGATATAGTCTATCAACCTCGTCATCTCTCTGACTTACGTCAAGCGCAAGATCGTGATCAACAGTTTTACAGGCTCTTACCGCATCCTTTTGCATTGATCTCGCAATGAGGAACATCCTCTGTACGCCTTTTTTGATAGGAAGTTCATTCGGATTAAGAAGATCCTGGATAACCACACAGCTTGAGCTTTCTTCAGTAATTTCTGAGCCTATGAGTTTGTAACAAACTCTCCGGATTGTTTGTTTTTGTTCAGCGAGTATTCTTTCTGAGGAGAGTTCAATCCTATCATATCCGTGAAGATATGCAGCAACGATGTCTCTCTCCAGTTCTCTTATTTTACAGCCTGTAACATCAATCTTTTTAGTTTTGATTATCCTTCCTTCGAGAATCGGGTTTATCAGTAGTTTTCCGTCAGGCTGTGCTTTGATAGAAACCCTCATGCCTGTTTCGATTCCGACTTTTTCAGCCCATTGCTTAGGAAGGGAAATAATGTAAGTGGATCCGCCTGTTTGCTGTACTTTCCTGGTCTCGATAATTGATTCCCCGTTTTTGGTTGCTAAATTTGAAAATTAGAAATATTTATTCCTAATTTGATAATACTTTTTAATTATACTTAGAAGTACATTTTCTATATACGTGATTCAACTTTACTATTTATATTTGTGGATTCTTGCTTTTTTATGAATCTGCCACAGAACTCTGCGTTTCAGGATACTTTATTCTTATGAAGAAACGCAGTAAAAAATATTAAAGAATAACGCATTCTGAGCTTGATGATACTCGAAGGGCACGCCTGCGCGTCTGGGGCAGGAACCATTATCGCAGCATTTGCGACCTGGAAAGGTGCAGCATTTGGGACTGGATTAAAAACATATTCAGAGGTAAAACTCTCGGATCGCGAGAGAAAAATCCACGGATCTATTGAGGGAATGCCTGAAGGAGATACTTTTCTTATTGAAAGGTGTGTTGAACTTGTGCTTGAACACTTCGGGATTGAACTTGGAGGCACAGTAAAAACAAGCAGCAATATCCCACTTGCAGGTGGACTCAAGAGTAGCAGTGCAGCTGCCAATGCAACTGTACTCGCAACCTTAAACGCTATTGAAGAATCTATGCCTTCTCTTGATGCTGTAAAACTTGGGGTAAGAGCTGCAAAGGAAGCAAAAGTAACGATAACAGGGTCTTTTGATGATGCGTGTGCATCTTTTTTCGGCGGAATCGTGATTACTGATAACCGGGAATTGAAATTGCTCAAAAGAGAAGAATACAATTCAAAAGTACTAATTTTTGCGCCGAATAGGAGAGTATTCAGCTCACAGACAAATGTAAAACGTTCAAAGCTCATTGCTCCTTATGTGGATATGGCATATGAACTTGCACTTGCAGGAGAATATGAAAAAGCGATGACTTTAAATGGTTTCCTCTACTGTGTCGCTCTTGGCTTTGATACTGAATGCATTCTTCGAGCCCTGGAATGTGGAGTAAAAGGGGTAAGCCTATCCGGGTCGGGACCAGCATATGTTGCTCTTGTCAAAGAAAACCAGATTGAAGAGCTTAGATCGGCCTGGGAAAGCTGTGGGATCGAAGGCAAGGTTATAGAAACCTCTATAAATAACAGAGACGCAATATCTTTATAAAGCGAGGAGTTCAATTGAGCGAGCTTGAGTCTATCCGCAAAGAAATCGAAGAAATTGATAGGGAAATTCTTGCCCTCATTGATAGAAGAGTAAATCTGGCTGAAAGAGTACTTGAATCAAAAAGAATAAATGGAACTTTGATAAATGACCAGAAACAAAATGAGGTTGTAGTTAACAGAGCTTTAAATGCCGCAACCGAGCTCAATCTTGATTTAGGATCTATAAAAGCTATTTTTGAGATTCTTATCAGGATGAGTATTGAACGTCAAAACGAGTTGAGTGGCAAGGGAAGACTGCCCTGACTGCTCAGGAGAAGTTAAAAAATGGTTGATATCTCAGTAATTATGGGTTCCGAATCCGATAGGCCTATCGCCAACCGTGCGATATCCGTACTTGAAAAGAGCAGATACACTTATGAAGTGATGGTTATCTCTGCTCACAGGAACCCTGACGAACTTGAAAGCTACATCTCAAGCACTGATGCAAAGGTCTTTATTACGATTGCAGGTTTATCCGCAGCCCTTCCTGGGGTTGTAGCCTCAAGGACAAAAAGGCCTGTTGTAGGAGTTCCTGTGAGCGCGAAGCTTGGTGGACTCGATGCTCTGCTCTCCATTGCCCAGATGCCTCCAGGAGTGCCTGTTGGAAGTGTTGGAATCGATAATGGAGCAAACGGCGCATATCTTGCTTTGAGAATACTGGATTTAATTGACACCAACTAAGCCTTAAGAAGCCTATTAAAAGTTAAAGGCCTTCATTTCAGGCTTGAAATAGTAATTAATAGATTTACGAAATTCGGTCGGCTCACTCCGAAAATCTTTTTTTAAACTATTTCAATTATTAAGGCTATATTTACCTCTGTTCAGTTTTGCTCAACCCATTTTAACCTTTTTTAACCAGCTTTAACCAATTTTAACCAGCTTTAACCAG
The DNA here is from genome assembly GCF_002495725.1 of Methanosarcina sp. UBA411. NCBI lineage: Archaea > Methanobacteriati > Methanobacteriota > Methanomicrobia > Methanosarcinales > Methanosarcinaceae > Methanosarcina > Methanosarcina sp. UBA411. The sequence goes on from NZ_DAGK01000024.1 coordinate 28,845, forward strand.
TTAACCCTGTTCATCTTTGCTCAACATTATTAAAATCCTTTTTTACCCTTGCTCAGCTCTGTTTAACCCAATTGATCTAGAGTTATTCTAGTTATTCATTTTATTTCAGCTGGAAAGATCTGTTAAGAAACAAACAGAATCAGGCTGAGTTGCAAAAAGTATTGTTAAACACAGTATATAGGAAAAATAGAAGCGAAATTCTTTGAATAACAGGACAAACAAATGAAAGTACTTGAAAGCACTTGGATAATAAAAACAATAACGTTGGGGATAGAGCATCTGAGTATTTGGAGGTTAAGGGAGTTGGGGGGAGTTGGGGGAAAAAGTATTGGCTGAGGTTTACAACAGAATAAGATTTTTCTCAGATGCTCTACTTATAAATATACGGCATAATATATAAAAATGAAGATATACTGCTATTTTATGTGGATTTTTCGCAGCACTTATATTTTTGACAAAAGATCTTTTAAGTCAGGTTCACATTGGTAAATCCAGATTCAAGCTAAAAAAATGCAAAAAAATAGACTTGAGAAAATGCATTCACATTGGTAAATCCAGATTCAAGCTAAAAAAATGCAAAAAATAGACTTGAGAAAACGCATAAATGACAAAAGTAAAAAATAAAGAATAAAAAGTAAAAAGATTTGATTTGAAGAATTATATAGCTTCAAATTATGAAATAAATGAAATCCAATCTCTGGAATTCACCTACTTCTCAGGAAATTTTTTGAGAATCAATTTTTGTCGACAAGTTTTGCTTCCAGGATCTTTAAGGAACCAGTGTCACCCTGCCACTCGGTTTCACTTTTCACAATCTCAATTCGTTTTTTAAAGAATGGAGCGTCAAGCACAACAGTTTCATATTCTCCGCCTTCTCCGGCCATGTGGACCATGTACCGCTTGTTCAGGGCTTTAAGATGTTCAATAGAATTTACATTTATAGGGCGGCCCAACCAGGACTTGTCAAGACCGTCGGCTGCGACTCTGACAATCCGGATATCGAGCACTTTTGACATCTCATTGAGCAATTCTTCAGGGTCCCTGTGCCAGAGTGGGGTATAGACCTTAAGCCCCAGGGAATCGCAGATTTTCTTCACTCTACCTGCCTGGTACTGAGATTCAATTGCACCTACAGCTACTCCGTCTACATCTACTTTCTTGAGGGCAAGGGTCAGGTCATCCAGTTCAAGTTCTTTTATTCCGCTGGACTCTTGCTGAACCAATGGAATTTCACAGGCGGCAGAGATTAATTCTACCATGTGGAGGTTGACGGAATGGTACATGTAGGAATCGTCCCTTGCAGGAATAATATTAATCAGGTGGGTGACCTCATGTCCTTCCTGGAGGGCTTTATATATGGCAAAAATCGAGTCCTTGCCACCGGAAACCAGTGCTGCGAGTTTCATCTGCATCCCTTTTTGTTTTACTATCTTTTTCTTACGTAGCGGGTTATAATGCGTGGATCATTATAATATTTTATATACTTTTTGACTTTTTATCATGATTTCTTAGTAATTAGCTATTTCAGCACTCTTCCTCAAGCCTTCCAAAATTGGCTTCATAACGGGCTTTCATTTCCTCCCAGGTGGGAAGGTCTGTCTGGCAGCCCCGTGTCTGTACAGCAAAAGAAGCTACTGTAGACCCTATTTTTCCGCATGCGGAAAGTGAGTATCCTCTGGTAAGAGCCAGAAGGAAACCTGCCCTGTAAGCATCTCCTGCTCCTGTAGGATCTGCAGCTTTGACAGGGATTACAGGAATTAAGAATTCTTCATTACCTGTATAGATCCTGCTGCCTTCTGAATCGTATGTAACAACGATAGTGTTGATCATCGCCTTAAGCTCGGAGAAACTCTTTCCGGTCATCTCTGAAACTCGCCTTATCTCATGTCGGTTCGCAAAAAGGATATCAGTATGAGCGAGTATGAGTTCAAGGTTTTCTTTTGAATACGTAACAAGATCCTGACCAGGGTCAAAGGATACGAAATTGGCAATTTGCGCTATCTTCGCGTTATACACCGAATCAGCGGTTGCAAGATGGACAAAATCTGCAGGTTCGGGTTCCAACTCTTTGAATTTTGAAGAGGCTCCCCAGTAAAAATAGGTTGCCTGGTTGTCTTCTCTGTCAGTAAAAATAAATGCTTTGGAAATTTTCCGGTCCTCAATTCTATAAAGGCGGGAGAGGTCAACATTCACTTCTGTAAGCAGTTTTTCATATCCTGAACTTACAAAATCCGTGCCTACAGGGGAAATAAGCTGGCTCTTCCCCCCAAGTTTTGCAATGGCAACTGCAATATTGGCGGCCCCTCCACCAGGATATTCTTCATAATCAATGACAGGGGACGATTCATTTTTTCCTGCGATTTTTTCAACATCTACAATGTAATCAAGGGCAGTATGTCCTACTATAGAAATTACTCTGTCCATGTAGTATCCTCTTTTTTCGTGGATTGTAAAAAAGCCCGGATCTTTACGCCGGATCCAACTGTAAAAACAAAGCCTGGAGGAGAGATAAAACTTGCTTTTTTGCTGACTTATATTAACGAAAAGTGATCTATTCTCACCGAGGGCCTCTTTTCAGCCATGTACCTTTTCAGGTCATGTCTGAAGAAAACCAGAGGCATAACTAGCCGCAGCATTATGCCTTATTCAGTTCCTAACAGGCTTTGAGAAAAACCTGTTATTTACCTGTTTTGCTTTTCTGCTGCTGTTCGCTCTTCTCGGCTGACCTTTCGAATTCGGTCACTTCAACGACTGTCAACGGAATGTCCCTGAGGGATTTCCCTATAACGGATTTTGCGATCCTTTCCGCATGTTCGGCAGACTCGGCATCAAAAACCTTCATCTCAAAAACAAGACCTACAAGAGCGGTGTTTGCTGCTATGAAAACACTGCTAAAAGGCTCGCCACATATCGGGCAAGACGTAGTTCCCACGTCAACCTCTACAAAATCCAATTTAGGGTTCAGGCGTTTTCCAGCTTCTGAAATCGCGACGCCTATAGCATCATCAGCCGTCTTTACATCTCTAACCAACCAAGCTGCTTCAAGTACTACATGGAAGTTTTTCATCATCGTCCACCATAATTATTTAGTTCTACTCCTTTTTCAAGGAGATTTCCCGATAGGGAAAGTTTTTACAGAATCTAAAGAATAGAATAAAGTATATAAATTGTTTCTGCTTCAATAGAATAGTACTACATTCACTTTTATATTTTCAGTTAAGATTTTAATTTATAGTTCTGAAATTTAATCCTTCCAATTGAGGCATTTATGCTTTCACCCTAGTATCAGGGTTCAGGCATTTTTGATTTTCTCTTATTTGTTCTCTTTTATTCTTGTTTTATATAGTAAAAAGAGTTTCGTCATCTACTGCAAAAACACCGAGCTTCGCTCCCGCATCGAGCCAGGCATGGCCATAACTGAAGGAGGCAAGGGCATTTACAGGGTCTTTATTCTCCAGAAAATACACCCCATCTTTATAATAGGCTTCTGCCATTGTATAATAATCCTTTGCAACGGTATACATATGGGATCCCTCAATTGGGGAATATTTGGCTTTCTGGAGTGCTCTCTTTAACATATCCTCGTATCTTTTGACTTTTTCATTAAGATCGGCAGGCATAATGATCACCGAGAAGGATTTAGAAATATTATTCTCTCTTTAATCCACTTCTTTCATAAACCCTATTGGGCCTCCAGCAAGTTTCACAAGCGCTTCAGCCTCAAGAAAATGCGGTTTTCCGGGAATTACAAGGATATGGAGAGGCTTTCCAAAATCGAAGTCCTTCAGGTTTTCTGCATAATCTGCTTTTACAACTGGGTTTTCCGAGCCTGCCCTTGCTATTCCCACTGCAGCAGCTCCATGCATAACCCCTTCTTTCCTCTTTTCTTCGACTTCGAGGAGAAGCTCAAGTGCAGTATTTACAGTCATGTAGCCTTTTTCCTTATCTATATCCAAGAACACCAGAGTATGCAGGCCCAGTTCCAGGTTTTGCTTTATAATGTCATAAGGAGTTTCTGAGATTACTTTTGTGCCTCTCCTGCTTTCATAGGGGTGAGGAATACTTGCGGATTTCCCAAAGCGGTAGTTCTGCAGTCCTGTGAGTCCTGAAACAGCTGAGGCAATAGAAGCTCCATGAACCAGACGTGTTTCAATTCCCAGTTTTTGAGCCCTCAAGCGCAGATCTACATGGGTCGTGGAGACCATTGTATCTCCACCAGTTAGGAAGCAAAGGTTCCTGTCTTTTGCCTCGTTGAGCCAGTCAGGATGCTGCTCCACATCTTCTCTTGAAAGCAAAATAATTTTTTTTCCGTAGAGCTTCTCCATTTTTTCAAGGTTCGTACCCATGAGACAGGATGTATAGAACTCAGCATAAACCATGTCAGCTTCCCTGACAGCCTCAAGTCCCTTTAAAGAAATGTCATATTCATCAAAAAGACCCAGACCTATAAATGTAAGCATAGCCCGCTTTAAGATCTCTGCGGGTTTAAAGCTTTTTGCTTGGATAGATACAAGCAATAAAAACTCTTTATTTTCCGAATTTACGGGTACGCTTAACTTATTTATATTATGGAATTAATAATAGAATGAGCTTACAACTGTATTTTTTAGTGGGGTTTTATCATGGTTAAAGTTACGCTTATTCACGCAAGCTGGTGTACTGCCTGTCCGGCAACCCGTCGACTTTGGAAAGATTTGAAATCTGAGTATGACTTCGAATATGAAGAAGTAGATGCGGAAACTCCAGAGGGCCAGGCACTGATAGATAAGTACGGTATAGTTGGAGTTCCTACAACTATTATTGATGGGGAGGTAGCTTTCACAGGCCTTCCGAAAAAAGCCGATGCTATATCCCTTATTAGCTGAGTTAATTCCAAAATATCTAGTTTTTAACTGTTTTTCTGAATTCAGGAGGTAAGTATGTACGACCTGATTATTATAGGAGGAGGGCCTGCAGGGCTCACAGCCGGGATCTATGCCGTACGTTTCGGAATTAACACTTTGGTTCTTGAAAGAAGTGAAATTAGCGGCCAGATTGCTCTTGCAGATGTAGTGGAAAATTACCCTGGCTTTCCAGCAATTTCAGGGCTTGAATTAATGGAAAAATATAGATTCCATGCTCAGGAAGCCGGGGTAAAGACACAGATAACCGAAGTACTCTCTGTTCGCGACGAGGGGGAAAAGAAGGTAATTTCCACGGATAACGGAGACCTTGAATCAAAAGCTGTCATAATTGCTACAGGCGCAAATCCTAAGCATTTGAACATACCAGGGGAAAAAGAGTTCCTCAGTAAAGGTGTTTCCTATTGTGCCACATGTGACGGGCCTTTTTTTAGAAACAAAACCGTTGTATTAGCCGGAGGAGGAAATACAGCTATTAATGATGCTATTCTCCTTTCTAAGATTGCCCGGAAGGTTTATCTTATTCACAGAAGAGACCGATTGAGAGCTGCAAAAATCCTCCAGGATAGGGCTTTTGCAATTCCAAATATTGAGTTCATTTTCAATGCCTCTATCCTGGAAATCCTAGGAAGCAGCGGAAGAATTAGAAGAGTCGAAAAAGTAATTTATAAGGATCTAAAAAGTGAAGAGCAGCATGAACTGGCTACAGACGGTGTTTTTATTTATGTAGGTATTCGTCCGAATACTGAGATCATTGATGTGGAAAAGAATAAAGAAGGTTTTATCAAAACGGATAACTTCCTTGAAACCTCAAAGAAAGGAATTTATGCTGCTGGAGACTGTCGTGATACACCTATCTGGCAGCTTGTGGCAGCCGTTAGAGATGGCGCACTCGCAGCTACTACTGCAAGTCTATACATAGAGAGCCTCAAAAAAGAGGTTAGATGAGAAATATTAATTAGATATGAAATATTAATTAGATGTGAATATTAATTAGATGTGAATATTAGAATCATCATCTTCTGACTGAAGTTGACTGAAGCAGGCTCCTGAAAAATTATCCGAACCTGGACCAGTTGACTGAGATCGCCTTAAAGTTTAATTGTTCATAAATTTAAGAGAAGGAACAGTAAAATTATTCTGTCCCTATTTTCCATTTTTCGCGCTTCTATTTTTTCAGGCTTATTCCAGCATCTGGTTAATTTTATTGTAGAAATCTATGATCAATCTTGTTGCCTCATTATCCATGTTCAACTGGAAAGTTCGGATTTGCTTTCCCAGGGGTTTTTCTATGACGATTCCCGACGCAATCAAAGGAGTAATAACCCTTGATACGCTAGAGTGAGACAGGCCAGTTTCTTCAGCTATTCCCGAAAGGTAAGTTGATTCGTTCTGGTGTTCGATCAGATTCTTAAGTACTGTCATTTGTGCGGTTTTACCGAAGATTTTTTCCATTGGATCCATTGATATCATCTCAGAGGTGGCTGTTCTCTGTAAGTGATTCATATTTCCAATATTAACTTGTTATTTACGGTTATAAACTTATCTCCTGATTGGGCAATCAGGCGATTGATAAAAAATCTTCTGAATATTTAGAGAACTCTATGCTCTATAAACGGTATTAAATTTAAAATATGGCATATTATAAAAAATATAAGAAATGTTTAAGATCTAAGAAAATGTTATACTGTATGGTGATGGAGGGTGGTTAATAATAAAAATCTTGATTGTGAAATTTTGAGATTAATTGAGGAACAGCCTGAAATAAGTGAAAGGGATATTGCTTCCAGTCTTTCAGTTCCGGAAGAATTGATAAAGATCCGAATTGCAAATCTAAATGATACACGTCAGAAAATCTTGATTATGGGTGATGGAAACATTACCTGCAATATTAAGGCGACGCTTGAAGCTGAAAATTATAACGTTGTTAAAATCCCTGGTGGCTTTTCCGCACTTGAAGCCGTAAAAACTGAAAAACCCGACCTTGTCTTGCTGGATACCGGACTTGCAGATCTTGAAGATTTTAAAATATGCAAGCAGCTTAGAACCAGTTCAAGGTACTGGTGGATCCCAGTGATGGTGCTAAGTGAAAGAGGAGAAGTGGAAAACAGGGTTAAGGCTTTTGAATCGGGAGTCGATGATTATGTTACTACGCCTTTTAACCCAGTGGAAATACGAGCCAGAGTGAGAATGATTCTAAAGCGTACTCAGATTTGACTTCAAAGTTGGTTCAGAACAGAAAAATTTTTTTCCACTCTAAAGCTTTACAAAATGGAAATATAGCCCTAAAAAGTTTAGGGCACCACTTTGAAATTTTTTATCATTACAGCATATTAGAAAGCGGTCAGAAGTATTCTCAGATGCCTATCATTTATTTAATTTCTTATTAAATATTCCTGTCGTTATTTCACGATCTTTGTTAAAATATAATAATTAATTAAATATGTCTGCCTATATCCCCGGGACACCCGTATAGATTATTTTAAAAAGATCTTTAGAATAGGCTTTAAGAAGACGAGAAGCTATGAAGAGATAAATCCGGTATTAATTTAAGTCTCTTTAGATAAGAGAGATCCTCAATTCTTCAATATGAAGAGATAATAATCAGACTTTTGACATGCCGCGAGAAGAAAGAAGTCTAGACTTTTACCGAAGTCGAACTTATCGGATTTTTCAGATTTTATTTAAAAGACTGATTTCCTCCATGTCAGGGCAAAAATTCAGAATAAATAGAGGAAAGACTGAAGAATTTGGGGCTAAGATAAATATATTTCATTAATATTAATGAGAAATTGAAAAATATGGTATAAATTTGTTTTACTTTATCTAATCCTTAAATCAATTATGAAAACTTTATTTTTAAAATAACAAAGTATAGGAATTTTTCAAAATCCTTAAAAAAGAGCAAATACATAATTTATTGTGTGTAACTGTAAATATGTCTTCAAAACGTAAACTACGACGTGAAACTGTAGATATGTCCTTATTTTTGATACAGAGCTAAAGTACAAAATTGATTTAACGCTCTGAAGGCATATATTATTGCTAGAGTAGATGTGATTAACAGTGGAAAAACGTGATCGAAAAAAGGTGTGGTTGAGTGATGACTTCTAACGAGTGGTACAATACAGGTGTTGCACTCCATGAACTTAGACGATTTGCCGAAGCTCTGGATGCATATAACAAAGCTCTGGAAATAAGCCCTGACAATGCAAAAATCCTGTTTAGCAAAGGGATGGTTCTGAAAAGCCTTTACAGATATGATGAAGCTCTTGATGTCCTTAACAGGTCTCTTGAGATCAATCCTGCGGATGCGAAGACGTGGTACTCCAAAGGTGACCTGCTTATAGGCCTTATGCAGTATAGGGAAGCTCTGGATGCATACTATCGGGCTATATATCTTGCTCCTGAGGATCCTGAAGTATGGTACAGGCGGGGAATGGCTCTGAGGGAAATGAAAGCATACGAAGATGCTATGGATGATTTCGAGAAGGCTATCCGCCTTTATGAGAAGAACTACGACATGAGCTCTATGAGTGCAAGCGAATGGTGCAAGAAAGGTATGGGGCTCTGCAAGATAAAGAGTTATGAAGAGGCCATTAGCGCTTTTAATAGAGCTCTTGAATTAAACCCTGCGAATGGTAAAGCCCTGTATAACAAGGGTGTAGCTCTCCGCTGGCTTGGAAAACACGATGAAGCAAAGCTTTATACCGAAAAAGCCGTGGAGGTCTTTGACACAAAGATAAAAGCAAACCCCGACAATGCCCGATTCTGGTACAATAAGGGAATTGCCCTAAGAGATCTGGAAAAATACAAAGAGGCACTTCAAGCTTTTGAGAGAGCTATCGATATCAATCCAAGTTTTACAAAAGCCTGGATCGGTAAAGGCATTGTATACGACAGGATTAAGAAACACCAAAAGGCAATGGAGGCCTACGAAAGAGCGGTCGATATAAACCCGATATATTCCGATCTCCTTTAAGTAGCCAGATTTCAGGTTTTTCCATTGCTGTCAAAGATCCAGAGCCAGAAAAAGCCGTTAGCCGAAAATTCTTATAGGAATTTTGAGTACTGACGGCCAAAAGTTTTTCATTTATCCAAAAGTCTTCTTTTTTCCTGATCTATCTGGTTTATAGATTTACAGCTTACAGGTTTACCTGCATACCTTTTCAGAGTCCAATATGTCAAGCACAACCATTGTGCCGGTTTATCATGCCGGATAGGGCTAGAGATAAGGGTCTCAAACTCAAACGCAACCGTCGCGCCGGTTAATCACGCCACTAGTTGGAGTTTTCGATCAAACCTTTTTTGAAAAGGTTTGCGATCAAGCATTTTTTGAAAAGGCTTGCTGCTCAGAGAAGACCAGGTATATCAAGCATGTCAGAAAAACTATTGAGCCTGAAATCAAAGCACTGATCTGCTTCTTCTCCAGGTCTCCAGTCTCCGTAGGAAGCATAAGCGGTTTTCAATCCAAGTTTTCGGGCAGGGACTATATCCCTTTTGATACTGTCTCCCACTACCAGGGTTTCCTCGGGAGTTATTTCAAGAACTTCAAGCGCAAAAAGGAAATGTGTTGGATCCGGTTTCTTTGTGCCTGTTGTATCCGCCGCTACAAGAAGATCAAAGTAATTAAGAAGTCCGACTTTTGTAAGCCTTGCTAAAGCATGATGCTTATCAGCGTCCGTTATAATCGCAAGCTTTAAGCCCAGACCTTTCAGCTTATCAAGCGTATTCGTTACAGCTGGATAGAGTTCGAGATTTTCCAGCTTTTCCTGTTCATATATTTCACAGCATTTCCTGTAGCCCTGAGCTGTAAAAAGATTCCTATCTTGCATATAGTCTCGAATATTTTCGTAATCTTCAAAACCATAGGTCCCTCTCAGGAAATACCTGAAAAGCTCCGAAGGTTCTTCAGCAATACCTCCTTTTTCTCTCCCAATAAACGATAAAATCTTCCTGAAAGCTTCCATTTTTGCGGCTATGAAATCAAAAAGAGTGTTATCCATATCAAAAAGTATGGCCTTTAAGGTTCCGGGATAAATTCTTTCTTGATCTGTCTGAATTATGCTCCTGTTTTTATCGAATTCTTCCATTTCTTCGAGCCTGCCGGTTTTCTGAACTTTGTGAATTTTGCATCTTCCTTCCCTGTTATCCAGTCTGGAACTTTTCTCAGGGTTTTCCGGGGAGAGGCTATAAAAGCCATAAAGGACAGATGTATAGATTATAAACGAACAATGGATTTAAGTAAATACCGAACGCGGACACTTAAGAATCCGCAGGGTCTACCATGAAAGCCAGAGCAGGAAATATTGATATGAATTCGGACGAAGCAAACGATAAATCCTTCAGAAAAGAAGGCGGGAAAGAAAAATCTGAAGAAGAGACGGTTTCCGAAGATATGTATGTTCTGAATGATTCGGGGGATGTAGGAAAGAACGAAATCAGTGATGAAGTCCTTGCATACGGGCTTAATGAATACGGACTTGACCTTCTCAGGAGTGGCAAGCTTAATGAGGCAATTGTAGCTTTTGATAAGGCAATTGAGAAAGATCCAGAGAATATAAATTTATTAAATAATAAAGCTCAAGTCCTTGAAACTCTTGGAAAATATGAGGAGGCTCTTGAGCTTTATAATAAAGCTGTCAAAATCAATTCAGATGATCCAGATATATGGAATAATATGGCTTTTTCTTTTTCCCAGGTTGGAAAGTATGACGAAGCTGTTAAAGCCTATGAAAAAGCCCTTAAACTCAGGCCAGATTATCCTAATGCATGGTATGGAAAGGCCCTAAACCTGAGCCAAGCGGGAAATTATGAAGCGGCTGTCGAAGCCTATGAAAAAGTCCTTGATGAGAATCCCGACTATAAAGAGGCCTGGGTAGGAAAAGGCATAGCTCTTGGGCAAATGGGCAACTATGATGAAGCAATCATCGCGTACGACAAGGCACTCGAAATTGATCCTAATTTTGTAGAAGCCTGGCAATATAAAGGCGTGGATCTGGACAGCCTTGGCAGTTACAGGCAGGCTCTGAAAGCATATCAAAAAGCTGTGGAGTTGGATCCTGAGAACGATGACGCCTGGAACAACATGGGGATAGACCTCGAGAATCTCGAAAAATACGACGAGGCAATTAAAGCTTTTGACAAAGCAATCGAAATCAACGCAGAAAGTGCCGATGTCTGGTATAATAAGGGCTTTACCCTCAGCCAGATGCAGAGATTTGAGGAAGCCGCAGAAGCATACAGGAGAGCTACACAGCTTGACCCTGAGTATTTGGAAGCTTTTTCCAGTCTGGGTTTCGTGCTTGCACAACTTAAGCGCTTCGAAGAAGCTCTGGGTGTTTATGAGCAGGCACTAAAGCTTAGTCCTGACGCTGCCGATTCATGGTTTGGGAAAGCTGTCTGTCTGAGTTTCCTAGGGCGGGAAGAAGAGGCTGAAGAAGCATATAGGAAAGCTGTAGAAATCGATCCCAGATATGCCGAAGTAGGGGGAGATATCCAGTAATCAATTTTCAAATAAATCGGCCTATTTATTGTCCAATAGCTTATTATTGTACAATTCTACTTTTTTCTTCAAAATTCTTACATTTTTATTTTGATATTTATTTTTTAGATGCCTGTTGTCCTGGATTCGAAACTTCGGAATGGATCGCTACGAGAAGCTGCAAGCAACCTTGGTATTCCTGCGCTTGTTTACGAAGGCGGGGAAGCTCTTCGATTTGATGCCCTTGCGGCAAGAATGGGCGCCGCGGGATCAGGCGAGTTATGGAATCCTTAGGAATGCTACATGTTCCTCCTTCACGAAAAAGGAGAAGCATTTTACCGGTTATCTCGCGCTCAAGCGTCTGGGTACGGGCTCCGAGCGGGATTATTCGTCCGCTCAAAAAGCTTGGGGACAGGGTAAGGGAAGGAGAAATTATCGGATTTGTTGTTGATCCGTTTAGCGAAGCAGGAGAAATTCCCGTGAGAACCGAGAAGGACGGCATCATTATAGGAAAAAATAACCTTCCACTAGTTAACGAATGAGATGCACTTTTCCATATTGCATGTTTTGAGAAGATAGAATTCGTGGAGTCGCAGCTTGAAGAATTTATGGATATGGGATAGAGTCCCTGGAACCTGTACGAAGCTAGAAAGTCCGAACAGGATTTAGAAAAAACCTGAATTGCCGTTTCTGGCTTTAATTTCTTTTCTATCTTTGTCTCTTCCTATTCTCATTTTTTCTTTCCTTACCATCCCTGAAAAATCTGAGGAGCCCAAATTAAAAAATAGAATTTAGTGGAAGAAAGAGTAATTTCAATGTAAAAATTTAAATCAAATCTATGTTTTTGCTATTTATTTAATCAATTCTTTCTCATAACTGTTTACTGTAGCAATTAAATTTTCTGAATAGTTATATATGTCGTTTAACTCATTTATTGGAGTTTTTTCAGCTTTTCTATCCTCATCGGCAAACAGCTCAAGATACTTCTGCCTTGTATTAAAATGCAATCTGCAAATGGGCTTTCTATTGTTATTATCCAGCAATATGCCACAGTAATTCTTTTTATCTCTCATAACTATCCTTTTTGGATCAACAGTCGAGTGAAGGATTGATTTTACAATGTAATATCCTTCTATCTCCTCTTCTGTTGTTGTGATATCATTGGCTTCTTTTGCAATCTCGGTATTTTCCTGCCCATCATTTTTATCTACAATTACTTCTGCAGGTTCTTCAGACATTGCAAATTTCAATCTCTCGTTGATTTTTTCATTTATATACTGGAATAGGGCATTCTTTGTAATGCCTGTGAACTTTTCACGGACATTCTGAGTAAAAGGCCCGGAATGTACCTGTTTTCCGAAATATTTTACAAAATCCTCTGATGGAGCATTAAATTCTCTTGCAAGGATTTGCTTTATCTCGCGGGTATACTTCAATTCGCAAGCTACAGAAGCCAGGTCACCGATATCAAAAGATTCTTTCCTGAATCTTTTAAGTTCATCTTTCTTTTAGGTTTTGCTTTGTTAAGTAGAAAAGAGATCATCCAGTAGTGATTTTGAAGTAAAAAGTGACTGTATTACCCCAAAAGCAATGATACTACTTTTTTCTTGGAAAATTCTATGGAGTTGCTTTATTAAATTAAACTCGCAAAAGTTAAAAAATCAATGAATAAGTTTATAAAAACTGTATAGAAGTTAGTTAAAAAATAGAAAGAGTTGTTTAAAGGCTAATTTCGGTGTCAATATCGATAGGTTCTAAGATCTCAAACTTCAGTGCTTTTTGCCTAAGTAAAACCGTTATCACTTCCTCTCAATTACTACCACAGTTCCCTTCATAGAAGGATGGATTGAGCAGTTATAATTATATGTTCCGGCATCCGTAAACAGAAATTCGTATGTGTCTCCATTCTCAAGTACCTTGGAATCAAAGGTAGGCCCTCTCACGGTATGAGCAATTGAATCCTTGTTCGCCCATCTTACGGTATCACCTGTCAGGATTTCTACTGACTCTGGGTTAAAGGTAGAATTCTGGATATCAACTTCGACGATCTTTCCTTCACCTGCTGCAGGTTGAGGCGTTGTGTTCGAAACCGGAACCACAGGCGTTTCAACCGGAGTTACTGCAGGCGTTTCAACCGGAGTTGCCGGTTTATTTCCTGCACATCCTATTGCCAGGAATATGCTAAGTAAAACTATGAAAATTACAAGTTCTCTTTTCACTCGTCTTCCCCCACAAAAATAAGTGCTTTATAATTAATATCTTGAGATTATAATAGTTCCCACCAGGTTCTAAACATAGTTCCTTTATGATTTAATCTAGAATCACAGATTTTCAAAGATAAATTTAGAATTATATTTATATCATTTACCTCTTTAGATAAACTATGATATTATATCGACAAAAATTTATTTTTAAAATAAAAGATTAAGAAAATTGTAGAACATTACATATAGAAAAGAATTTGTTTGGAAAATCAGATTCGAAGTCGATACTTATCTATTTTAGGGTCCTTCCAAATCAGTGTTAAAACTAAGGATATAGAATGCTTATTTTGAGTAATAGACATGCTTTTAGGATTTTTTTTAACAAATTTACACCCTAAAAATCAATTTTTTAGTAAAATAACCGATAAAACTCGTTAAAATTGATAAATGACCAATATAAAACTATTATTTGTTCACAATTTCTTTGATTTATGTCTAAGGCGCCTGATATCATTTTCATTTATACAAAATTCAATGATAAAAGCGAGGAAAAAATGATATTTAATCAATTAATTAAAGAATCTAAACCCTCTAAATAGCAAATAGATCATTTAACTAATGTACCTTAATTGTGGAAGGACTGGTAATATATTTAATTAAGGAAACAAGGTTTAATAATCCTTAAAAACTAATTTTTTTGAGGGATCTGTATCCATTTGGAGTGATCATTTTTCAACTTGGCAATTATATTAAACCCACCCAAAATAGCGAAGAGCCTAGCAGTTTAACTGGCTAAGAAAAGGATAATTTTCTCTGAAAATCAGAGACAATTTTTAAAAGATACCCTCCTTGAAACTAAATTTCCAGGTAATTCCTATATGCCTTCTCAGCAAATACGGATTTTTGTACTAGAGTCAGATACTTTTGCCTTTCTGTTAGTGTTTTCGTCTTTCTGCTACAGAACTAAAACACACAGAACTAAAACACCACAGCTAGCCTCGTTAAATTTAAAGATTATACGTAACTGTACTGTAAAAGTTTTATACTATGGGCAGAATTCTGATCATTGCCCCTTACCAACAATAATTCAGGCTCAATTAGAATTACCGGATTACTCTGCCCATATTGTTTTTAGATAAAGTTTCTTCATTTACCTTTGCTAGGAGTTACATGGACTACTCCGCCACCTTCACCAGTAGTACCTGTAACATTTCTAGCTGGAGTTTGTGTCCCAGTTGGAGTTCCTAATTCGATTGGAGTCTTTTGTTCATATTTCTTCTTTATAGTTATATTCTGTCCAGATACATTTGTTACATTCTCCTTTCCAGTTACATTTGTTACATTCTTCCCAGTTACATTTTCTACTCCCGTAACTGGAGTTACTTCTTTAACTGGAGTTACCTCTTCAACTGGAGTTACCTCTTTAACTGGAGTTACCCCTTTAACTGGAGTTGCGGTCTCATTTGGAGCTTTCTGACCGGCGCATCCTATTGCGAGGAATACACCGAACAATACTATCAATATGACAAGTGCTTTTCTCATATTTTCCCTCCACTCAAATAATGTGTATTATAATAGTTGCTTTATAATTGATATTGAGGTTTTATAACAATTACTGCTAGATTCTGAACATAATTCTTCTTATGATCTGCCGTATAACACCCCGTATCTCTGAAAGCAGGGATCTTCAGTTAAGTCAATACACTTCTCAATCTTCCGGTTTTATCTTCATTAGAACTACAAAGAAGAATTTCAAAAAATGAAACTGAAAAATATACCAAATATATTGATAAATCAGAAAAACAATTAAGCTCACTGATAGGAAAAAAGGATATAGAATGATCGAAAAAGTAAAATCGTTTTTAAAGACCTCTTTCGTTAAAGTAAGAATTTTAGGTAACCGATTTTTCAAGCATTTAATGTCATTTACTTTTATATATCTTCTTCTTTGCTTTAATTCTTCTTTGCTGTAATATTTCTATCACTACATTATACGAGAGAATACTGATAGAAATACCTTCCCGGCAAAGATTAACTCATATGTTTCTTATTCGAGTTGCCAAACGAATTCACAGCTGCCACCTTATGCTTCTAAAAATTAGCATATAGAAGGCAAATCACACAATAAAGTACTTGGATTAAAGATAGAACACTGAATTACCTTGAGACAATTTAGTACCGATTTACCATTAAATAATATAGTAATTGTCTCAAGGAGTTACTTTGGTTACAGTGGTCCTAGTTGCAGTAGTATTATTACCTTTTATGGTGGTTCTATTTACAGTAGTATTATTTCCTTGTATAGTAGTCCTATTTACTCCCATAGCTGGAGTTACTTCTGTAACAGGAGTTTCTTTTATAACTTCAGTTACAGCTACGACTTCCTGAACCGGAGTTACAGCTTCAACGCCAGTTACTACCTTAACCTCAGTTACAGCCTCTACAGGAGTTCCTGTTTTATTTGGAGCCCCACCTTTCTGACCAGCACACCCTATTGCAAGGAATACGCCGAACAAAACTATCAATATAATAAGTGCTTTTCTCATATTTTTCCTCCACTCAAATAATGTGTTTTATAATAGATGCTTTATAATTGATATTGAGATTTTATAATAATTGCTGCTAGATTCTGAACATAATTCTCCTTAAATCAAAAATTCTGCATCGTTTTATCTCATTTCTATTGATAGTTCAGAAAGTATTCTTCTAAAACCACGAAACATAATATATAATTTTATGATTTTCGTTTTATACTGGATCTTTTAATTAATTTGAATTGAGAGTCTTTGTCTTCTGCCTAGTTTCCTTAAATTATAATACATGGAATTCCAATATTATTAAATGACTTTTATGACTTTTTGGGGGGAAGTCGTGAAAATAAAATCCATTAATCCTTATACTGAGGAGGTAAACTGGACATATGACTCGTTTTCTTTCGAGGAATGTGAATCTAGAATTGAAAACTCTAGAGCCACTTTTTCAGGGTGGAGTTCATTGTCTATTGAGGAAAGAACAAAATACTTTTCAAGGGCTAGTAAAGTCCTTCGTCATAATTCCGAGATCTATGCCGAAATTATTACGAAGGAAATTGGAAAACCTATCAGGCAGTCAAGAGGCGAGATTGAAAAATGCGCCTGGATCTGTGATTATTATGCGGAAAACGCAGCCGAATTCCTGAAGGACGAGATTGTGGATACAGAGGCAGAGAAAAGTTATGTAACTTTTGAGCCTCTTGGAGTAATTCTTGGGATTATGCCCTGGAATTTCCCCTTCTGGCAGGTCTTCAGGTTTGCAGTGCCTGCAATATGTGCAGGAAATGTCTGTGTACTTAAACACGCTTCAAATGTTCCAAGATCAGCGTTGGAGATCGAAAAAGTCTTTATTGAGGCTGGATTTCCAGAAAACGTAGTTAATACCCTGTTAATTGACTCAAAAACTGCCATGGAAATTATTGAAGAAGAAATGATAGATGGGGTTTCGCTTACCGGCAGTATAGTCGCTGGCTCGGAAATAGGGGAGCTTGCAGGGGGATTGATCAAGCCTTTCGTACTTGAACTTGGGGGTTCGGATCCTTTTATAGTGCTTGAGGATGCTGATATAGAGAGGGCTGCGCAGACTGCCGTAAAGGCTCGTTTTCTCAATACCGGACAGAGTTGTGCTGCTAAGCGATTTATTGTCCTAGAGGATGTTGTTGTGGACTTTATCGAGGCATTTGAAATTGAAATGCAGGAACTGAAAATCGGTGACCCTATGAATGAGGAAACCGATATCGGACCTCTTGCAAAGAAAGAGTTTATAGAGAGTCTTGAAAAAGTCTTGAAAGACGCAAAAAAGAAAGGTGCAGAACCTCAAGTTTATGGAGAAGAGCACAACAAGGGCTTTTTCTTTAGGCCGACCATCATCCCTGCAGCCAGCACAGACATGAAGGTTTGCAATGTAGAGGTCTTCGGGCCTATTGCCCCGGTGATTACAGTAAAAGATGAGGATGAAGCCATTAAAGTCGCAAACTCCACAGAATTCGGACTAGGAGCCGAGATATGGTCTGGAGATCTGGAAAGGGCTCAGAGGTTGGCAAAAAGGATAAAATCAGGAATTGTAGCCATTAATGGAATGGTTAAATCGGATCCGAGACTACCTTTTGGCGGAATAAAAAAATCCGGAATAGGACGAGAACTTTCACATTACGGGCTTAAAGAGTTTGTGAACATAAAGACGGTTGTGGTCAATAAGTGAGGCTTACAAGAGCTGAGGCTGATTGAAGCTTTATATTGAAAAAGAACCCAAAATTCATTAAGAGGAATCTCAGAATTTTTTTTACACTTGAGAAGCTGCTTTCATGAAAGCTTCGGACCCTTTTTGTTGCCCAGCTTGAAGAAGAAGGCTTTGAAATATTTTCTGACTTCCAGGCGAAGAAAACCTTGACCTGCTTGAATTCACTGAGGACTTCCAGAATTAAACTGATTGTAACAAGATATGAATAGGCTGCGGCGTTCATGGCCGCAACGTATGGGAAGCTGACAGGGAAGTCAGAGGCTTGCTTTTCGACGCTTGGCCTCACAGTCACCAATCTTATTACAGGCATTGCCCAAGCACAGCTTATAGGAGCCCCCTCTTATTTCCATAAAACTACTTGATGTGGCGATTATCATAAGACCTATACATTTTAGCTTATTTTGAGCCAACTTCAACGGCAAATAACAGGGAACTGTTGAGTAATGTATAGCTTTTGTAATAAAATCTATGCATTAAAAAACAGTTATTTAATCGCATATTTTAATATGGTGAATGATAAGAAATAATTATTCCTCTCAGCTTATAAAATCTAAAATTATATCATAATCAATAGGCAAAATAACAAATAAAAAACGATGTTTTCTATATGTAGAGGATTTGGGTTATTTGTACACGAAATTTTCAGTAACCAGCAGATTACGTTACATTTAAAGTGTAAATAAAGGATAAGGGGGAAAATAAATGAATAAAAAGATGTTACTCTCTACGGTTTTAACTTTAGTAGGCACTGTTCTGATTTTAAGTCTAATTTCATCTGTGACATTGGCATCTGATGAGCAAGATGTTTCACCTACTGTACCACCTGCACATATGGGTATAAATGAAACCAATGTCTCTAATTTGAGAAATTTTAATAATATGGTTATGGCTACTGTTCCTGTAGGAAATCATCCTTACGGAGTTGCAGTAAACCCAAACGGAACAAACGTATATGTGACAAATTCCAATGACAACACTGTCTCTGTGATTGATACTGCCACAAACAATGTTACAGTCAATATAAATACAGGAATTGGTCCTGAAGGAATTGCAGTTAATCCAAATGGAACCAGGGCATACGTGACAAATGGGGGCAGCAACAACGTATCCGTGATTGACACAGCAACAAATAATGTTACAGCTACGGTAAATGTAGAAACTAGTCCTTATACAGTTGCAGTAAGCCCTGATGGAAAAAAGGCATATGTGACTAATTGGGGAAGCAACAATATTTCTGTAATTGACACAGCAAATAACACTGTTATAGTCAGAATACCTGTAGGAAATAGTCCATATGGAGTGGCAGCAAGCCCTGATGGGAAAAAGTTATATGTGGCAAACTATTGGAGCAACAGTATCTCAGTATATGACACAGCAAACAGCACGGTTACAACTGCAATAACAGGATTAAACAATCCTTATGGAGTTGCAATAAGCCCTGATGGAAAAAAGGCATATGTAACGAACTACGGCAGCGATAATGTCTCGGTAATTGATACAGCTAGTAATACTATCGCAGCCACAGTGAAAGTAGGATACTATCCCATTGGAGTTGCAGTCAACCCTTCGGGAACAAACTTATATGTAGCAAACTACGGCAGCAACACTGTTTCTGTAATTGACACAGCAACAAACAATGTTACAACTGCAGTGGGTGTAGGTCTCCATCCTTATGGAGTTGCAGTAAATCCAAATGGAACAAAGGTATATGTAACGAATTCAGATAGCAATACTGTTTCTGTAATTAATATAAGTTGATAACCAGGAAATCATGATGAGTAAAATTGCTTTGCATCTACCTTATTCTAGTAAGCGTATTATCAACATGAAAAACTAGGATAAAGGGAGATTGAATATTTAGAGCAGTCAGCTGGTACGGAATCCAAAATGAAGTTATTGGGATAAGACTTACACACTTGAACCGAAAAACATCAGCGTTAAGCCATCAAATGTCCAAAGTGTTATTTTAACCAATGATGGTTCTTGTGTTTGATTTTATATCGAGTGTGTAAGTCCTATGGAATAAGAAAGGGCTTTGCAAGTGTGGAATTCTATCAGTCAGTTGGGAGTTAAGTAAAAAGCGACTCAAATGGATTGAGTAATTTATTTCAGTCTTGATTTGCTATTAACGTGGTGAAAGGTTACCATTGGACTTTAGATTTAAACGCATATCTTATTGCTATTGATTAGAGAATACGAAAGACAGCCACAATTACCTCATCCACACCGGTCCCAACATTGCAGCCATCATGACTATTACCAAGATAACTATTAAGATAACAATTATCTTTTTTATGTCGTTTGTTATTTCCATCTACTCATACACCCACGACTAGTTACTGTTTCTCAGATAATATAACGTTCACATTCAAAAATTGAGTTTTCAGTTTTTCTGCATTCATTTATATACCAACCACATATTTCCCAACTATAGTTATCCTTACTAAAAGATACAGATATTATTATATAAATATATTATATAAATCAAAAAGAAACTTTGGTTCCGTTGCAAAAATTTCAGAATAAGAATGTAAATCTATGGATGATGAATCAAAGGCAAAATATCCAAAAAGAAGCAGTGAATCAGGAAATAATGAGCTCTATAATTCTTTAGTGCTTACTCACAAATGAAGGCAGCAGGATTTAGATATGTTGACTGTTTATGAAAATCTCGCAACCTCACCATAATGGCTGCAACCAAATTTTGAAAGGGGCCTTGTTGTTGTTTCCTCTTAATGTTCCAAGAAGATGTAGTACAACCTTACATAGGAGATGTACATAGTTTCTAACCATCTCTTAAGTAGCATTTGCTTTGCTAGTTCCATATTGTGATAACAAGATTAAATATTTTTTAACCTTATTGGAGAGCTTTGAGGATTTCATCCGTTTTTCGTACCCTGCCGATTCTTTTGAATATGAAGTTTACAGCTGCTTTGTGTTGTTCCTCGGAGCTGGAAGTAATGGCATCTTCGGCAAAGATCTGTTGAAATCCATACTCATAGGCAAAACGTGCTGTACTCTCAACACCAAAGTCGGTCGCAATTCCGCAGAGTACGATTGTGTTCATTCCACGCCGCCGCAGTTGGAGTTCCAGATCTGTCCCATAAAAGGCTCCCCACTGCCTTTTGGCTATAACAATATCCTTTGAAGTAGGAGACATTTCAGGCACAAATTCAGACCAGTCAGGAGACGGGGCTGAGGAACTCAATAATGACTCATCACTTAAGACATTGAGCATCGTTTCTTTTGTAATTATAACATGCACAAGAAATACGGGCATATCGTGTTTCCGAAATATGTTTACAAGCTTTGAGGCATTTTTTATAACGTCTTGTGCAAGATAAGGCTTTGTTGGCTGTGCGACTATCCCCTTTTGCAAGTCTATGACCACAAGAGCTGTTTTGGCTTTATCAATAGTCAGTTCCTGCATACCATCACCATATCAAATACTAGCATCAAACTACTTATTCGCTCCGTTGGCGAATTATGCGTCGTTTCAGTGCCGATAGTTATGGAGAAAATCTGTAATTAGAGTCTGTCTGTTATCGATTGTCTCCTGTTTCCGGCAGAGTCGCAGCCTATTTTCATGGATACTTCTGCATATTCTCGCGCTGGCATAATTTGCTCCAAGCATATCCTTGAAGCCTGCCTGCTTCATGGAACAAAAAACAAGAGTTAAGTCTTTAGACATGATTTATCACATTCATGAACGATGCTACATTAGGATTTTTTGGAGCGATTTTTGGTTCAATATTAGGAAGCTATCTTACTTATCGTTCCACAGATCAATTAAATAAAGAGCAACAATTAAATGAATTAAAGAATATCGCAAAAGCAATGGACATAAATTTTGAAAGCTTCAGTAATTCAGAACTTGTAAAATATGCTGAATTATACGTTAAGCAACGGTCCAAGAGACAGCCCCAAATTCATTCATTTCAGAGGAGCAGTTATACGTTCCAATAGATCCCTTATATCTACCAACTGACATTTATTTCACATTTAAACACGATATCAGTAAGTTTGATTATAATTTGTCATCTAACATATACCAGTTTTATACTGATCTATTTAAAGCAGAAATGAATCGTCATTATATACAAAATAACAATATGAACCGTGATTCAGGCAAACAAATTATATGTACGATTAAACAGCAAGACATGGAAGCAAATATAATATCATGTAGTAACAAAATCTCAAATATCAGGCTTCAATTAAAAAAGATATATGAAGAATAATTTCCGTCCAAAGAATGGAAGATATCTTGGAATACTCAACTTGGTCAATATGGAGCGCTATGAATTTTCAAATTTATGTCTACAATTCAGATGGATCACTCAAAAATGTAGTTGCAAAATGTTATTGATGAGAGTTCCTATAATAAATGGTCTGGAAACTATTACTTCATGATAAACACTGAACAACCGTATGAAATAACAGTAGAATGAAAGTATATGCTAAAGAAAAGGATAAAAATTAAAAAGCAAAAATGAAAAGAAATATAAAATTGGAATAGTAAAGGAAAATTTACTGAAATTTCATTTACTGAAAATTACATAAACCGCTCAAATCTTTCCTTTCTCGCTTTACATATAGGACAAACTCCAGGTGGTTCGTCCATAGCACAGAGATATCCACAAACTTTACATCTCCATACCGGTTTTGAAAGTTTCCCTGTAAACTCCATACTCTCCATCATCTCGGTTCTTTTCTTTTCTTCTTCTCTTTCGGCGTCCCTCTGGGCTTTTGGAGGGCGCCTTTCAGGAATCGATTCGACTATTCTTTCTCCCCGGATAACCTCGTCCGAAACATAAAGTGCACAGTAACAGGCTCCGTAATCGTTAAGGTCGGGATCTCTATAATAGCAGGGACAGACAATGTCCAGGTCCTCTTCAAGATTATTGGCCGAAAGCCTGCAAGGGCAGGACCAGTAGCCGTACCGCCGTTCATTGGCGAGCAGCCCTCGCACAAGGTCCTTTGTGAACTCAACGTCAGGGTTGAGGTGATACCCTGATTTCTCAACCTGGTCATTCAAACGCCTGTAGACTTTGTCCACCAATTCGTCACTTATGTCTTCTTCGGCGGCTTCATCTTCTTTCAACCCAACTCCCCCTTAAACAAAACTTTTCCAAAAAAGTTTTATCAAAGACTATTTCATTTAGTCTAAATTTATGTTTAAAACCCCAGAGCTTCGCGGATTTCTTTTTCCTTAAAACCTACAATTGCCTTCTCTCCGTTTATAACAGTTGTCGGGAAAGAAGTTGAAGGATTGAAGCGTCTGATTTCCTCAACAACCTGGCCCTCTTCATCTTCTTCAAGCTTATCCACGTATATAAAGTCGAAATCTACGCCAAGATCGGTAAGTAGTTTCTTTGTCTTTTTGCACCATACACAGGTGCTAAGGCCATACATTACAACCTTACCCCTGTCAATTCCAGAGATGTGAGCTCCTTTCTCCTTATCCAGAGTAGATACATCCATTCGGTTAACCCCCGATCACAATAAAGTTATGGCAGTACGCCTATGAGTACTTTACCTCAAAATCACATTTTTTCCTGATCTCGCCGGCAAATTGAAGCTAGTGCAGACTGTACGTTCCGTAAATTACTTATAAGAAAATATAGACAAAATGAGATGCAGGAAGATTTCCTGCCTTATATTTTACTTTATCAAGCCCATCCGGACATACCAGTCGTAATCATGGGCAAACTTTTCTTTATTAGATTTTACAAGCTGACAGAAATATTCTGTGTTCTGGCGGTGGAGTTCCTCCTGATCTGGATATGTGATTTCGCCACGAATCGACTTTACCAGATTCTTACCAAGTTCTTCGGCAGTTCCCGCAGCCTGCTGAGGTGCTGCCGGGTCTCCCCCCATCACGACGCCAAGACCTCCGACAACATTAACGCCCATATTTGTGAGCACACTGTTCATGTAGTCTACTACAACATCTGCTTTGTTTCCTCCTGCCGTGGATACGGAGCATCCGAACTTTCCGGCTAGCATCTGACAGTGAACGACATCTGAAAGCCGGTCAAAGAAGGCTTTCATAGGCGCAGGAACCGAGTTAATATAATTAGGAGCACCAAAAACGATTCCATCGGAATTCACGATTCTGTCAAAAAGTTCCTCAAAGTCATCGATCTGGGGACACTCCCCTGTAGCATAACAGGCTCCGCACCCTGTGCAGTACTCTATTTGCAGTTTATAGAGATCTATCAACTCGACATCCGCGCCTTCGGACTCAGCGCCTTTGATCACGGACTTTACCAGTTGAAGGGTATTACTTTCATTTCCTCTCGGACTTGCGTTAATTCCAAGAACTTTCACGATTATCACCTTGATTAAATTAGTTACGCAATGGTTAAATGAATTACACAGGATTAACGTATTATTTTTTGCCTTTCTCAGATATATTGGCGTGAACTATAGGACTCCTTTTCCCTCTTACCAGGGATGCGAATATTCCAATAATGCAGAACACTGTAAACAGAATGAAAGCATAATGCAGGCTTAAAACGAACTGGGGATAATATTCAGGCGTAATCTCCACAGGGCCGATAACTATCGCAAAGATCATCATTGCTATACCCATCGAAAGCATCTGGCCAAGGAGCCGCATAGTCCCGTTCATTCCCGATGCGACGCCGTAGAATCTCTTATCGACCGAGCTCATGATTGCATTCGTGTTAGGAGGCGAAAAAAGTCCGAAGCCTATACCAAGAATAACCAGGGTAATAATAAGGTGCCAGATAGGAGTTGTTTCTGTAAGGAAAATAAGAAGGAAGAGCCCAAGCGCAGTAAATGTCATTCCGGCAGATGCGACAATCCGTGGTTCAATCTTGTCAGAAAGCCGGCCGGCAATTGGTGAAACCATAGCCATAATAACTGGCTGTGCTACTAGGATAAGCCCTGCATTTTCGGGCGTGAAGCCTTTTGTGTACTGGAGATCGAGGCTTAAAAGAAATGTCACTGCATAAGTAGCACTGTAATTGATGAGTGCAGATAAGTTAGAAAAGGCAAAAATTCGATTGTTTGTCAGGAGCGAAATATCAAGAACTGGAGAAGGTATTCTCATCTCATACAGAGCAAAAACAATAACCCCGATAATTCCCACGGCTAATAAGGCAGCCCCTTTAAAGTCCGGCAGAACTGAAAAACCGTACATGACTGCAACTACCGCTACACTATATATGATTGAACCTGTCAGGTCGAACTTCTGTCCTCTGCATTCAGCCCATTCACCTTTAATCTTCCATAAGGTTAGGAGAATTGCTGTAATACCTATAGGGACATTTACGAAGAAAATGCTCCTCCAGCCAAGATATTGTGTCATCGCACCTCCAAGTAGGGGACCAACAGAAAGCCCAATGTAAACTGCAGTAATATAAATACCAAGAGCTTTCCCACGCTCACCAGGTGGGAAGACAGAGGTAACGATAGCAACACTTGTCCCAAAGATCATGGCACTCCCGATACCCTGGACGACTCGTAGTCCAATTAGCAGTTCTGTTGAAGTAACCATAGTCATAATTAAAGACGAAATGCTGAAGATCGCAATACCACAGAGAAAAACCTTCTTCCTTCCATAAATGTCAGCGATTTTTCCGAAAGGAACAAGAAATAGTGCTGATGAAAGGAGATATGCAGTAGCAACCCACGAGAGGGAAATTGAGTTCATATGAAATTCATTCCCAATTGCGGGCAAGGCAATATTTACTGCCGAACCATCAAAAGGAGTAAGAAATCCCGAAAGTATCGCAATGAAGAGCACAATCTGTTTCTCTATACCACCAACAGGAGCATTAGGAGTATGGCAGATTTCCGGGGTTTTGGTAGAGAGTCCGGAGTTAATTTTTTCTATTTCCATGTATATCACTAATTAGAAGGGTCATTATCTGTAGTCTACACAGTGTCAGAAAAATCGTATCGATTTCTTTGAAGGATAGATTACTTCAGAGGCAATTTCCTTCATAATACTTTTCCTAATTATGATTGACTAGCCGGCCATTAGTGCAATTGGTTTCTGGTTTTGATCAAATTTTTCTAAAAAATTTGTGGTCAAGCTTCCCCCGGAAAGGTTGCGAGTAAGCCTTTTGTGAAAAGGTTTACAATAAACTTGAGAACATAAATTAAACTATGAGAATGAATAATTATTAAAAAGGGACGCTCCGGAATTAAGATTACCCGCAAATTTTACCTTCAGTATTGTTTAAAATCGCATAGCGCTCAAAAGAAACTAATGGTTCAGAAGAAGTAATTTAAGATTAAATTTACAGCTTAAGGTTAAGCTTTCAAAAATTAAAAGAATGAAAATCATAAGAACAAATTTAGAAGATGAAGGCGATCAAGTTAAATATATAAATTGACGGATTAAGTCGTAACTCTATGTTTATATGAAAACTAGGATGGATTAAGCCATTTAATTATGAGTTGTTAAACTCTAAGCCATTATTAAATTATGAGTTGTTAAACTCTAAGCCATTAAGTTATGGCTGTATGAAGATTATAGAGGTTATAGACTTACAATGAATGAAATAATTATCTGGATATTAATTGCGTTCTGCCTGACGCAGTCCGCTATTTTCTCAGGTATGACAATCGGGCTTTTCAGCCTTGGAAGACTCAGGCTTGAGATTGAGGCAGAAGCAGACAATAAAGAAGCTCTCAAGATTCTGCAAATCCGGCGGGATTCTAACTTCCTGCTGACGACACTACTCTGGGGAAATATAGCTGTAAACGTTCTAATTGCTCAGCTTACAGGTTCCGTGCTGACAGGAGCCGCAGCTTTCCTCTTCTCTACTTTCGTAATAACCAGTTTTGGAGAGATTGTCCCCCAGGCATATTTTTCCCGAAACGCCCTGTCACTCGGAGCAAAGCTAACTCCTCTGGTTCGCTTTTACCAGATGCTGCTTTATCCAGTAGCCAAGCCCACAGCTCTTATTCTTGACTGGTGGTTAGGCAGGGAAAAACTCGAACTCTTCAAGGAGCAGTCTATGCGGATTATGCTTGAAAAGCATATAGAGTCTGGAAAGTCCGATATCGGCGCTTTTGAAGGGATAGGAGCCCTGAACTTTCTTTCCATAGACGATGTCAACATTTCCGACGAAGGCTCGCTAATAGACCAGAGAAGCATAATCTCTCTCCCGGTGGAAAATAACCGTCCGGTATTTCCTTCTTTCAAAAGGGAACCAACCGATCCTTTTCTGCAAAAGATAGAAGCCTCCGGGAAAAAATGGGTAGTCATTACCAACCCTCAGGATGAGCCTGTCATGGTGCTTGATGCGGATGGTTTCTTGAGAGATGCAGTCTACAAGAAGGGCCCATTCATTCCGCTTTCTTATTGCCATTTCCCGGTCGTTGTGAGATCTCCTAAGACCAGGCTTGAAAAAGTAATTAGGCAATTCAAAGTGTATCCGCAATATCCTGAAGACGATGTAATTGACCAGGACCTTATCCTTTACTGGGACCAGGAGAAAAGAATTATTACGGGCTCGGATATTCTTGGCAGGTTGCTGCGGGGAATTGTAGTGGAATGTGAACTGCCATCAGGATGTGAACTGCCTGTTCCGCCTTCCAAACCCGGAGTTGTCCGAGGGAGAACTCTGAGAAGAGGAAAGAAAAAAGAAAGCGAAAAACAGAAAAAAGAATAAAAATAGAAAAGGGAATAAAAATAGAAAAGGGAATAAAAAGGAGTGAAAAACTGCAAAAGAATTTTTACTCCTTTTTTAGTTCCTTCCTTTTTTAGTTCCTTATACCTTTTTATTCATTTTATTTCTGTCTCTACTCTTTTTATCCGTTTATTAATCTTCGTATGCAGGAAGCGTTATAACGCCTATCTCCGGAAGTGGGTAACCCACAGCGAAGTGGTAAAGGTCCTGGAATTCAAGTCCTTTGAGCCCTATGGCGTCATGCAAAGGATCATCGAAGAAACACCCAATCCCGCAGCCTCTGAGGCCATTTGCTTCGGCTTCAAGGTAAAGAAGTTGTCCTAGAATTCCGCATTCCCAGAAAAGGTAAGGATATATCCAGGCTCCGAACCTGTTCAAAGGCTCTTTGAATTCCGAGAGCATGCAGGCAGTAAAACAGGCATCAGCAGCTTTTCGCTGGGCGCAGGAAAGCTGAGCTGCAAAAGAGTGCAGGGTTTCTTCCATCAGCAGGTAAAACTCAAGGTCTGAAGGGCAATTTTTCGGTTTTTCCCATAAAAAGTCAGGCCTGATAGCAGCTTTAAATCTCTCTTTTTCCTCGGGTTTGCGAAGGAAAATATAAAGTCCAGGAAGAAGATCCTTTACGCGGTTTACGAACAGAAGCAGGTGAGTAAAGGAACCAAAAGCAAGGGTATTGAAAATCGGATTATTTTCCGGAAGGGTTTTTTGCAGCATTGCATAGAAAATTTCTTTTTCCATGTATGCGCTATTATCCATTTCAATAGCGCTTCTCCTTCCGCGGATAACGCTGCGTAGGGGCACGGTTTTGAGTTCGGGCCGGTTCTCAAAACTGCTGGCTTTCAGGGATGAAACGACTAACGTTCCGGATTTTTTTTCTTCTGCTTCTTTATTCTCAAAGTAATCTGTTCCCTTCTTTTGAGCTGCTGAGGCTGCCTTTTCAATACCAACCCATTCAACATGCTCTGGGCTTAAACTGTTAGGAACGCCTTCCCAGGAAAGATTCCTAAAAGCAGGAATAGCGCTGGAAGGAATCCTGCCTCTGTTACAGGTTTCTCCTGCCGGATAGACCGCAAGCAGACAGGCAGGCTCCTGTTTTTCAGGGCCTATCTCTTCGGAGATGCCAAGAAGCACTGCAATTTCTTCCGAACCCATGTCAGCAAGAAGGCTTGTTTTCCAGCCGAGCCCGGCAGCAGCAAAAGTGAGCGCAGCAATTGCATGACCCAGATCATGCTGTGCATATCGAAAGGCTCTAAGTCCGTATTTCCAAGAAACTCGCCAGAAAATTGAACTAAGGCCTACGAAAAAAGTGCCTTCAGGAAAACCCGAACTTAGCAGCTCCCAGGTTTTCCTAGGAAATTCGGCTCTTAGTTCAAGGGCATGAAGCAAAGGAGCATAATGGAAGACAGACGGATTTTTCAGAAACCCTTTAACAGGGCCGGAGAGAAGGTAAACCTCGGTAGGATGAAGGTTTCCGCTTGAGGGATTGACACGAAGAGGCCATTTTGTACCTCCTGCCATTTTCCAGGCAGAGATGGCAAAACTGTCAAAAAAGAGCCTGGAAATCGATTCCGCATTCAACTCAAACGGCTTTAGTTTTTCCGGTGAGAAAGCCTGTTCATAGGCAGGAAAAAGCTCAGCTTTTATTTGCTCATCGCTCCAGATTTCCAGATTTAAAAGTCGAGTTCCATGATAGTTAAGGAAGGGATCTGGCTTGAGAGGCAGATCCAGGTGGTGAGGACCCGGAGCATAAGCTTTGAAGTTGTGTTTACTTTCCTGGTGATAAGCCAGTATGGTTTCAAGTTCCGCTGTCATAATAAGCACACCCGGTAACCGGAGAAATCAAATTCTCAGACAACTTTTTCGGTAAAGAAGATCTGCTTTTTCGATGAAGTAGATCTGCATTTCGGGATCTTTGATGAGAATTAAGCTTTTTTCAGGGCCTCAAGTACGGCTTTTCCAAAAGCTTCAGCACTTGCAGGATCTCGCCCTGTAACCACCCTACCCGAAACCACTACCTCCCTGTCCAGATAGATAGCTCCATGTTCCTTAAGTTCGCTGACCGTATCCGGGCTTTTGAAGACTGTGCTCTCTTTGCCCTTCAAGATACCCGTTCTTGCCAGTACCACAGGGGAAATACAGATTGCTGAGATTACTCTTTTCTGGGCATCCGCTTCCTTTAAGAGTTTCTGCAGAGCTTTGTTATCCCACAGGTATTTTCTTGAACCTGAGCCTCCTGTGATTACTATTGCATCGTAGTCGTCAACTCTGGCGTCCGATATCTTGATATCAGGCTTGATTGTGCCTCCGAGCATCCCTTTTGCAGTTTTCTTAGCTTCGGCTGCAACAGTAACTTTTACTCCTGCAGCCTCAAAAATCTTTTTTGGAACAAAACATTCCTCGTCTCTAAACTGTTCTTGAGCGATTACAATTAGGATCTTCTTGCCTTCGTATTCGGTTTCTGTCATGTGGGAATCTTCCTGTAAGCTTGAAAATTAAGAATCGAATAAATAAGAAGTGAAATGGTGCAGTAACCCTGTTCCTAAAGGATATGTTCATGAAAATATAAATGGATGCTTCTTATAAGGATAAGGAACCGGAGGAAAAGTGAAAGGAACCGAAAAATGGAGTAAGAGCTTAAGAAAGTATTTAAGAAACTTGAAAAAAGAAATAAAAAGCTGAGAATGCCTGAAAAACAATGGAAGGAGTCTAAGAACTTCTGAATAGATTTAAGGAATAAAAATCAGTTATAAAACATGTTACACATCCAATTAAGTTAAAATTAAATACAGAACTGCTGAGACTCCTGCCCCTGTAAATGTTGCCGCGAAATTGACTCCGCTGTTTGAAAGCACTCCCCTTTTCTGAAGTGTAGCCCCAAGGAGGCTGTCCACATTTGTCCCGAAAAATCCTCCTGCCGTTGTAATGAGGACTGTTAGTATAAAATTGTCCGATACTCCTAATAAATATGCAAGGATTCCTATTACTGCAGAACCGAAGATTGCAGCGAGTTCGCCAAGCAACGAGACAGCCCCGTCGACTCCAGGTTCCGAAAGTTTAAGAGTTGTTATCATTCTTGGCCTTCCTTTTGCCGTTGTTCCTATTTCACTTGCCAGAGTATCCCCAGTAGCTGTTGCAACCGTACCCATATAAGCATAGACGATCGGAAGGCCGTACTCCGGGAAAACTCCATATGCTACTGCAAGGGCAAGGGCTGCCGTACTGTTTGAGAATACGTTTTCGTAACTCCTGATACCGTCTTTAGCCTGTGCAATCCCTATGGATTCTTTGTACGTGTACTTGTATCTTGTAAACCCACCTCCTAGGATAAAAAACGTGAGCAAAAGCAGGAACCAAGAAAGTCCGCTGAAAACGATTATTAGGACTCCCAGAAGAGCGGCACTCAGGAGGGCAGAGACATCTGCAATCTTCGCCCTGTAAGCCAGCACACCCAAGAGAAACGAAAATAAAAGTGCTACGAGCATTTTTTCAGGGGGTACCCAATATCTAAACTCCTCAAAAATCCACATCGTCATGCCTGCGCCTAGCGGCACGGAAATATTCTTATCTATTTTGGAGGGGATTGACTCGAATAGAGAACCTGTAACTGCCCCGATCACAGCTATGAAGAAGATAAGATTATATGAGACCGGAAGATCCTGCCAGTAGACAATCCAGCTTGCAGCAAAGAATGCGGCAGCAATCCGAAGTGCCAGGAAAGCCGAACTCCAGAATATTGAAAAACTCCTCTTTTTGATTCTGCTCCGCCTCAAATTATAATCAGGTGCGGTATCTGTTTCCGAAAAAGAGGTTTTATGGTTTCCTACTGCCGCAATCGCAAACGCGGCAAGTACTATGTAGAAAGGATAGGTGTAAGAATAGCCTCCCGAGATCACGGAAACAAAGAGCATTAGAACTAGGGAAAAAGCAAGGCTGGTAACATCTCTGCTGTAGGAAATGAAGTTTCCTGAAAACCTGATTCCCAAGAAAAGAATGATAGATAGGAGAAAAAGAAGATTCACCCCTGCAAAGGGAGCTATAAGAATGAGCAAGAGATATAGGATATGCATTACAGGAATTCTCGAGTAGGAATCCCCCCTCTTTAAAGATCGGGCAGCTCTGTTCATTGTAAACATCTTTTGTTTTTACTCATTCTGGGAAACTACATAGAATAGGATTGTCTTTATAAAAAGATAGCTGTTCTTCTTTCAGAGACAATTTAAAAGATACATATCAAAATTTAAAAATATTTGTTTTAGCAATCGAAGCCGGGAAGAATTTAAACAAACCCTTTAAGTCCTTTAGAAATTATCCAATGAGTAAAAACTTTTGCCTCACGTTTATTTTTCAAAACTTTCTCAAAATATACTTAACAAAATCCGGATCCATAAATATAACCAGGAATAGATTAGTATAATAACCGGCAAACTGCGTGCTATAATTGGTGGTGAGGAGAAAGTATGGAAAACTACGACCTTATTATAATAGGTACAGGTTCTGCAATGAACTATATAAATCCTATTATTGACTCGAACCCGAAAATTAGAATTGCTGTCATCGACAAAGACGAACCAGGCGGGATCTGTCTTACCAGAGGGTGTATTCCTTCAAAAATCCTGCTATATCCTGCAGAACTTATCAGGGAACTGGAAACCGCATTTACTTTTGGAATTAAGCTTGAAATAAAGAACATCGATTTCCTTGCGATTATGGAAAGGATGCGTAGAAAAATAGGAGAAGATATAGAGGCGATAAAGGAGAGTTTGGCCGACAACCCCTATCTTGACTATTATCATGAAAGTGCAGAGTTTATCGAGCCTTATACCCTGAAAGTCGGCGAAAAAACCCTTCACTCCGAAATGATCTTCCTCTGTACCGGCTCAAAACCTGCGATTCCACCTGTAAAAGGCCTTGAAGAAGCAGGATACCTTACAAGCGACACTGTACTTAAACTCACAAAATGCCCAAAAAAGCTTGCTATCCTGGGAGGGGGTTATATTGCAGCCGAATACGGGCATTTTTTTTCAGCAATGGGAGCCGAGGTCATGGTTATCGGGAGAAATTTCCGGTTTCTTCCGCAGGAGGAACCCGAGATCTCCAGACTTGCCAATATGAAAATGTCAGAATACATGCAGATCCTTACAAACCATGAAGCCATAGAAATTCAAAAAGAAGGTAACGGGCAGAAAACGGTTATCGTAAAGGAAAGAAATTCGGAACAGGAAGTAAAAATCACTGTAGACGAAATTCTCGTGGCAACAGGTCGAGTTCCGAATACCGATATTCTCCACCCCGAAAGAGCCGGGATCAAAACAGACATCCATGGCTGGATTCTGGTGAACGAGTATCTTGAGACTTCCCAGCCGAATATCTGGGCATTTGGGGACGCAAATGGAAAGTACCTGCTAAAGCACGTAGCAAACTACGAATCAGGGATAGTGTATCTCAATGCAATCCTGAAAGAAAAAGTAAAGGTGGACTATCATGCAGTACCTCATGCCGTTTTTTCTCACCCTGAAATTGCCGGAGTAGGTATGAAAGAACGGGGAGCCGTTGAAAATTATGGGGAAGAGAGAATACTCATAGGCCTCAAGTTTTTTGAGGATACTGCGAAAGGATCAGCCATGGAGATCAGGGATTATTTCGTAAAGGTGATCCTTGATGCGGAGGAAGGGAGAATTCTGGGAGCTCATATAATAGGCCCACAAGCCTCAGTCCTGATCCACCAGATAATTCCTCTCATGTATACCGAATCAAGAAGTCCTGAGCCAATAATGCGGGGTATGGATATTCACCCGTCCCTGAGTGAAGTCGTAACCAGGGCCTTTTATTCGCGGCTGCCGCCTGAACACTATCATCATTTCCTAAAACATATTGGGCTTGAGGACTGAAAAATCTCTACCTGCTTGACGAATTAAAATCTCTACTTGCTGATAACTGAAATCTCTATCTATTTGGGAACTCAAAATTTCTGCAACTTTTTATTCACACCTATTTTTTAATAAGGTCAAAAACCCACCTGCTGATGCCTGGGGCAACGCTTCCGGCTCTCCTGTAGAGTTCCACTCCAAGCCCCATTTTTTCATAATCCTTAATTAGTTCCGGTATCTGGGACTCGGCTTTGAAAGTGTAGAAGTGAATGTACCCTCCTTTCCTGACAAGTTTCGAGATTTCGCCAAGAAAGTGATCCATACCGTAAGGAGTTGGGACAATAGCTCTGTCAAAGCCATTTTCAGGAAACTGAAAACTTTCATTTTCATTTTCCTCAAGACTCAGGTATACGGGCAGATCAGAAAAAGCCTTATTTGCTGGCACTTCACCGGCTTTTGTAGAATTAAACATATGGGAAACTTTTTCAAAATCATCCTGGATAACGGCTATTTGACCTTCAAGCCTGTTAATCCGAATATTTTCCCGCAGACAAGCGCAGGCGTCGGGATTTATTTCAATAGCATATACCTTTGCTCCTTTTCCTGCGGCTGGAAGCACAAAAGGACCGACTCCGGCAAAAGGTATTATAATGTGTTCACTAGAGGTAATTTTTGAGGCTACCCGCCTTCTCTCAGAGTACAGACGGGGATTAAAAAAGACTTTTTTGACATCCAGCTTGTAGATATAGCCATTTTCCTTGTGAATGGTCTCAGTAGTTTCCCCAAGAAGAAGCTCAAAATCCGCAACCCTGTGCTCACCTTCAAGTTTGCTCACCTTATTAAGCACAGCTCGCGTGTTGCCTCGCATGGAAAACAGCTTCGAAGCAATAGCTTCTTTATAAGCTGAAAGTTCCGGAGGAATCGAGATTACGGCTACATTCCCTATGTAATCAAAACGTTTTGGAACTATCTGAAGCAGGGGCTCTTCAACTATTCCTTTCATCTCATCTCGCAAACTCACTCTCTTTCTAAAACTCATTCAGAATACCTCTGCATATCAGATTTTAAATATTAAATTTTAACATTAAGATAATAGTTCCAGATTTTAGTTCCGCTTTTAAGAAGAATTTCAATATATGCTTTTTGTTTGGGAAAGTGTAGAAAAGTATGGAAAAAGATAAAACCCGGAAGAAACCTTAAACGGTTATTTCCTATTTCAGGTAGGCTTATTTCCCCATGAAAATTATTATAGAGACCCCAAAGTATAGTTTCTGGAAATACAATAAGACAGAAAAAGGCTATGAAAGAGCTTTCTTTTCCCCCCTGCCCACAATTTTCAATTACGGCTTTGTAGAAGGAACTGAAAGCGCAGATGGTATGGAAGAAGATGTGGTGGTGCTGGGACCCCGCTTGCCTAGAGGAAGCACACTTGAAAGGGAAGCTTTTGACGGTATAGTCAAGTTCCTGGACGATTCGGTCAGGGACGATAAGAAAATAATATACATCAGCGGGCTTCGTTCTCCTGTCCTGCTTGCTTTCCTGCTTGCTTATTACTTCAGGCTTTACGCTCTTTTTAAAATCTTCCTGTATGCTTTTCGCGAGAGAAGAATTTCAACATGCAGGTTTGAAGGAATCGAATTCCGAAAATTGCGCTGAGATTTTTAGAGATCCACCTTTAATTTTCAACTCTTTCGTCTATCTTTAGGCTTACACCTTACTTTTAGACTCATGCATTTTACTTTTAAACTCATAATTTAAATCCACTTCAGGTCCATTTTCCCTGGCGAATCTTAACTGAATTAAGCTTCACTTTCTATAAGATATTTGAGCATACGCTTTAAAATAGTATTATATGTCAGAGTTAATGGAACTCAATAATTAATCCTGATTTACAAAGGAGAGTAAAGACAAATTCCCTGGATGCTAGGTCTAAAGAATTATATAAACAGTGTGTATAATAAATTAGAGAGTTCCTCGATCTTAATTTATCTCAGGAAAACTTAGAAAAGTACTAATAATTTAAAGAAGCTTAAAAAAAGGGTGCTTTAAATATGCCTTTTCATGTGATGCTTATCCCGACCCTTGGTTGTCCTGCTAACTGCAGCTATTGCTGGAGTTCCGAAGAAAAGTCCCCGATAATGAGCATTGAAACGATAAAAGAAGTGGTTGAATGGCTTAAAATATTCAGGGGAGATTCGGTTACTTTTACCTTCCACGGCGGAGAACCGCTTCTGGCAGGGGCGGAATTTTATAGGGAAGCACTGCCACTCCTGGTTGATGGTTTGAGCCCCAGGAGAATAGCTTTTGCGATACAGACAAACCTATGGAAAATGACTCCAGAGATAGCTGAAATTTTTGCAGAATATGGAGTTCCTATAGGCTCTAGCCTGGACGGTCCAAAAGAACTTAATGACCTTCAGAGGGGAAAAGGATACTACGACAAAACCATGAAAGGCTATGAAATTGCCAGGGAACATGGGCTTGATGTGAGGTTCATTACCACTTTCACATCTCATTCCGTAAAATATAAGGAAGATATTTTCAATTTTTACCTTGAAAAAGGTTTAACTCTCAAGCTGCACCCCTGCCTGCCTTCTTTAAAAGGTGACAACCCTGAGAAATGGACGCTTTCTCCCGAGGAATACGGGGAACTCTTAATCTATCTTCTTGATAAATATCTGGAAAACTTGGGCCAAATTGACGTTATGAACATTGATCACCTGTGCAAATGCGTATTTACAGGCAGGGGCACGGTCTGTACTTATGTTGACTGTATGGGAGATACCTTTGCTGTCGGCCCTGAAGGAAACATCTATCCTTGCTATCGCTTTATTGGAATGCCCGAATATGTGATGGGGAATGTTTATGATCGCCCGACCATGGCAGACCTTGCTCAATCCGAAGCCTGGAAGAAAATGCACCAGTATAAAGAATATGTGGATACTGCATGTGGCAAATGCGCCCATATCAAATACTGCAGAGGCGGATGCCCGTACAATGCAATAGTTCCCACAGGCGGGGAAATAAAAGGCGTTGACCCGCACTGTGCTGCCTATAAGATGATTTTTGATGAAATAAACAAGCGTGTCAACGAGGAAATGTTCGGGGGCTCAGGTATGGATGATATGTTCTCGCCCGGCAGTATGAGACCTTCAAAACCCGGAATAATGTCCCTCATGCTTAAGAAACTCTGAAACAAGCTTAGAAACAAGTTTGAAACAAAATTATAAACAAGCTTATGTACGAAACTTCTGAATTAATTATGCTTTCAAAATAAAGAAGAATTTTAGCGGTGTTATTAATGAAAAACAATTTGAAAATCATAGCAATGCTTCTTTTCATTGCTACTATTGTTTTTGCAGCCGGCTGTGCTGAAAAGACAACAAATCCAGAAAATGAAACTCCAAGTGTTTCAAACCAAACCGCTCCAACAGTAGTTACAACGTCTTCACCTGTTAAAACATCAAACGTTACTGAAACAGCTAACGATACTGTAATAGAAAGTGATTACATTGAAAATATAACAACATCTGAAACTACAACAAAGCTTCAAATCAGGAAATCAACTTATGTAGCTCCGCATCAACCCAGTTCGGAAGCAAATCAAATAACTTATACTTCATACAACAGTAAAAACAATACCCCGGTTGTTTCAAATAAGCAGGGTACTCTGAAGATTATATCGAGTGGAACAAACACGACTCAAGAAAATACAACTCAGGGAAACACGACTCAAATTGGCGATCCATCCCTCGAACAGAAAATCACTCAGAATCACACATCCACTAATAAATCTATAGGTATCTAAACTACAAGAAAGAACTAAAGCGTCTATCAGTAGCAGTGAAAATAACTGTTTACTGATATCATTTTCGATATGCTATTATGACTTTTCACATAGGTTCTTAATGTAAGGATAATGTGATTTTTCCATTTTTATCTTTTATCTTGAAATTATTCCTCTTTAGAATGTTTTATTATCCTGAAGCTAAGTTAACTTAAGGAATGTTTTTAAAAATGCCCTAAGTTTAGATTTTCAGATAATACCCCTAGCATTAAAGACAATCATTACTCAGGGATAAAAGATGAAAAGGAAAATTACATCAACAATAGAGATTGCCACTTTTTCGATTCCACTTTCATCTATGACAACGCCTAATAAAGTGCGTAGACAACATATTCTCATAAGAGCTCTGAGAATAACGGCATTTGCGATTTTAACACTGGTGAGTGTAGCAGGTGCAGCTCCGTTTGCATATGTAACGAGTATAGGAATCGACACCGGTACTGTTTTTGTGATTGACACAGCAACTGACAATCTTACAGCCGTAGTGCCTATAGAAGGCTGGGCTGGAGAAGCCGCAATCAACCCTGCAGGAACAAAGGTATATGTGACGGATATATCAGGAATCAGCACCACTATCTCTATAATTGACACAGCGACAAATACGGTTGATGCAGTAGTAGACGTAGGAAGTTATCCTCGGAAAATTACAGTTAACCCGAAAGGATCAAGGGTTTATGTGACGAATCGTTACAGTAGAGTGGATGATAATAGCAACAATGTCTCTGTAGTTAACACAGTAATTGGCACATCCACAAACACTGTAATGGACCCAATTAATATGGGGCTGAGCACTTATGACATTGCATTCTACCCTGATGGGAAAAAAATCTATGCTACGAACAGTCGCAATAACACTACTTCTGTAATTGACGCAACTACAAACAAAATTATAGCCGCTGTATCTGTAGGAGACTATCCGACTGATATTGCAGTTAGCCCTGATGGAAATAAGGTTTATGTGATTAATTCAGGCAGTAACAATGTTTCTGTAATTGACACAGCTACAAACAATGTTACAGGAAGTGTACCTGTAGGAAACGGTCCTGGTGATATTGCAGTCAGTCCTGATGGAACCAAAATATATGTGACAAACTCCGGTTCCTACGATGAACAGGGTAACACTGTTTCTGTAATTGATGCGGTTACAAACAAAGTTATAGCTACAGTGTATGTAGGAACAGCTCCTAAGGGAGTTGCAGTCACTCCAGATGGAAAAAAGGCATATGTAGCGATCTCTAACGGTTACTCCAGTGACTACAAAGATAATGTCTCTGTAATTGACACAGCCACAAACAAAGTTACAGCGACTGTGAATACAGGAAAATATACTATGAACTATCCTGTTGGAGTTGTCATTGGGCCTATTATAAAACCTAATGAGCCTTTTATAAAATCTAACATAACTGATCAAAGCACAAAGGCAACCTCTAATGAAACTTATCCGAGTACAATGGTGACTTTAAATACAACTGAAAATATAAGCGTTGAAGAGACTAACTTGCCATCATATGAGGAAAAAAATGTTATCGAGCTAAATAATTCAAACAATAACAGTAATAATGATATTAATAATTCCAAATCTGATAATGGTAGTAACTCAAGTGGAAATGAATCGAGCAAAAATAACTCTACCCCAGGCTTTGGATTATTAGGCGGTTTGGCCTGCCTGTATGGTGGATGGAAACTCAGGAAGAAGTAATTTAAGACTTGAATAATCGAAGGTGCTGGCAACTTGTACCTTAAGTCGTAGATCTTGTCTTTATTTGTTGAGATGAAAGAATTATAGATTCCTACGAATCAGAAATAAAGAACAGTTATATCTAACGAATCTGCTTTGTTTTTAAGATAGTTTATATATATCCACTTCCAAAATTAAGCATATGGACGAGGGTAAAATCAAGAATACGATCACTAGAAGTTTTGAACTTCAGGACTACAGAATAGAAGGAACTGAACTTTCCGGGTTCTGGGCGGATTTAACGAGCAAAGAAGAATTGATAGTTGAGGTAAATTACAGCCCTGAAAATGAAAAGTTTTTCAGTCCCGCAGAAATCGAAAAACTTGTCCTGGAGACTTGCAGTAAATGCGGTAGCTTTGAGACTCAACTTCCCGAAAATATAAAATGCGAGGTTACCTTCAAAAATTTAGGAGAAGTGATTTACAAAACCGGTCAGCCTGATTTTGAACTGGAATCTAGGGAGCTTGAAGAACTTCAGGTTGCTTACCGCTTCTACGTTGATTATTACATATAAGTCTTAATATGTAATCCAATTAAATATAGAACATATGAGCTTGAGTTTTTCCAAGAAGGGATAAATCTACGACTAAATATCTGAAAAAAGCCCTCCTGCAGAAATGCGAAAGTATGGATATACCCATGGTTGGGATCGCCGGTGTTGAGAGATGGAATAACCCTCCTTTTTTGCCGTGGATGCCTGAAGAATTCTATCCTCAATCTATATATCCTGAAGCAAAATCAGTAATAGTTATCGGCTTGCCGGTCCCTCTACCGGTGTTGGAGACATCTCCCTCAATATATTACCGCGAACTATACAAGACTGTAAACACCTTATTAGACCAATACACATATCGACTTGCCAACTTCCTAACCGATAGAGGATATCCATCTATTTTCGTACCTAGAGATGGATATGGAAGCATTCAGGTACTCCTCGATAATCCCATCGCTTTCTTTTCTCACAGGCATGCTGCTTTACTTGCTGGACTAGGAACCTTTGGGATAAACAATACAATCCTTACACCAGAGTACGGTCCTAGGGTCCGTTTCGGTTCAATTCTGTCCACAGCTGAACTTCCTCAAGATCCAATGTTGGAAACTGAACTTTGCACCCGCTGTATGCGTTGTGTAAAAATGTGCCCATCGAATGCTCTTGATAAGGAAGATTATCCCAGCGGACTAACAGATAAGAAAGCCTGTTCCTCTTATAGCGCTGAATTAAACAAGCGTCACATTTCGCCGTGTGGTATATGTATCAAGGTCTGTCCAATCGGAAATGATAGAGCGGTATATAAAAGAGACAATGCTGCGATATATGAAGATAAGGATCTTTTTGACAATCATCATAAAGCCTGGAAGCATGTCAGATCTTATGGCGGAAAATTATAAGCTATGACAGAATGGATCTTCTTAATTATTACGAAGAACTTTCACTTGCTATGAATTTTAAATTAATTAAAAAATAAGTTGTACATTATATGTTTGGATACTATATAATTAAGTGCTGGAGAAGTAGTAACTTGTCTTATGACCTAGAAAAAGATAATCCACATTGGAAACTATTTCATGAACTTGCTATTCAAATGGAGGAACTTGATACTAAGAAGTTGGATTATAATCGTTTCAAACTGTTATAAGGTACACTTTAAAGGGCTATCTGATTCTTAGGATAAAGTAGGTAAGGATCTGCTTTTAACTAAGTATGAGGCACTGTATGAATTAGATAAACGAAGAAGGCTTTGGCGCAAACATTTCTCATTGCTCGCAGTGGAGTATGCCGGGATAAGTTTATTTATATTGTTAAAATACGGTTTATGCTTCTTGGAAAGGCTTTTTAGCCTTCTTTCTATCATCATTCAGGACATCTAATCAGCTATTCTGTTTCTAATTCTTTTTTCTCATATATTCAATACTTAGTTTATCATATAATATATATTAATAGTTATATATTTACTTGAAGAGACCTGCTTTATATTCTTCAGTAAAAACCTGGGCTCTTCCTCTTAGCTTGAATTTGGTGGGATACAGTTTATGACAATCAATATTAAGAGGTTGGATATAAGAAAAACAGCATTTTTTCTAAGTCTTGCTGGTTTGGTAGTATTAATCTCTGCAGGAATGTCTACAGGCATCTGCGAGAAAAAAGTTCAAGATGTTATTCCTGAAAACGGCACGACTATTTTGTTACAGGTGCCTGATGTGCGTCAGAGCACAAACTATTCGTGTGGAGTTGCATGCTTTCAAGCTGTGATGAGTTATTGGGGTGGCGAAGATCTGAGAGAGGACCAGTTAATTGAGTTCCTCAATACTACGTATGAGGGTGCTGACCCCGAAGACCTTGTGCAGGGAGCAGAGAAAAAAGGGTTCAGGGTCGAGATTAGAGAAAACTTAACACTGGATGATCTGAAAAAGTCCATTGAGGAAGGCGTTCCAGTAATAGTTGGAGCTCAGGCCTGGAAAGAGGAGAACCAATCCTGGGAAACAGATGACAGCGGTCACTATATGGTGGTCATAGGCGTTGATAATAAAAATGTATACCTGGAAGACCCTTCAATACTTGGCAGCAGAGGGTATATTCCACGTGATGAGTTCATAAAGCGCTGGCACGACCAGTCCGGATCTTCTACAAACGAAGAAATTAGAAAATACGTTCATATGGGAATCTTTATTCGTGGAGAAAGGCCTGAAGAAAATCCTGAATTCATGCATGTGAACTAATTAGGTGTCAGTGTGCGAGCATATCTGAAGCTGGAAGAAGTTAAAAGCCTAGAGGAAAGACGGCAACTTTTTTCCAGCTCATCAATTTCAATCGAGGCTAGATCTGTTTCTCAGCCTGGCATAGAAGATCTGAAAGAAAAGAGTTAAAACAAAATTTGCTGGAAATCAAGAAGTTTGTAAACAAAGTTCAGGAAAACAAATTCCACCGTGTTCCTAAATACCATTGATGATTCCACCAATCGGCTCGGTTTCGATAAGGCCAGACATCCTGCCTCACATACCCTGAACAAGGATAGAATTACTGGAAATTACTGTTCCTGCGCCTTCACAGGCTGTTACTGTTGTGTCAAGCAATCCTCTTTTCAGGCTCGTCATCATAATTTCGC
This sequence comes from Methanosarcina sp. UBA411, assembly GCF_002495725.1. Classification (NCBI taxonomy): domain Archaea; kingdom Methanobacteriati; phylum Methanobacteriota; class Methanomicrobia; order Methanosarcinales; family Methanosarcinaceae; genus Methanosarcina; species Methanosarcina sp. UBA411. Next base: position 70,933 of record NZ_DAGK01000024.1, read on the forward strand.
TAGCGTCAAACCCTACAAAATCCTTGAGTTCCAGCTTGCGTTTATCAGTGAACATCCCGAAATCGCTTATTCTAAACGCCATGTTCTTTTTGACTTTTTCCGAAGTTATCTTCTGAATTCCACGCAACTTGGCAAAGATAGGGCACTATTCAACTTCAGGTTCATCGACTTCAACGACTTTCTCATCCTTCACAACTACTCTTGTTTTTCCGACTAATTCCATTATATGGGGCATGATTACACTTTTTTTTAGCTTGACAAAATGCTTTTGTTAAGAAACATAAAAATTAACGTTTTATGATTGCTTACGTGATAATTTATTGACTTTGGACTTTTAATTCTACTTTTATCTATTTTCAAAGCATTTTGAACACTTCTTTGAATTTGGAATTTCTGATTATTTCATGTTATAAGCGAGACTTACTTATATGCAAGTAAGCGTTATTATAATAACAGATAAATTTCGAAAATTTAAATAATTAGAAACTTAATGAGTAAAATTGAAGGTGATACGTTGACTGAATTTACTGTAAATTCCAATCTCTGTGGCTTTGTTCACAAGATACGTGGAAGCAAAAAAGGAAATAAAATTATTGTTGACATAGAAACCCCATGTGCAAAGGTAAAGAAAATTTCCCACATGGAAGTTCCCATGATGGAAATTATGGATATTAAAAACAATTATGTCATTGATAGGGCGCATGAAGCAGATTGTTCTGCAAATTGCCTTGTACCCTGTGCAGTACTCAATCTCTGCAGAATGGAGAGCGGTTTCCTTGCAAAATCTTTGGTAAAAAAAGCAGGTGGTCTCAGTATCGAATTCAACGAAGTCTAAAAGTGTGTTTAATCATTAGTCTTACCCCTTAAACAACTTTTATTGAGCTTATTATAGCCGACACTGAACTCGGCATTGAAAAAACAGCGCATCATAATGTGAAGTATATAGAAAAAAAACTGTACATGCAATAAGAGATAATTTAATTATTTTTTACTACTTATCTCTTATTGTCTCTCTATCTTTGTTTCATTTACTTTATAATTTTTTATTATAGTCTATCGCCTAAAAATAGATTAGAGATATTCAAGGACAAGGATTTCTGTAATTCTGTAATTATCCATCCAATTTCTTTTTGGAACCCGAATAGGCTCTCTCATCCGATAAATCGATGAACCATTTATTATATAGTAAGCACTATTCAACTAAATTATTTAACGGACACATATGTGGTTATGAAATATATGAACCAGACTAATCAACAGATACTTCACTATGCAAGTATTTTTCTACAATCTAGGGGTTATAACGGATTTAGTTACAAAGATATTTCTCAGAAGCTGGGAATAAAAAATGCCGCAATTCATAATTACTATCCCAAAAAAGAAGATCTCGTTGCAGCTTTGCTTGAAGACAGCAGAAAGAAAATAACTGCAAATTTTGCTCAAATAGTGGAGTCTGGAGGCACAGCCCGTGAGCAGCTTCAATCCTATTTTGATTACACATTGAAGGAATTTGATGAAGGCAAATGTATCTGCCCTCCAGGCTCGGTAATCCTCGATTTTGAGGAGCTTCCGGAGAAGGTTCAAAAACAAGGTCTATTACTACTGGATGAATTATTAGTTTGGATTTCCAAAGTTCTCAAAACTGGTCTGGAACAGGGGGAGTTTAACTTCTCTGGTTCTGTAGATGAACGTGCAGAATTAGTAGTCGGAATCTTAATAGGTACTAGGCAATTATCCAGTATAAAGGGGAGAAAAACGCTTGTCAGATCGATTTCTCTAATTAAATCTGATCTTAGTTGGAAAGATTGATTTTTCCCAAACTATTACTTACTTATATGTAAGTAATCATACAATCTAAAAGTCACCCTAAAGATAAAAATGAGCTTAAAGATAAAATGACCGATCTCGAAAAAACAATTACCTTAAAGAGAGGTATAGGGCTTGCAATCTGCATGCTCATAGGCACAGGAATCCTTGCACTTCCCGGCCTGGCTCTCAGCGTGGGGAATGTCTATGAAGCAATCCTTGGATGGCTCCTTATAACCTTCGTTACCATCCCAAGAATTCAGATCTGCTCCAGGCTTGGCCTTAGATTTCCTTCGACAGCCGGGCTTGCAGGCTACGCAGAAAAAGCAGTTGGTCCCTGGGGCAGGTATTCGGTCTCTTATCTTGTAAGCGGTTCTTATCTTTTTGGACTTCCTGCTATTGCTTTTATTGGCAGTGAATATATGCGGCAGTTTTTTAATCTCTCCGAATTGGGAGGAACCTTTTGTGCAATCCTTCTTGTAAGCCTGATGTTTATTTCAAACCTATTTGGGATAAGGGCTATCACTCTGATCAACTACTTAGCCCTGGCTGTACTCTTTCTGCTTATAGGATTGATTATCGTCTTTAACCTCGATTTTCTCGGTTCCGGGCTGAGTATTGCTGGAGAAGCTCTGAGTGGCCACGGAAATACAGATCCAAAAATAGTGTGGAATGTTACGGCCTTGCTTTTCTGGGCTTTTCTGGGCTGGGAGAATCTTTCATTTTCCCTTGGAGAGATGAAAGACCCCGAAAAAAACGTTCCCCGCCTATACTGGTTAAGCTTTGTTCTGGTCGCTTTCATCTATGTTTTACTTGCCCTGATAAGCGTAGGAGCCAGTGCTACAGGAGTTTCCCTTAAGGGAGCTGCCGGTCTCTCCAGTCTGGTTCTTTTTACTCCAGGCGGAAGTTTTCTGATATGGCTTATAATAGTAGTGCTTGCAGCAAACGCCTGCTCCTGGAACTTTACTGCTAGCCGTCTAATATATGCAGCTGGCAGAACAGGTGTTTTTCCTGCAGTATTCGGAAAGCTCTCAAAAAGGAATATTCCCCTATCAAGCCTTGTGACTCTATATGCCCTATCAGTTTCCCTGATTACAGGGTGCTATCTTTTCAAAGTTCCTATTACATCTATGATGATGCTCGTAAACCAGAACTTTATTTTCCTATGCGGCTTCATCATAATTGCTTACTGGAAAACAGAAATAGGCTGGCAGAAGTGGATCTTTTCGGTTCTTTCGCTTCTGTCTTTGAGCTTTCTGGCATCAGGGTTTACCTGGAAGGTCATATATCCGCTCTTTCTGATAGGGCTTGGCTACTTCAGGTTTACCGTAAAAAAGGAAGATATATTATCTTCGCAGGCAGTAGATTCAAAGTCCAGGCAGGAACCTGTACCCCTTGAAGACTCATAGGAATTAGAGAAGTTTTATGGGTCCAGCCTCTCTCTAAGCAAGGATCGGTAATGAAGCTTTTAAAACTGCTACCCAAAAAAGAAAAAAGTACTCATGGGTCATATTGGCGTTGAAACTTATTATATTGGAATGTTTGGAAAATTCAAAACTGTTGTAACAAAACGCGAGATGGGTTCTTTGGGGAGTGGATCCACAATACTTGCAACCTACGATGGGTATAAAAAATGGTCTCCTAGGGGAATTATTATGGTAGGTATTGCATATGGTAAGCGTAAAAACATAGCAAAAATAGTTAAGGCAGAAAAAGCCAAAGGTATGATTAGAAGATAAGGAGTATGACAATGGAAGATATAACAATCCACGAATTTGATTTTGCCCTCATCAATGAATTTTTCACAGAGCTTGAACGGCAGGGACCCGGCAGTCCCGAAGAAACCATCAGGGCATTAGGTTTTATTGGAAATCTTTCAAACAAAACAAAAATTGCCGATTTAGGCTGCGGCACAGGCTTTCAAACAATGGTTCTGGCACAAAATACAGAAGCAACCATCACCGCCCTTGACCTTTACGCCGGCTCGATTGATAAACTTAACGCAACAGCCAGAAAACTTGGTCTGCAGAACAGGGTAAAAGGTATTGTCGGTTCAATGGATAATTTGCCGTTTCAGAATGACGAATTTGATCTTATATGGTCTGAGGGGGCTATTGCCAATATAGGTTTTGAAAAAGGCTTGAATCACTGGAAAAGCTTCCTCAAAAAAGATGGTTATATTGCCGTAACATATGAGTCATGGTTTACCGATGAACGCCCCACTGAAATTGAGAAGTGGTGGTTGGACGCAGTTCCTGAAATTAGCACAATAGGGCATAATATTTCCATCATGCAAAAAACAGGTTATATTCCTGTTGCCGCGTTTACGCTGCCTGAAAATTGTTGGATAGATAATTATTTTATTCCACAAAAAGCAAGGCAAGAGGAATTCTTGAAAAAATATGCGGGAAATAAAACCGTTGAGGATATGATTGCATTTATGAAGCGTGAGGCAGACTTGTATTCAAAATACAAACAGTATTATGGATATGTATTTTATATTGGGAAAAAGATGTAAAATAAAGTCCCACTAAGGCGACGCTTTGTTGTAGGTTAGCTCTCTATTTTCGGTTTTATTTTATGTTGTACATTGTATAAGAATGTAAAAATTCCTCAAAGCAAAAGATTGGTGATGTACTCGTTTCCTCTCAAATAATATCATATGAACCTGCTCGAATTGGTAAAAATAATATTCAATTCCGGGGACCTAGTACTCCTAGCAATCCGACTTTACTTAATCGTTTCAATAATGTTGATACATGGAAATTTCTTCTCCCTGATGGAACTCCTGCAAGACGAGAAATTAGTCCTATCCTGTCAGGTGAAAAGTTAATAGACGAACCTGAATTCAAAGCTTCCCTATTCAAGCAATATCCTCAAGCTATTGGAGGAAGAAATGGAAGGAGCTGGTCTTACCGCGGCTTCTATAAGAGTAAGATTGCCATGGATATTAGTAAAGAGCATATGTGACTGGGGAGATGGGAATAAACATAAAAAGCACCAACCGCTTGCAGCTGCAGCTGCGGCCTCACTAGTACATCATGTCCTCATAAAGGTGCTTTGGATGGCTTAACTAAACGCTAATGACTTGAGCAATTTTTGTGCAAAATCCGTTTAAAATCCGTTTTTACTTTCAATGTAACATTTAGTAAATCCCCTCAAGCTAATTTCCTCTCAGGATATTTTTCCCTTAAGTCACTTTCCTCTCAAGCTACTTTGATCTCTTTCTCCAGCTTCTTTATCATTTCCCTTACCTGGATTGCCCGCTCGAAGTCCAGTCTGTCAGCAGCTTCTCTCATTTCGGTCTCCAGTTCTATAATCATATTGGGAATATCAGTTTTCGGGATGTGTTTTGTGTCGGTAATATCCACGACCTTTTCCCTGATGGGTTTCCTGATAGTTGTCGGAACGATGCCATGTTCCTTATTATAGGCAATCTGCATGGAGCGGCGACGTTCGGTCTCAGTAACTGCAGTTTTGATGGAATCGGTCATATTGTCGGCATACAGGACAACCTTCGAGCTGGCGTTCCGGGCTGCGCGGCCTATGATCTGGATCAGGCTTTTTGAGTTTCTAAGGAAACCTTCTTTATCCGCATCCAGGATTCCAATGAAACCCACTTCCGGGATGTCGAGCCCTTCTCTGAGCAGGTTAATCCCGACAAGGACATCGAACTTGCCAAGGCGGAGCTCGCGGATAATTTCAGTCCGTTCCATCGTTTTGATGTCCGAGTGCAGGTAGCGGGCTTTGATTTCGTTCCTGGCAAGGTACTCAGTAAGTTCTTCCGCAAGCTTCTTTGTCAGGGTGGTCACAAGGGCACGGTCTCCTCTTTCTATAATTTTCCGGACCTCCTGCATAACATCCCTGACCTGCCCTTCAAGAGGACGAATTTCTACTTCTGGATCAACAAGCCCTGTCGGGCGGATAATCTGTTCCACGATTTGAGCGGAGTGTTCCCTTTCGTAATCAGCAGGGGTTGCTGAGACAAAAATTACATTTTTCATATACTTCTCGAATTCATCGAACTTCAGAGGCCTGTTATCGTAGGCACTGGGAAGCCTGAACCCGTAATCGATAAGGCTCTTCTTCCTTGAGCGGTCTCCGTTATACATGCCGTGAAGCTGTGGGATAGTCTGGTGGCTCTCATCGATTACCATCAGGAAATCCTCAGGGAAATAGTCAAGCAGGCAGAAAGGCTGTTCTCCTGGCTGCCTGTGGTCAAAATGCCGCGAATAATTTTCAATACCCTTACAACTGCCGGTTTCCTGGATCATTTCCATGTCATAAATCGTGCGCTGCTTCAGCCTATGAGATTCGAGCAGCCCGAGCTCAGGAAGGCATTCCTCAAGCTCTTCGAGGATGGACTGAATTGCACTTTTCTGCTCCTCCTCAGGAATTACGTAGTGCCTGGCAGGGTAGACAAAGAAATAATCCATATCTTCCGTTCGCTGCCCTGTCTGTTTATCTATTTCGGAAATCCGGTCGATCTCGTCTCCGAAGAGCTCAATCCGGATAATATCGTCAAAGTACCCGGGAATAATATCAATAGTATCTCCTTTTACCCGAAAACGTCCTGGCATAAGCTCAAGGTCATTTCTCTCGAACTGGATTTCAACAAGCTTTTGCAGGATTTCTTTTCTCTGAACCTTATCTCCAACTTTTAATTCAAACCCCATTTTCTGGAAATTCTCAGGATTACCAAGCCCATAGATACAGGATACGGATGCCACGACAATAACGTCCTGGCGCGACATCAGGGAAGCAGTAGCAGCAAGCCTCATTTGCTCTATCTTTGGATTAATCTGGGCATCTTTTTCGATATACTGGTCCTTGGCAGGAAGATAGGATTCAGGCTGATAGTAATCGTAATAGGAAACAAAATACTCCACCCTGTTTTCAGGGAAGAACTCTCTGAACTCATTATAGAGCTGGGCTGCAAGGGTTTTGTTATGGGCAATAACAAGGGTCGGTTTCTTGATCTGGTTTATGACATTTGCAACAGTATAGGTCTTCCCTGACCCTGTTACCCCAAGAAGGGTCTGATACTGCTCCCCTTTTTTCAACCCGTCTACAAGCTCTCCAATTGCCTGTGGCTGGGAACCTTTTGGCTCAAAATCGGAAACCAGCTTGAACTGTGGGCTATCCCAATATCGGGCATCTCGCATTGTTTCGGAGATTTTTTGAGATGATGGCTGTGATGTTTGATCAGAAGAATTCATAGAATCAAGACCTAAACCTTGGTAATTTAAATCATGGATACAATTGGCAGTAGTGGCATTTAAGAGATCAGTGGTTTTTAGAGAGTAATTATTTTTAAGAAATGGAGTTCAAGAACCAATCATTTGAGGAATCAGCAATTTTTAGGTATCAGGAATTTTAGGAATCAGTGACTTTTGCCTCAGTAGGCGGTTATAAGAAATTGCAAACCTATGGGCCTCGTCCCGGATCTCCTGGACAAAGAGCGAGGCTTTCTCGTCTTTTTTGATGGGGAGAGGAGACTTAATTCCTGGCACATAGATTTCTTCTTCCCGCTTGGCTATCGAGATAAGAGGGACCCTAATTTTGAGCTTTCGGAGTTCCTGGAAAGCTGAAGAAAGCTGTCCCTTTCCCCCGTCTATAATAATGAGGTCAGGTAGGTCGTGTTTATCCTCAAGCAAGCGGGAATAGCGTCTGTGCACAACCTCGGCAATGGACGCGAAATCGTCAATTCCCTCAACGCTCTCGATCTTGAAGCGGCGGTAATTGTGCTTATCTGGCCTGCCCCCCCGGAACTGCACCATTGAGCCGACCGTTGACGTTCCAGAAAGATGGGAGATATCAAAACATTCAATAACATTTGGAAGTTTCGGAAGTGAAAGCTTACTCTGAAGAACTTCGAGCTTTTTCCGGTCTCCGAAGAAACCGATCTCAACATTTTTCAGGGCAAGGTCGAGGAGTTCCTTTTTCTCTCCCTGTTTAGGAACCGTAACTTTGACTTTTACCCCCTTCAAATGTGAAAGAAAATCAGTAAGCGACTCTTCAAGAGGCTCTGGCAGGATCAGTTCTTCAGGTGGCTCGTTCTCGGAATAATACTGTACCAGGAATTCTTCCAAGAAATTTTCCCCGAAGGGAAAGACATAGTCCTGTTTGTCCTCAAGCGTACCTTTGTAGACTTTGAAGAGCATGAGATAAACGGTGTCATCCCTGACAATATAGTTCAGTATATCCTCGTTATGCTTTTTTTGCCTCTCCACGTTTTGCTTTTCCTGGAGATACTCAAGGGCAGCAATCTCATCCCGCAGAGCCATGGCTTGCTCGAATTGCTGCCTTGATGCAAGCTCTCTCATTTCTTTTTCCATGGATTCGATGAGTTCTTTACTATTGCCTTTCAGGACAGAGGCAGCTCTCTTCACTTTTTCGGCATAATCTTCCGTGGAAATTGCACCTATGCAGGGCCCACTGCATGCAGCAATATGGTATCTGAGGCAGGCCCGTTTCGGCATCTGTTTACAGGTCCGAAGCTGGAAGGTCTTTCTTACAACCTCAAAAATGTAATCTCTTTCCTTTGCCGACACAAAGGGCCCAAAAAAGCTTCCGTTATCTACTTTCTTCCGGGTAATCCTGATCCTTGGAAACTTTTCATCGGTTAAATGAATGCAGGCATACCGCTTTGAGTCTTTTAAAACAATATTGTACCTTGGCCAGTGTTTCTTGATGAGGGTATTTTCCAGAAGGAAAGCCTCTACTTCCGTGTTTGTGACAATAAAATCAAGGCTTCTAACAACTTGTACAAGACTCGCGGTTTTTGGGTCATGATCTCGTTTCTGGAAGTAGCTGCTTACCCGCTTTTTAAGGTCTTTTGCCTTGCCTACATAAATTACGGTTCCTTCTTCGTTCTTGAAAAGGTAACAACCAGGCAGGTGAGGAAGAGCCTCCAGATCAATCATTTTTAAACCTCATATTCAAGTTTTTCAGGTAGCTTAAATAAACTTAGATCAACTGTTCTTCAAAAGTTTTATCGGTTCTTTGTTTGCTATGCTTGAAACCTCTGGAAGCTTCTTCCGAGTCATCTTCAAAGTCTTCGGAATCCTCATTTAGATCGTCATCAAGACCTTCATAATCAGCCTCAAATTCTTCCCCTTCTTCGAAAACGGTTTCTACAGGCTCTTCTCCCGAAATATCGAGATATGACTGTGAAAGTTTGGAAGCAAGGAAGCGGGCAGTATAGCTTCCCTGAATCATGGACACTTCCTCTGGAGTTCCTTCGGCAATAATTTCTCCGCCTGCGTTTCCACCTTCAGGACCAAGGTCGATGATATAGTCTGCGGATTTTATTACGTCCAGGTTGTGCTCTATTACAACTACAGTGTTTCCTTTTGCCACAAGCCTGTTGAGAACTGAGATGAGCTTTTTGACATCATGGAAGTGAAGCCCGGTTGTGGGTTCATCAAGGAGATAAATCGTCTTTCCAGTACACTTTTTGGAGAGTTCTCTTGTCAGCTTGATCCTCTGGGCTTCCCCACCTGAAAGCGTTGTTGAGCTCTGGCCGAGTTTGATATAGCCCAGCCCAACTCTTATTAGAGTATCGAGTTTTCTTTTGATTGAAGGGATGTTCTCGAAATGTTCGGCAGCTTCTTCGATGGTCATGTCCAGGACTTCAGCTATCGACTTGCCCCTGTATTTTACTTCGAGGGTTTCCCGGTTGTAGCGTGTGCCCTTGCATTCCTCACATTCGATGTAAACATCAGACAGGAAGTTCATTTCGATTTTTATCAACCCGTCTCCCTGGCAGGCTTCACAGCGTCCTCCTTTTACATTGAAAGAGAAACGCCCGTTTTTATAGCCCCGGATTTTTGCTTCCTTGGTTTCGGCAAAAGCCTGTCTTATGGCATCAAAGACCTTGGTGTAGGTGGCAGGGTTCGAGCGAGGCGTTCTGCCGATAGGGCTCTGGTCAATAACTATTACCTTGTCGATCTCAGAATCGAAAACCAGCTCGTCATAGTCTCCTGGTGTTACATTTGATTTATTTATCTTCTTCGTCAGGGCTTTGTACAGAGTATCATAAATTAGCGTGGACTTTCCGGAACCAGACACGCCTGTAACCACGGTCATGACCCCTATAGGAATATTCGCGTCTATGTTCTTCAGGTTGTTCGCCCTGCACCCTTTAAGCCTGATAAAAGCATCACTATGCCGGCGGAGGGCAGGCAGTTTTATCTGCTTTACTCCTGAGAGGTATTGACCTGTCAAGGACTCTGAGTTCTTTTCTATTTCTTCAGGCGTCCCTTCGGCTACCACATAGCCCCCATGAACGCCTGCGCCTGGACCTACATCGAGTACATAGTCTGCAGCCCGAATAGTATCCTCATCGTGTTCCACGACTATCAGGGTATTTCCAAGATCCCGCAGGGTCTGGAGAGTCTGGATAAGCCGCTCATTGTCTCTCTGGTGCAGCCCTATTGAGGGTTCGTCGAGCACATAGAGCACACCCATGAGGTTTGAGCCAATCTGGGTAGCCAGCCGGATTCTCTGGGCTTCCCCGCCCGAGAGAGTACCTGAGCTGCGAGAAAGGGTGAGATAACCGAGCCCCACATGCTCAAGGAAGCCGAGCCTGGATCGGATCTCCTTTAAGACCTGCTTTGCGATCTCCCTTTCCTTTTCCGAGAGCTCTACGTTTTCGAAAAACTGGACGCATTCCAGAATTGAGAGATCGGCTATATCCACAATGGATTTCCCGCCAAATTTTACTGCAAGAACTTTTTCCTTCAGGCGCTTGCCTTCGCATTTAGGGCAGGGCTTAACCTGCATGAATTTTTCAAGCTCCTTCCGCCTGTAGTCGGATTTCGTCTGACCATACAGCCTCTCGGACTGCGGGATCAGCCCTTCCCAGGAGCCTTTGTGAGACCAGGAGACGTCCCCGTTTTTCATGCTCATGTTGAACTGCATGCTTTCGTCCGAACCGTACATAAGAGCGTTATACTGCTCAGCTGTGAGAGCTTCAATCGGGGTAAAAATATCAAAACCGAAGTGTTTTGCCACAGCTGCTAGGTGCTGGCTCCTGTAACTGTCCAGATAATTTCTATACAAGGTGACCGCGCCGTCTGCAATACAGAGGGTTTTATTCGGAATAATCAGGTCAGGGTCAAACTCCATCTTAAACCCTAGCCCATTGCAGGCTTCACAAGCCCCGAAAGGACTATTGAAGGAAAACATCCTGGGCTGGAGTTCTTCGAAGGCCATGCCGCATACCGGACAGGCCATGTTTGAGGAATAAAGGTGATCTTTTCCTTCCGAATCAACCGCAATTAAGAGCCCGTCTGCTTTCTGGAGGGCATTTTCACAGGCTTCGACGAGCCTGGAACGGTCTTCGGATGGGTCCAGCCGGTCAATAACGACTTCGATATCGTGCTTTTTGTAACGGTCAAGGTTAATCTCATCGTCAGTCCTGTGGATCTCGCCGTTTACCCTCATCCGGGCGAAGCCTTCGCTATTTAGTTCCCTGAAAAGGTGCTGGTATGTTCCTTTCTTCTGGCGGACTACAGGTGCGAGGATGGTAACCATACCCTCACATACCCTGCTGAGGCTGTCGGCAATCTTTTCAGGGGATTGAGACTCGATCTTTATGTTGTGGGTCGGACAGTAAGGAGTACCGACTCTTGCAAAAAGCAGTCTCAGGTAATCATAAATTTCAGTAACTGTTCCTACCGTACTTCGTGGATTTTTTGAGGTTGTTTTCTGCTCAATGGAAATTGCCGGAGATAACCCTTCGATGCTGTCAACATCCGGCTTGTTCATAATCCCGAGGAACTGCCGCGCATAAGCCGAGAGAGACTCCACATAGCGCCGCTGCCCTTCGGCATAAATCGTGTCAAAAGCCAGGGTAGATTTCCCTGAGCCTGATACCCCTGTAATAACAATTAATTTGTCCCGCGGGAGTTCCACCGTGATGTTTTTCAGGTTGTGTTCCCGTGCCCCTTTGATAATAATATTTTTCATTTTCCTTCTCTCGGGTTTTTATCCAGTTGAATCAGTTAGATGAGAATTTAAAGTTTGAATCAAGTCTGAATTTTAAAGTTTGAGATCTAAGAGCTCCAGAATTAATAGAAATTTCTGAATTTACGAAACTTTTTTGAAAAAGTTTAAAATTTATATTCAATTACCAGGCTATTATTTTAGCCAGATAATTCTATGCATTATTATAAATAAGTAGTGATAATTACCGAAGGTTGATTTCACTTTTGCCACAGATGACGATTTTCGGATTCATATTACCCAGTTTTTCAATACACACAGCAGAATGCAGACTTTTTATTAATAGAGTGATATAGCGGAGTGAAAGTATTAAGCAATAAATAAATGGTTCTTTGAATTCAGATTCAGTAGATTATGTTTATTGATAGTGAATTGTATAACTTTATTACTTGAAATTTCATATCTGTTTGCCTTCAATACTTTCAGTCCAGAAAATTATTATCTCTACAAACCAGCGTGAATAACCCTGTTAAGCCAGGAACTAATTCCCAAAAAAAAGGAGGAAAAAAAATCGTAGACTACAAGAAGAGCGGTGTTTGAACTTGTAATCATACAACAAATGGCTAAATCATGCCATTATATAAAAAATTATCTACATTAGAATATTTTAGTAGATTTATGTAAATATTGTAAGGAATTAACGCGTGTCGATATTTCCGCTTTTCATAAAGTATACTTTATGACAATACATCAAAACTTAAAATTGCTTCTTTGAATCTTTTATTCTCAAACACACACTAGCTTCAGAAATGTTTTTTATTTTAAAATCGATAAAACGGGGCTATAAAATTCTTCAAAAATAATGAATTATTAACCTGAGATAAATAATCTGATAGTTTTATTAGGGTTATTTCAGCCTCTTGGAGCTGATATTGAGAAGTTTTGTATAAATCATTTAACTTACAAAATATCTAATGTACAGAAAAAAAATAATAAATTACGACTATAAAATTTAACCTTTTTTTATTTTTTGTATTATGAGTCCACTAAACTATTAATCTATACAATAAAAGAATGTTTTTAAATAAGCGCAATAACTTTTTAAAATTTTAAAAAGAGGTGGACTATATTTATATATAACTACAGTGTTCTTATTTTACGATGCTTCTTTTTGGGCACATAGGGGTTACACTGGGAATATTCTTCGGACTTGGGATTTTCATACCTCGGCTGAGAACTATTATAGATCCAAAATACTTAGCCGTTGGGGCTCTCTTGCCCGACTTAATAGACAAACCTATAGGAATGATCATCTTTGCTTCTACCTTTTCAAGTGGACGCATTATAGCTCATACCCTGTTGTTCTCTTTATCATTATTTTTAGCTGGTTTATACCTATACAAAAAGAAAAGCTATATAAATAAGAGTGATATCAAGGTTCTCTCCCTTGCTTCAGGCTCCTTCTTCCACCTTCTGGAAGATCATATGTGGGCAAGCCCCAAGACTTTACTCTGGCCACTCCTCGGACTGGAGTTTCCCAGAACCCACATTGATTCCACTGGAATAGAATATTTAATAAAAATGTTAGAAAAATCTTTTACATTTCATCTCTCACGCTCTTCCGTTCCTGAAATCTTGGGGATAGGGGTAATAGTTATTTTGACTTTATACTGGTTAATAAAAGGATTTGGGCAAAATAAGTATAAGGATGAATAAAGTGTTGCTGATTTTCTAATTATTAGGCTTGTTTTTCTTGTACTTTAAGATCTGAAAAATCGAGTTATGGCAACCTTTCTGGATATCCTTTTACAAAACATTTAGTAGCATCTTTTTTAATATCCGGTTCAAAAATAAGTAGCATTTACTATATAGTTTCAAAAAAGCGTAAACATAAAGCTTAAGAAGAAAATACAGAAATTCAAGCTGATAACTTTATAATGAGCAAAAGAGTTCAAATGACCGAATCAATACAAAAGAATAAAGTGCCTGAAACTCCTCAAAACTCTCAGAAATATAAATTTTCAATTCAAAGAATGCCCCAGGGATTAACCCTTTTATAGATCAATGAAATTCAACACCCCTACAGCATCCGTATCAATAACAAGATGTTTTAACAGAGGCTTTTTAATGAAAAAAATAAGTTTTTTATTAGTTGTAATGCTGATTACCAGCGGATTTAGCGGTTGTATAGGACAGGAGCAAACCGCACAAGATAACAATAATACAACAACACCTTCATATAATAGTAGCCAGAGTGGACATCCTAGTTTCTGGTCAATGTTATTCTGGTCAAATCTCATAAACAGGTACATAACACCAGGTATCCAGACTGCAAAAACTTACATGACCCCTGACACTACAAAAAAAACGGATGCGCCCGACATCTCTAAAAAGGTTGACGCAAAAGACCCAACCGATACGACAAAGAAAGACTCAATAAGTCCAGACACCGGAAGCAAGTCAAAACCGAAAGTAAAAACAACCACTACAAGAATCAAGCGGAGTGGAAGACGTTAATATCTACTCTAACGAAGTCAAAACTTATAATTCCTTTTTTATTTCCTGATATGCGCATTCAAAATGGCGATTCTGACCCGACGCGGGCGGAAACCTGAGAAACTCTTCCTTTGAAAGAGCACAATTTCAATTTCTGTCTGCGAATATGGTCGATGAAAGCACTAACGACACAATATTCCCTGCCTACAACATTACCTACGTCCAAGGAGTACCCATAGGGTTCATCGGAATTTCCCTGAAAGACACGCCGTCTAAAGTGACTCCTTCAGGAGTGGAAGGGCTCAGGTTCCTGGATGAGGCCGAGACCATTAATGAACAGGTCGAAAAACTGAAAGATAAGGGCGTAGAAACCATAGTGGTGATCATCCACGATGGCGGCTCCCAGGAAGGATTATATAACGAGAGCCTGAATATGAGCGGCCCGATTGTGGACGTCATCAAAGCCACCGACGATGGAGTAGACGTTTTCGTCACTGGCCACACCCATCAGGCCTACAATGCAGTTATTGATGGCCGTCTGGTGACAGAAGCAGGTTCAGCAGGTAATGTACTCACAGATATCTGTCTGGTGATAAGCAACAAGACCTGTGATGTGATCGAGGGAAGGTCGAGAAACATCATAGTATCGAGAAACGTTCCTGAAGATTCCGAAGTAAGCGAGCTGGTCGAGGAATACAAATCTCTGGTTGCATCCCGTGCGAACAAGGCGATTGGTAACATCACGGGCAATATCACAAGGGCAGCCAGTAATTCCGGTGAATCTGCTCTTGACGATGTTATAGCCGATGCTCAACTCTATGCTACCTCTAACCCAGAAGATGACGGTGCTGTAGTAGCTTTTATGAATCAGGGAGGCATTCGTGCAGACTTGGTATATGATCAACTCAGCGGTGGGGAACTGCCCGGTCAGATCACCTATGGCGAGGCATTCAGTGTCCAGCCTTTTGGAAACATTTTGACATCAGGAACAAAAAAGGCTTTTTGGGATCAATTTACCAGATCACCGGCCTCTTAATTTCTGATCTGTAGAGTTTATCCGAAGGTTTTACGCTCGGGAACGCCTTGTAAAACTCAGGCACGTTGAAGACTACGCCATTGACCCTGAACTTGGAGGGCGCGTGAGTATCGGTCAGTGCTAACGTCCTCAGGGATTCGTTTGTGTCCGATTCCCTCCATACCTGGGTGAAGCTTAAAAAGAATCTCTGATCTCCGGTGAACCCATCGATCATTTCTGGTTCCTCTTTCGATGAGAGCTTATAAGCGTGGTAAGCCACTGTCAATCCGCCGAGATCTGCTACGTTCTCAGGCAGGGTCAGGTTGCCGTTGACATACAGACCTGGAAGGACCTCGAACCCGTTGTACTCGTCCACCAGAACCTCCGTGCTTTTGTTGAAGTTATCAGTATCTTTTGACGTCCACCAGTCCGTCAAATTTCCACTGGCATCGAATTTCCTTCCCTGACTATCGAAATGATGAGTCATCTCGTGGCCTATAATAGCGCCTATGGCACCATAATTAACTGCATCATCGGCATCCTTGTTAAAGAAGGGCGGCTGAAGAATACCTGCCGGGAATACTACAATGACCTTATTATAGTCTGCATAGGCGTTAGTCTCCTGGGGGTTCATCTCCCAGAGCTTACGATCTACAGGCTTGCCTATTTTATCAAGACCAGTGGGACCATGATGGAACTTGAATTTAGAGCCACGAAGGATATTCATGACATAAGAATCGTTCCTCACTTCAAGCTCTGAATAATTAAGCCATTCATCGGGGTAGCCTACCTGCACATCTAGTGCCTCAAGCTTTATGAGTGCTTTCTTCTTGGTTTCAGGCTCCACCCATACAAGATTTTGAATTCTTTCCCTGAAGGCTTTCTTCAGGTTAGACACCATTTCTTCCATTCTGACCTTGGAACTTGGATCGAAATATCTATCAACATATACGCGACCTATGGCCTCGCCTATGGCATTGTTTTCTGCATCGATGACCCTCTTCCAGCGAGGCACCATTTCCTGCTTTCCATTAAGCTTTTTCCCGTAAAAGTCAAAGTGCTCTTCCTCCAGGTCGGAGCTAAGATAGGGAGACGTGGCTAAGATCAGCTTCCAGCGCAGGAAAACCTTCCAGTCAGCTACGCTTTCGTCCTGAAGGGCGGTACTCAGTTCCTTGAAGAAGGATGGATTTCTGACGTTAACCTCGGTCACATCCGGGCAGCCCAGGACAGTGAATAGACAGGACCAATTTAAGCCTGGAGCAAAGGCCTGAAGCTCCTCAAGGCTCATTTTGTTATATGTTTTGACCTCATTGCGGTCGTCAACGTTAGTAAAAGATGCATTTGCCAGCCTGGTCTCTATCCTAATCACGGTTCTGGCATTATTCTCAGCAGTCTTTGGGCTATCGCCGAGTAAGATAAACATCTTGGTTATATGAGTCAAATACTGCTCTCTTATCTTGATAGATTCGTTATCTTGCCTGAAATAGAAATCTCTATCTGGGAGACCTAGACCTCCCTGAGTAAGAGTGGCGATCATGAACTTGCTATTTTTCTTGTCGGGTGCAGCATAAATAGAGAAGAAGGGGTTCATACCATACTCCATCATTTGCGCTGATACTGTCTGGATATCAGAAACGTTGGAGATAGTATCTATCATCTTCAGTTTGCCTTTAATTGGATCCAGATGCTGCTTTTCCAGAGTAGCATTGTCCATTCCCACGCTGTAGAATTCACCGATCTTCTGTTCTAGGCTTCCCTCAGGAGCAGAGGTGTTGTTGGCTGCACTCTCTACTATTCCTTTAACACGATCGTAATTCCTATCCTCTACTATCGCGAACTCGCCGTATCGGGATTTCTCCGCAGGCACAGGGTGGTTTTTTATCCATGTTCCTTCGGAATACTCGTAAAAGTCATCTCCAGGTTTTATAGAGAGATTCATGCTTTCAGGGTCGAAGGCCTTCTCATGTTCTGAAATGATCGTATCACCCATTGATGTTTCAGAAGAACCAAAAGCTACAAAGGTTAAGGCATTAATTATTACGATGCCAAAAGTGAACAGACCTATTACTCCCTTCTTCTTCATGCCCCACCCCATGGATTCTAAGGAACCTCTTAAACTAAGAGGTATAAGCTAAACGCTGATTTTTAGTCTCTGTAAAAATTTTTAATTTAATGGACATACGTACCTGGAGTATAAAATTAAGCACAATGATATCAGTGCCAATTCACATTTTTATACAGTTAAACTTTTAATGCAATTTATGTTTTTATTTCAGCTGCGTAAGTCCTATTTAGATAAAAGTAGTTTTTTAACTGTGAGCTCGTTTACCGCAATATGTCCACAAGCCCTATTGCCCCCATAAAATAATATAATTCTCTTAATCACTTAAATTGATTATGCGAAAAATAGATTCAATTCCAAAAATTTGATGATTTTTTGATTTCATTCTTGATTACTAGCCTTGGAACTGGATAGATAATGAAAAAAAATAGACAATGAAAAAATAGACAATGAAAAACACAGAATTAATCGAAAACCTTTTGTCAGATTCCCAGATTTATCCTGTGCTTCCCAACCTTCTTTATGTGATGTCTAGAAGATTTCACCCCAATTTCTTACTATATAACCCACTTTTTTTGGGTCTCTTACTTATGTCGGGATCAGATACACTTTGTTTTGACCAGTGACCTGCAAGGAAAGCTCCGGACAGGTTGTGCCAGATACTGAAAATCGCACCTGGAAGCGCGGCTGTGGCCGTGAAATGTTTTACAGCAAGAGCCACGCTCAGGCCGGAATTCTGCATCCCAACCTCGATTGCAATAGTCCTTGCTTCGGTTTCGCTGAGTCGCAGGAACTTTGAAATCCCGTAGCCACCGGCAAGACCAAGCCCGTTGTGCAGTATCACTGCAAGCAGTACCAGCGGGCCGCTCTTTCCAAGGTTTGCGCTATTTGTCCCTATAATCACCGCAATAATAATTACTATGGCTGCGGCTGAAATTGCCGGAAAGATTTCCCGAATTGCACTTATCCGTTTTTCAAAGAAATAATTGATTGTAAGCCCGAGCACCACGGGTACAATTACCACATTTAGAACACTCACAAGCATACCCATGATGTCAACTTCTACGGTATGGCCTATAAAAACCCAGGTAAGGAAAGGCGTTGCAAGAAAAGCAATTAGGGTAGAAACCGAGGTAAGGACTATTGAAAGAGCCACGTCGGCTTTTGCTAAATAAGAAATCACATTCGAAGCCGTACCGCCCGGACAACAACCCAGCAGGATCACGCCCGCAGCCAGGTCAGCCGGGAGCTTCAGAATCAGGCAGACAATCCAGGCTGCAAGCGGCATAATTGTGTACTGCATTAAGGTACCCAGGAGAACTACTGAAGGTCTCTTCAATACTGCAAGGAAACTGTCCACCGAGAGGGTGATTCCCATCCCCAGCATAATCAGGCTTAGAAAAGGTACGATAAGACCCTGATGGAGAGCAAAATATTCAGGATAAACATATGCAACAGCCGATAAGAGAACCGCCCAGAGAGGAAACAGAGACGTAAATTTTTGAAGTATTTTTTGATACACTATCTCACCAGATTTGCAGGATGAAGCCGCATACCCAAAGTATTGAACAGGAGATTAGTAAGTAAACTTGCTAAAAGTAAACAAGATAAAGCAACGACTAAAAAGGAATCAATTGACGTAAAATATCATTAAAGAATCTTAATAAAGAACTGGGTACACGCCCTATATAGATAGATGAAGTATTCATTAAAAAGTATCCATTTCTTTTCGATAAATAATAAAACTTTAATTAATTTGGAAACCTTAAATTCCAGGCAAATACATTGTTCAGTGAGTTAAAAGAAGCTTTACGTTTTCAAATACTTTCTCACCAGTTTTTCCTTATCCTTATTATCTTCGATTTCCAGTCTTGTAATCTACTTGCTACCTATATATACAGGCTCTGCCGATACAATGCCCCATGAGACTGGATGCATACCTTGTAGATATGGGTTATTTCAAATCAAGGGGACGAGCAAAAACAGCTATTCTTGCCGGAAATGTTAAGGTTAATGGAACAGCGGTAACAAAGGTCTCCAGAGACGTGTCTACTGATGATATAATAGATGTTACTGAGGGCTTGGACCAGCCTCAGGGCTATTTTAAACTCAAGCTTATTCAGGAGGAAAGCGGGATTCTTAAACCTGGGGATAAAGTGCTAGACCTTGGATCCAGTGCAGGCGGCTTTCTTCTCTTTGCCTCGGAAATTGCAGGCCATGTAAAAGGCATAGAATTCAGCAAGGACTTCAGGAGCGAACTTGGAAAAATCGCACATGAAAAAGAAAACATTGATGTAATGTTCGGAGATGTTTTTACCGTACCCCTGAGTTTACTTTCCGAAGAGCCCGTGGATGTTATTCTTTCGGATATGACCCTTGAACCCGAGGACTCGATCAAGGCGCTTTCAAGAGTGCTGCCTCTGCTGAAAGCCGGAGGGAAGCTGCTTCAGGTTATCAAGATTCCAAAAAAGAAGAACCCAAAGCCTATCCTGAGTAAAATCGAGAAACTTGGGCTTGAAATTCAGCAGGTCATCAATCCTAAAAAACAGGAAATATATGTGGTCGCTAGAAAGCCTCTGTCTGAAGAGAAAGAGCCACTCAAAGAAGATCAGCAGGAAGAAAAGGAGTTTTGAGGCCTCAAAACAGATGAATACTGACAGAATAGAGAACTCAGGCGGAATAGACAGTTTTGAAACAATAGAGAATCTAGGTGGAATAGAGAATTCTAAAGGAAAAGAGAACTCCAACGGAAAAAAGAGTTTCGGAAATTCTTTTCCCGTCAATCACGAAAGCACAAAAATGCGACCAGATTCGTATCCGGATTTCGGGATGAGAATTTACGGCCGCGGAAAACCAGTTCGGCTCTTTGTTGCAGGCCTCCACGGGGACGAATGGAAAGACACGAACGGACTTCTGAAAGGCATCAAGCCTCCGAAAACCGGCACTCTGGCCTTAATTCCATTCGTAGACTGTGGAAAGTATATTTCAACCCTGAGCCCGGATTATTATCCTGAAACCGGAAAAAAGATTCTCAAGGCTATTGAAGAGCTAAAACCCGAAATTTACATTGAGCTTCATTCCTATTCCAGCGAAAACCTTGAAAAACTGGCTGGAAAGAACAGGCTCAAACTCATAGGAGTGCCAGCTTACAGCATTCTGAAAGAAGGAGTGCTCCTTGGTTCGGTTTCTCCCTGGGTTAGAAGAAAGTATTTTCCTAAAGAAGCTCTCTGCCTCTCTTTTGAACTCCAAAAAGGGAGTATGAAATCAAGAAAATTTACTGCCCATATGCTTGAAATCCTCAAGGAAATTCAATCAAGGGACGAGTTCATTGAATATATGAAAAAAAAGTTTCCTGCTCAGGCGAAAAAGGCAATAGAAGATTACCAACGGTTTTACGGAGAAATCTGAATCCCTTTAATTCTGTTCATCTTGGAGTTAAGTCATAATTTAGGAACTGGTTTTCAGAAAGACGTATTCCTTTTTTTGTAGATAACTCTTGATAATTTCAGACTGATTTATATAACAATTTAGTCAAAATAACTTTAATTATTGCGTATCGCTACAAGTTTGTCGTAATACGACGATTTGTTTTCATAGTCTGTTATTTTCTCCTCCCAGTTGTGATAAAGTTAATGGAAAATTCTGAGCTCATCAAAGAAACCTGTAACTTCTTTTCTAGAGGGTTTACAAAAAAAGAAAGAATACAATAAAAAGATAGAGATATAGGAAAGAGGAAGAATTTAACTAAGAAAAAGTGTTAAAAATAGTTATTAAGATGATTTTATTTATAACATTGTCTTGAATATTGAAGCCGGTGGATTGAAATAAACCTTACTTCCATGCCGGTGCAGAAAATAGAGTAGTGGAAATACCTCGGAAGTTCAAGTGATGATAACCCTTTAAATCAGGTTGTTCGACAGGCAATAGTAGCGGGGCTTACTCACTTTTTAATTCGTTTGAGAAAATTACTAATACTGTTCAGCAGTGGATTTGTAGACAAAGCAATTTCCTTAATCTCATCCCAATACTGTAATGAATGACGATCTTTATAAAAAAAAGTCTTCACTTCATTATCCAAGAATTCGAGCTTTTGTTTGCTGAGTTTGCACAATACTTTACCTGTTGCTTCACGTTCATTAGAAGTTCCAACATCAAACAAGAACTTCAAAAATTCGCAAAAAGTATCATAATTTTTATCATTCTTGCTTTGTTTTAAATAATCATTTGCACACATGGTAATATATATCTTAGATATTCTTGGGGGCATATTGAAGAGTTTATATACATTTTTAAGTTCCTTTGATGTCCGACAATAGCTTGTGATATGTGGCATAATCCATTCTAAATAACTATCTACATCTTTTTCCATTGGTTCTGAAAGATTAATCCCTTTGTCAGAAACAATTCTTTTAAGATATACAATTACAGACTGTAAGTCTTTATTGCTTTTGATTCCTTCAATACTCATACCAACAAAAATAAGCAAAACTTTTCCGCTTATATTTTGTCGGCGATATTCGAAATTATAATCGAAGATGTCTATTATAATATTGGCGTTTTCTTTTGAAGGCCTTCCCAAAGGAATCTTCTTTATAATATCATCAATTAGCTCATAAACAAATAAAACATCCAATTTGTTCTGATAGATAATTTCAAACAATTCGATCTCAATCAAAGTGATATCCCAATTTCTATCTCTATTTCTTTTAACATATTCATAGTAGGCTTCAAGAATACATGGCAAATACTCTCTTGAATACTTTATATTGTTGAGAACAAAGAATTCATAATGCTCCTTAAACAGCATATTTTTGTCTATTGAGTCTTGATTACTATTTAATAACAATTCAAACAAACCATACATTTGCTTCATTCTGTTGGAATTATTCAAAATGGTAAAAACAGAATTTCGATTTTCACACTGTGATTTTAGAATAACTTCGTAGAAAAGTTTCCACATAGAATGAGAAGCAGCTTCACCTGAAGGTAGGCTCAACAATACTTCTTCTATGTTCAATGCCATATTAGTCAAATATTTATGATTATTTGAGAAATTATCAAATATTTGAGTAACAACAAAGTATCCGTCGTTCTCATTTTCCTTATACATTGATTGCACGATGCCTGCGTAGAGTTTTCCTATTGGATACTCCACACGTAGTTCTTCAATGGGAATGGATTTATCTTCCACATATTTGCAAAGAACCTTAATAATGAAATCCAGCTTCCAGTTTGAGACATCATACTGTACTGCAGCAAATATCTTCTGTTGATTACATTCATTCATTAGTTCTGCAACAATGTTGAATCCTGCTGTATTGCACAGCTTGTCCATGTTATTATAAAAATGAATGAATTCCTCTTTACTTTTTCCTGTTTCCCTGAAAGAATTGAGTATTTTCTCAAGAACAAATCCTTTTATTTGTTCTTGAATTAATACGGATAGAAAGCTGTATGAACCTAAAATGTAACGAAAAACTTCTAATGAATAGATATCGTCAAATTGAAAAATTATATCTTTTTCAGATAGTAATTGTTCTGTTAGAGCGACTTTTTCTTCATCACTTGCAAATCTCTCCGCAAACGAAATAGCGTTTACAAATATTTCCTTGTTAATATTCAATATCCCATAAGAACGTAATTTATAGAGAGAATATGCACTGTAATAATCTAAATTGGCATTAGAGTAAGAATAAGAGTTCGTTAAGAATTCGTGAAAACTCTTTAAGATATCATAGGAAAATAACATCGCCGCTTCAATAAAATCATAAAATTCTCCTTTTTCATTAAAATCTACAGTATCTTTTGTATATAAATCGAAAATAAAATACTGTCTCAAACTTTCATCTATTTCAGGAGTATACTTTGTTCCATTAGGTACGACCCCACATATTTGAGATCGTGACAATGATGGATCATACTCATATGTTGTAAAATTTATATTCAATGCAAGCTTCAATGGCAAAGTGTATTCGAGAGCTGCTATCCACAAAACTATATTTTTCGGCTCATCACAGATTACAAGACGCTTACGCTCGTTCTCAAACGAAAGCATTGCATGCAACATATTCTTGAAAATGCCCATACGGTCATCTTCACCTAAAAACTCAATAACATTGTTTATATTAACAAGGTACCCTCTTAAGAGTTCTGGGGTGGGGAGAAAAGGGGGTCTTTCGGGATTGTTAACTTCCCCATATTCCATACAATCCCTGAGCATTTCATTTCCGTAAAATTCACATGGATAATATGCATATTCTTCTTCATTACATATTATTGAATGACTTAAATAATTACCAAAACGTCCTGTACTGCCCATATAATCTCTGCCAAGGTATGTGTTAAGGGTCACAGCACAAGTTCCGTTATTTAACTTCCTGAAAATGAACGCTTTGGGCATAGTTAGGGCAATTTCCTCAGACATAACAACACCAGCTCCCAAAGCAGGGGTTTGATAAGTAAACAAACTCCTAACATCTTCTGATTTACTATCTTGAAAATCTTCATCATAGGAATAAATCTGCTGCCCATCATTGACACCATCTATACCCCTCATGCATGATGTATAAATAATTTGATGTTTACTCACCTAACACACCTCTTTCCTTGTTACAACGATTTGCGATTGCTTATTTAGAAGTTTTTATAACTCCATTTTTCATTAACAACCAGAGTAATGGATCCTCAATTCTATGTGGTCTTGGTCTTTCAATACTTCGATCTTTACGGGGATTATTATTAAGTCCTAGTGCAGATACTGTAAAATAAGAATAGTTCGTGTAATTTACATTGAGTTGTGATATAAATGAGTCTGCGCCCCATGTTTTTAGCAATCCTTGAACCTCCGAGTTAACATTATGCCAATCAGAGAGAACGAAACTCTTTTCCGCGCAGTGTGGACTTGTTCCTAGCACAGTACATCCTTCTGGTATAATAGAATAAATAGCATCAAATTTTGAAAACACTGCAGCAACCGGAATGTTGATTTTTTGAGTTGAAGACAAATTATTACAATTTCGAATCAAATGGGAAACACGAGCCATAATGTCATCTGAACGAGTTGCCAGACGCCAATCAACAGAAGATGCTCTTGCAATTGTTTCAGCATCCAGTTGATTTCTAACTGCAGGAATTTGCATTGGATCAAGTAAGAAGATGATGCCTGATGACCTGCAAATATATTTATTTAGAGTACTCATCGTATCTTCATCGTTTAAGTCTTCACCAGCCGTGTCAAAAAAAACAAAGGTGAAAGAATCAATTTTATCCTGAAACAGCGATTTGTGTTTAACATTAAGTGTAAAAATCAAAGGCCTATATGCGCCGTTGTTAACATCCTGTCCGGAGCTCTTTGTCAAATCAAGTTTTTGGAGATCAAAATATAGTTTTCTTCCGAAAGAGCTTTCATATCTTTCCATACTGTCATCAAACGCTACCATAGCCCCATCGAACTTGACAGATATTCGCTCAATTAATTCTTTAATAATTACACCAACGAAATGGCTTTTTCCAGTATCACGAGAACCTACAACGGATATTATCATATCTCTGCCAAGTAATGTACTTTCGGGTAAATTATTATGACAAGAAGGGCAAACAACTTTATACGTTATTTGCTCACACTCTGGGCAATTTGCGGATTTTGGTAAACTAAACGGATTTCTAGATGCCACATTAAAGGTTTTTTTCCCTTGCTTTGGCATTTTTAAATTACCATTTTCGTATTTAGTCATTTCAATATCGTCAAAACTTTTGCATCGTTTATTGGTACAACGAAATTGAGCCTCTGTAATTTTATGTTGGCTAAAGCAATAAGGACAAATAAATGTATTTTTCAGCACCATTTAATTCCTTCCTACTAACTATCTCTAGATTAAACCCATCTTCTACAGTTAAACAATGGGGAATAGTAACTTCAAATTAAACAGGGAATTTCTGAAATTCAGGAACTAATTAGCCTTGTAAGAGTATACTATGTCTCAATTGTAGAACAAATATAGTTTTGAGACAGCTCGCTTAGCTAATTTTAAAGCTCGAATTAACTTTAAGCTGAAGTTGATATGATGATTGTAACGCTTCATTTTTTAAGAATGCTTTAATATACGTTTCTCTCTCGGTATTCTTAGGAAATGGAATTTTAACCTGCAAAGAACCAGTAACAGATTGTGTTGGTATTGAATAAAATAATTTAGCCGATGCTTTAAACATAGGAACATGTTCCACAGCCGAAACAATGTCAATATCAGGCAAAATAAATGATTCATTCTCAGCTTCAAAATTAATTTTTACACTGTTTTCTCCAAATCCAAAGAATTTCTTTGCTAGTGAAATAGAATAAGTAATGACTTCCTTTGGAGCATTTACAAATGGATAATCTGTTCCTGTAGAATAGTCTTTTTCTCCATCTCTGTTAAACTCTGCAAACACAGAGAAGTAATAATTTTTCGGTTTCAAATCATCAATAATAAGGATGTTATCATGCTGATACTGTTTAAGTGTTATGTATTTCCTTATCGATTCTCTATCATTAATGCCAATTGGGTATTGATCAAATCGATATAAGACGACAAATCCTGTTGCTCTTTTAGGTAAATTGATAAATATATTTATTTTATCGTTAACAACAGCAATGTTTTTGATAATTATAGTTCCTTTGTTAGCTGCACGAGCGATAGCACCAATAACCACAGATCCTGATTTTATGACAACGGCAGTTATGTACAACAATTCGTCACCCTTAAATTGGAATGTGCCTGAGTTATATGCTGTCTTGGTTACAGCAAGCCTTCTCATTTTTGAATCGAGTATTGATTGGGGTACTATTTCTCCGCACTTATATTCTGGCCTGTCTGTTGAACAATATAATCGCACTTCAGAATTCTCGGGATTTTCCCATGTTACTTGGAATGTATCGTCTTGAACTGGTTTTACGCTCAAAGTCTCAATCGCATTTGGCAGTCTTGTTGGTATTCCGGAAATTTTAATACCATTGGTCATTTGTTTTTGACCATTAACATTGTAGACTAAGCACAAGCGGTAATTGTAAACCTTGTCGTTCTTCAAGCCAGTATCCAAGTAGCCAGCTAAATTATTGCTATTAACATATTCTTCTTTACCGTCTTCAGCAGTTCTAAACAAATTAACAGTTGAGCCAGAAGGAATTGGATCCCAATCTAATTGGAGCATTTCATCTCCTGTAGTAACTGTAACATTTGTTATTTCAAAAAGATTTACGGCAGGTGTTCTAGAAGTTAATGGTTTCGAATATACACCGGATCGTTCTGCAAATATTGCATAGTAATAAAAAACACCAGGCAGAATCTTGCTATCATTGAAACTGCAAATATTAACTCTTCCGACTAAATCTCCATCTGTATTGTTTACCGGAATAGCATCTCTTTTTCGCACAATAGAATAGTATACAGTACCATGCGAGATACTTTCATTCCAACTAAGAATATTGGTTTTTGTGTTTCCGTCAGGTGAAATCCTCAAATCGGTTGGCATATGAGGAGGATACCTAGAAATTAACTCTCTAACTCCCGGATAATCAAAACAACTTTCACTTGCCTTAGTACAGTTTTCAATAATATCATTTTCATTGCTAGCTGACCGAGCTTTATTATAATAAGATTGGGCTGTTTCTATAGATGTTGTTATTTCTAATTCTAAGTCAGCCTCCTTGAATTCGGGGAAGCTTCTTTGAATAGCTGCGTACTGTTTCTTTGCTTCATAGTAGCGCTTCTCTTGAACAGTCTTCCTCAGATTTACAGCTACATCACCAATTCGCTGCTTAAACTCTTCCAGTTGTTCCCTAATCGCCTTAACTTTGCTACTTCCAGGCCAGTATCTTTCAGCGTCTTTCAAATGCACATTGGCAACTTCAAAATCCATTGTATTAATGGCATGTTGAGCCAAGTCACACAAAGCCAATGCTCTATCTATATTTTCAAATTTAAAGCCACATTTGCATACTTTGATATTGGCATCATTTTCAGCGCCGCATTTTGGGTTCGGGCATTTGATGATCAGTTCATTACCACAATTTTGACATACTTCTCGCCCATCAGATACGTCATTGATGCAACCACACCTACAAACCTTAATATTTTCATTATTTTCGCTTAAAGGATTTGGATTATATGCAATTTTCTCAACTTTGCAAAAAGCAATAAGAACTTTTTCCGCCAGTTTCCTATCCTTAAACAATTCAGTTAACTGTCCAATATAAACATTACCTTGTTCATTAGACAATTCTAATCCTGCTATTTGTGCAATTTCTTTTGCATGATCTAAAATACTTCTTCTTTTGCACCATGCCAAATATTCATCATAAATCATTTTACTGTTTTCATCTTCAAAAGCCAGCTCACAGGCTTCGCAGATCTTTTTACCAGAACTGCTATTGGCATCGTTTTTATTAAAGTCTTTTTTCATCTCCTTTGCAAATTGTGTGAGCTTATCGCATGGCAGCTTGTCCATATTCGGTATAGTACCGGGATTTAAGAAGTCATAAAAATTGTCTTTATTAAATGGCTTAAGAAAGTTCTTCATGCCATCGAATGTATCAGCTTTTATAGGTTTCTTTTTATAATACTTGTTATTGTCTGCATCAAAGTCAACTTTCTTTTGGCCAATTTTTATGCCAAGAGCAGCGACTCTTTTTTTAACTACATCAGCAGATAATTTTTTTGCAGTCGCAATTTTTTCTATAATCTCTTCGGTAATTTCTCCACTTCTGCCAAGTATATTAAGATCTTTATCTAACTGAGCATATACATAATTACGAGCCGCTTCAGATTGCTTTTTACGCTCGATAGGATCACTCATTATCCTTTTAGTTTCGGGAAGCATTTCAAGATATTTTTTGTATTCTGCTCCCTTTTTGAAATCAGTTGAATTTCTAGACCAAAACTTACGCTTTTCTTCAATTCTTTGGTCTATAACAGCTTGATCCTCTACTGGAGGGTCAAACTCTAATTCTAATAGCAAATAGCAATTCTCATTCATGAAAACACTACCTTTACTCTAGAATTACATTACTCTCAAACCAGTAGCGACCTCACCGATTGCTTGGGCAATCTTTGAGAATGAGCCAGATAGTTCTGCCAAACTCGTAAGAGAAGCAAATTCATCTGTAGATGCTATTCTCTTCAAAAACTTATAGTCTGCAGACCCAAACCCCAATGCCATTACTTCTATGCCTGCTCTATGACACTCCTTGGCTGCACTTATTGCCTGTTCCTGATGATACCACTCACCATCAGTAAGCACAATAATATAGCGTACTTCGCTCTCATTTTTTAGAAGCTTTCCTTTTAACAGGGTCAAAGCAGTCGTAAATGGTTCCGCAGAATTTCCAATACCTACATTAATATCACTTAATTTTGAGATTATGTCATCAACATCTTTGAAATCTCCACTGAGAGGCAACACACATTTGACCTTATTGGCAAATGCAACAATACCAATTTTGGTGTTACCTCCCTCTAATTTGGCTACAAACTCATGCATGGCTTGCTGTGCTTTTTCTATCGGTTCACCATACATGCTTCCAGATAAATCAACTGCTAAAATTATATTAACATCCGGAGCTCCAAAATTACCAGCTTGATCCTTTGGAGACCCATCAGTCCAACCCATATCTTCGGGTAGGGGCTCAATTTTAATTGGCAATTTTTTATGGTTTTCCTGTTGAACCGCTGATACTTCAACAACCCCATTTGAAGTATATCGATATGTCAAATCAATAATAGAGGTAGGTGAAGAAACTCTTTCAATTTGTGTTATTACATATTTATTGATTATCGTATTGTCTAAAGGTCTTTCAAACTCACCTTGAAGAACATATACCTCAAGTTCATTATTTCTAGTCCGTGTCTTAAATTTGAATGATTTTGTATTATCTGCTGGAATTTTACTATTTTTTTTAATAATAATACTATTGATGTACTTTTCTCCATCGGGACTAATGGATATCATTCCAAGAGAGTGAGAGGTAACATCTGATACGGATTTAGCACCCTGTATGTACAGATTGCTTGTTTTTGGGCGACGCAATATCCCGCCGAGCATAGGAACAACGTTCTCTCTATCGTCAATGTTCGCTTTGATTGCTGCTCCGAGAACTACAGCTTCATCTACATTAATACCCGAAAGAGGTTGCTTGCCCGACATTCTCTCAATATACTTATGAACCATTCTCATTCTTGTGGACCCGCCAACAAGAATTATACCGTCAATGTCATCCCAAGATAAATTAAGAGAAACGATTAAACTTTCTGTCAATTCTTTGGTTGTCCCCAGTAAAAACTCTGAAATAGATTCAAATAAATCTTCTGTGATCTCAATGTTAGCTTTAATATTTCGATAAGTAATGGGCACACTTACAATGTCCTTTGCTGTTAGCTGCTTTTTTACATTTTCAGCAGCTACCAATAGGGAGGAAACCATTTCTGTGTCTTCGCTTAAGTCGATGCCATATCGCTCTTGAAACTCGGCTGCGAGGTATCTTGCTATACAATCATCCCAGTCTTTGCCACCAAGTTCATGGTTACCGTCACTACCTAGAATATCAATTTCGTCTTTATTGATGCGGGCGATGGTAACGTCAAATGTGCCACCACCAAGGTCATATATAAGCACAGTCTGTTCTACGTCTTTGCCGTTCAAGCCATATGCGATTGCTGCTGCAGTAGGTTCATTAATAATTGCAAGGACGTCTAACCCTGCTTTTTTGCCAGCTTCAATAGTAGCTTCACGTTCTTTATGGGTAAAATATGCAGGAACAGTAATAACAGCGGCATCAATTGCTTCTCCGATTTGTGATTCGGCTTCTTTTTTAATCTTCTCAAGAAATATGGCAGAGAAGTCCGTTGCATTATATGTTTTTCCATAAAATTCTACAGAAAACATATCTTTGCCCATACTGCGCTTAAAAAATGCAACAGCATTAGTGTCGCCAGCGGCTTGCATATTTTTGGCGTCTTCCCCATATAATATATTACCGTTAGGTTCGAAATACAGAACTGACGGAGTAATAGCACTGCCAAAACAATTTTGTATAATTTTTGGCATTCCGGTGTGCTCATCTATACATGCAACCGCACTAAAAGTTGTACCCAAGTCAATTCCAACTCTAATACCCACTTTTATTCCTCCAAATCAAATTAGCCTGTCAAAAGTTAATTTTTCGATTTATTCTTTTGCGTTTCTTTCAGCTTCTTCTCCTTTTCTGTGAATCTGGATTATATAAATCTGGATTGACTTAAATGGGACTCTCACACGGTTGCAGATTCCTAATCCTGTCCACTGAGCATACCTATAAGTTCAATAGTGGGGATGGGTGTTGAGTATGACGTTATTTGTGATGATGTTCTTACTCATTCCCGAAGAAAATCCATTAAAACAAGGATTGAAACCGTAGGTCAATGCTGTCTGGAAGCTGTCCTGCTGAACAGACAAAAAAGTAAAAAGAGATATTTCATTTTGAATACCCCTTTAAGCTCTTTTGTAACTCTCCATCAATGTTAACTTCAAATTCTTTGCTGAAATTATGTTTCCTTCGCTGTCAAAATAGGTGCTTTCATATCCTTTGGGATTATTTTGATAGTAGTAGAAGCTTATCACTTTATTTCCAGACTGATCTTGCCATATATCCCATTTCCACTCAGGATGATAAGATTTAGAATCTCCAGAAACAGTTATTATAAAGTCGCTTACCCCTTGATAATCATTTACAAATGTTAATACTTCAGATTTGGTGGGAAGGTTTGTGATGTCTGTTGCTGCACTAGTATCTGAACCAGTTTTTGTGTTATCGGATGCTGTGCCAGAATCTGAACCAGTTTCTTTGTTATAGGATACTGTGCCAGTATCTGAACCAGTTCCTGTGGATCGAGACGCAGTGTCAGTATCCACTGAAGTATCGGTATCCTCAGGAGACGTAACAGTGATATAGTTCTTCTTTAGTTCTATATCCTCACCTACTTCATTGGTTATGGTCTCTGTTACTGTGTAAACTCCAGCTGTTGTATAAGTATGCGTTGGACTCTGCTTGGTTGAACTAACTTTGTCCCCGAAGTTCCAGTTCCAGGAAGTTGGTGATCCGGTGCTCTCGTCAAAAAACTGTACCTTCAATGGTGCTTCTCCAAAAGTTGTATCTGACCAAAAGTCGGCAACAGGGGGTTCTGGTTCTTCTGGTTCTGGTTCTGGTTCTTCTGAAACAATTATTGCATCTATCGAATTCGTATTATCGTCATTGCTTACTATCGGGTCTGTTGGTGCTTGTGAAACTTCAGACTGACTTCCATCGTTCCCATTTATCAGTGCAACTCCACTAAATATCAGAAGACATAGAAATACCCCGATAGCTAACTTTTTTTGTGCATCATGTCTTTTTTTCTTTTCAGCTTTTTCTTTTGCTTTCTTTTTAGCCTCTTCCCTTGCTTTTCTTTCAGCTTCTTCCCTTACTTTTCTTTCAGCTTCTTCCCTTACTTTTCTTTCAGCTTCTTCCCTTGCTTTTCTTTCAGCTTCTTTCTTACCTGGATTATTTGAATCTGGAACACATGTAATTTGCTCAACTTTGCAAAAAGCAATAAAAACATTTTCAGCTTGTTCTCTATCCTTAAGCAGTTCAGTTAATTGCCCAATGTAACGATCGCCTTGATCATTAGACAATAATGATCCGTTCATCTCTGCAATTTCTTTTGTATCATCTAAAATACTTCTTCTTTTGCACCATGCTAAATATTCATCATAAATCTTTTTGCTGTTTTCATCCTTAAAAGCCAGCTCACAGGCTTCGCAGACTTTTTTACCAGAACTGCTGTTGGAATCGTTTTTATAGAAGTCGTTTTTCTTTTTTTCCTGTGCTAATTTTTTGAGCTCATCGCATGGCCGTTCTTCCATTTTCTGCTCAGTACCGGGATTTAAGAAATCATAAAAATTGTCTTTATTGAATGACTTAAGATAGTCCAGTACACTTTTGAATGCATCAGCTTTCGTAGGTTTATTTTCATAATATTCTTTATAAGTTCTCTGAAAATCAACCATCGGGACAATTTTTATCCCAAGAACAGAAGCTCTTTTTTTGACTACATCAACAGATACTTTGTTTTTATCTGCAACCTTTGCAATAGCATCTTCATTAATTTTTCCACCTAACTCACGCAGATTTTCATCTAACGAAGCATATACAATACTGCAAGCAGTCTCAGCTTCCTTTTTACGCTCGATAGGATTACTCATTATCTTTTTTATTTCGGGAAGCATATCAAGATACTTCTTGTATTCTGCTCCTCTTTCGAAATGATTTAAATTTCTAGACCAGAATTTATGCTTTTCTTCAATTCTTTGGTCTATAACATCTTGATCCTCTACTGGAGGGTCAAAATTCAATTCTAATAACAAATAGCAGTTCTCATTCATGAAAACACTACCCTTAATCTAGAATTACATGATTTTCAAACCAGTATCATCATCGCCGATTTCTTGGGCGAGCTTTGAGAATTGCCCCTTGTTTCTCTCCAAATTAAATTAGCCTTATGCAGTCAATGAATTTGAGGGAAGCAAAGCTAATTTGCTCGTCACCGGATAAGTGCGAGATCACGATAAATTTTATTCGTTACTTTAACATTTACTTAAAATTTTAATCGATTATGAATTGGATTGAAATTCGATTTTGAGAAAGAGAATTAAAATTTGAAATGGCTTCTCGCACAAAATCGATAGTTTTCAGGCAAGAAAATCCATTAACCGATGCCAATGAATTGTAATTATATAACAACCATTTGCCTTGATTTTTCTTTCAACTCTTCAACCATGTCGCCAGCCATAATATATTTTGACCGCATAGTGGCGTGAACCTCTTTGTTGCTCGTTAAGTCTCTGCCATTGACTTCTAAAATGCCTTCATTATTAAGGCTAAATGTGATCTCAACAGGCGCATCGGCAGGAAGATTGCCTGGTAATTCTAATGTTGCTGTACCAATTACATAATCTGCATCAACATCAAAATACTCGTCCATAAAATCACTTTCATAGACGACAATTTCAACGTCTCCTTGGTTTTCATCAATCGTTCCAAGTATTGTGGAAACAGTTATGACACCATCAGGCATAGGATCATTTTTAATAATCACATTGTAACATTTTCGTTCCCTAGTTTTCTTATCTACAATTACTTCTACAGCAAAACTTTTAGTTGTAGCCACAACGATCGAACGTTTTTTCCCACCTATGCTCATCATCGCTGGGTCAACAGATAATTGTTCAACATTATTAGACGGATCTGAAAAGGAATCAGAAATCACATTGCCTTTATTGTCTTCATCCCATTTGGACAAAGTTGGTTGGTTGTTGATGTAAACATTAACAGCGTGAATCGCAGCCCCTTTAGCAACGGCCTCATCCGGTTCAAGAATTTTAGGTTCTATTCCATATTTTTCTTCCAATACTCTGGTTACCTGTGGCATTCTCGTAGAGCCGCCAACCAAAAGAATTTCATCTACCTTAAAACCGCGTTCTTCTGCCACAGTAATAGCAGCATCAGTCTTATCAATGGTTGATTTTAGTAATGCAGAAGTAATTTCATCAAATTTTTCTCTTGAAAAATCGATTCTTGCTCTTTCTCCAGCTGCCTCAACCATAACAGGAGTTTTTTCTTTGGCAGAAAGTTGCTGTTTTGCTTTTTCCGCTTTCAAACGAAGATCCTGTTGTGCATATTCATCAAAATCACCGTTATACCCTTTTTCAGAAAATTCGTCTGCAAGATAACGCATCGTTGCAGCATCCCAGTCTTTACCACCCAAATCATGATCTCCATCAGAACATATAATCTCAATTTTTTCTGAGTTAATGCTCATGATAGTAACATCAAAAGTTCCTCCACCCAAATCGTAAACAAGAATAGTTTTCTCTTCATGTTCTTTAGTGCACCCATAGTAAATTGCTGCAGCAACAGGCTCACTAATAATCTCTAGTACATTGAGACCAGCAATTATTCCTGCATTCTTTGTGGCTGTTCTTTCAGCAGTACCAAAATAAGCAGGACACGTAATTACTACATCCTTTACTTCTGCGTCAATCGCCTTTGCCGCATCTTCTGCAAGCTTCCTCAAGATATAGGCCGACACTTCTTCAGGAGATTTATCTTCACCATTGTAATTTATAGCAAAGTTGCTTTTCCCCATCAAAGTTTTTACTAGTGAGACAGTACTGTTAGGATCAATAACGGCATTCTCTTTTGCCACCTGTCCTACAACAACTTGGTTTGGAC
Source organism: Methanosarcina sp. UBA411 (assembly GCF_002495725.1). Lineage (NCBI taxonomy): Archaea > Methanobacteriati > Methanobacteriota > Methanomicrobia > Methanosarcinales > Methanosarcinaceae > Methanosarcina > Methanosarcina sp. UBA411. The sequence goes on from NZ_DAGK01000024.1 coordinate 105,541, forward strand.
TTGCAAAATTAACCACAGAAGGGGTAGTATTTGTTCCTTCTAAATTTTTAATAACATTAGCCCTTCCAGTTTCATCAACATATGCGATACACGAATATGTGGTACCAAGGTCAATACCGTATACATATTTAGCCATTTTGTACCTTCTCCTCATTATATTTTGTAATTATCTCGCCTGGTTCTTCATAATAATAAAAAGCAATTTTTTCTGCAGAAATCGTTCTTCCGTTGTAGTTGTAACCACAGCTTAAAGACTCGGCCACCTTTCCATGCAATTCTTTGTTTTCGGTAACTACTTTCTTAATTGCTCTTTGCTTTACCGGCACAAAATTGTCTTCATGGCTGCTCTTGTATATCTCAACACCATTTTTCTCTAATATATCCTGAATATCAAGAGCATATCCTGCAAACGTCTCATAAGGAATACTCTGTTCTCCTTCAGGTTTCTTGAGGTAAAAATCGGCTATTCTCAGAATACTATCTCTAACTTCAATAATATCAAGAAGAACTTGTCTGATGAGTTGTGCATACATGTCATCCTTATATTTCTGAAGTCCCTTATGCATCTGATCGATAATTTTTTCTTCGTCTTCCATATTCCGTATTTTTTCGGAAAAGAGTAGATTAAGGGAGTCCATTTTATCTGAAAGGACGATGATTCTCTGCAAAATGTTATCATTACCGACGCTTACATTTTCAGCTTTTTTTGGTTCTTCTTCAGTGCATTCTTCAGCATTCTGCTCATCAGATTCTGAAGCGCTAAACTCATCTGATATTAGTGCCTCCTCTTTGATCTCTTCATTGCTTACAACAGTACCTGCAACTTCATTCGTCATTTCTTCAGGAAGGACAGTATTTATCACATTTTGAGAAGCAGAAGGTTCTTCCTTGTTGGTATTGTTCATGCTTAATCTCCTTGCATCTTATCTTCCCGTGCATATCCTTGTATCTCAATGCTTTTCAATGCAAAAGGACGTTTTGTAAAATTAGTATTTTTCCAATTACTAGCCATCGTTGAATCTGCATTTTTAAAAAGCCACTCCATAGGCTCCATCACGCCTTTTGGTTGGTAAGTGCCTTTATTTCTGGTATGTCCTATCGCGCTGCAGACGAAAAATCTGTTGTTTTTAAATTTGATATTTATAATGTTCAAGAAACTTTCCATTCCGTTATCTATAAGGAACTTACGGCAAAGGTAATCTTGAACATCCATCGCGTTATTATATTTTTCAGGATTAGTTGCCATAAGATTGTTAACCGCAGCTTCACCTAATTCATTAAATAGTCCTGCAGAATCCGCTTTGTTAATTACAACAGCTAAAGGTACGGATAACATCTTTCTGTCAGTAAGACCAGTAACTTCTCTCAACTTATTCAAAAAAGAATTGACTATTCCGTTAATATCAGCCTTGCCGATACCGGCTATATCTTCCGGCGTTAAATCGCTTTCGCATTTATGCCTAACACTTGGAATAGAGAATGGGTCAATTATGAAAACAATACCCTGACAATATTCATACTGTTTTTGAACTTCATTTTCGTTATTGTCAGTGAATACTTCACCTGCGATATCATAAACATGAACCAATCTTTCAGGCTTGAACTCATCACCCTTTACAAAGAAACTGAAGGATATAGAACTTGGTTTGTTTACATCCTGTGGCCTATCAGTCATCCTTGTACTACCCGTTTGATAATCCCGTGTAATTTCTTTGTATATGTTAGATTTGGCTTCATTGTAAAACTCTATTTCCCATGATTTTCCAGGAGCTACAGATTCAACAAAATCTTTTGAAAATGCAGTGATGAAAGCCGTTTTACCAACCGAGCGCCCTCCAACTATTGGTATACAAATAGGTACAGTTTCCCTGTCATTCAAATATGTAATTTTGCCTTCAAGCCAGCAGTAATGGCAAATTGCTGTGAGTTCACGTCTCCCATTAAAGAATGTGGTGGGAAGTATTTCTCCGCAATGACAGGTTCTTTTTAGGATTCCATACACACCAGGAGTCAGGTTTGTATGTTTTTCTCCACAATTTGTGCAAATATAAGTTGGAATTAATGATTTTCTTTTACAGTCATGGCAAGCTGTAAATATTTTCTTTTGTAAAAGATACACTCGGTCAGTTACCCAAACAACAGTAAATCCTATGTAAATGACCGTCATAAAAACTAATAATATGGCTATGTTAATAGCGGATAAAACCAGTGTGATGGCAGAGCCGCAGATTAAAACCGCAATTATTGCTAAAGAATTGAGTAACCATTTAAAGATAAATAATTCTCTTCTATCTACACCTTTTGACAAAGCGATGTTGTCCTTATACGTATCAATAGACTCAGTATTCCTCTGCCAAGCGCCTTTTACCGTATTCCAAAGATCTTTATAACCTTTACCAAAAAAGTAACTCTTTTTAGCAGGTTGTGGATCAGTCGCCAATCTTACTACCTCTTTTTATCTTATGCCCCAAAAAATTATTAAATCAAGATATTAAATCGAAGAAAAGTTGCCTAGTTACTCGCAATGAAATAACCTATGCAACTTATTATTCTCTGGAGTTTCAATTGGAATCTCTAATCTTGAAATTCAAGAAGTATAGCTGAAAATATGTGTAGATTATATTATGGCAAGTCTTTAATACACATTATAAATATAATTATAAATCCAGACAGACAGCGATATGAAAGTAATTATACAGCAAACAGAAACTGCACGATTACTTCTATACATATTTTCTTTGAATGATTTACCATAGTTGACAAGAGCAGTTCCGCCACCCCAAAGGACACCGCCCCCTACTGCCGCTGATATAGCAACTAATATTGCTGATAAAGCAAATAACAATATGTAAAACGCTATGTAAATTAATATACCATAAATACACAGTTTAAGGAACGTTAACATATCGGACAGATCACCCATTTTAATCACTCCAGGTTAGCAATTTATCAAACCAGCCAGAAAATCAAATAAATAGTTAGCTTAATTGTGATCTACAACGATTTTAATATAATATTTATTTTTATATCTTTTCACAAATGTTTATATGCCCTCATAACCTATGATTAAGTCCTAATATATAATACTTTCTATATTCTTAGTATAAGAACAGAGATTCTTTGAATAATGACTGTAAATAAACGAAAGTACTAAAAAGTCTTCATAATTTATGAATTATTATTCTGTAGAAGAAGCTACTAACTTATCTTCGGCAGGAGAGATATTTAATTTTTGATAATTTTTGATGATGGCGATTTTGAAATGATGCTCTATAATTGCGTGTAGTTTTTAGGTTTAAATATGACCAAAATTATTAATCTCTCATATTAGACTTTAATGAAAAAATAATTCTTATCTTGAAAATTTAAAATTAAATCATACTAATAAAACGGTGAGAAAGTCACATAATTAAAAACAACACTTGTGTTTTTCCCGCCTACTCAAAAGATGCACAGGCAAGATGCAAAAATTAAAGAAAAATATAATTACCTTTACAATTTTGATCAATCTAAAACTTTTGCCTTAATCATTTAACCATTAAATTTTTGAAATGATCCAATTTCCTCGATCATAGAGAAACTCCAATTTGAAATATCTTTTTATTATAGAGCCCATCCCAAAACCTATTTTATTCCAAATCAGTAAGAGTTTCAGGACTGTTTTTCATGATCAGATATTCGATTGACTGTCCCAAATAAGAGATTCAAAAATCAAATTTTGAGTTTCGGGATAGGCTCATAATCTGAATCTTCTTCCCCTGTTTTGGTTATCTCTAGAATACTCCAGTCTGCCCGGTTTATCTCCAAGCTTATCTCCCAGCTGGTGACCAAGATCATATCCAGGCGGCTCGCGCATTCGCTCTACTACATAATCATCTAGCTCTTTATCTTTTCCTAAAATATTCTGTGCAAATGTTTCTCCATTTTGTGCCCTTTCTTTAAGTTTATTGATTATCCTATTCTCCTCTTGCTTATACCAGCCCCTGACGTGCTTTGGAAGTTTTGACTTGTCAGACATAGCCTCTTTGAGTATACTCTTTCTCGTGGCAATTCTCCAATCTTCAGTTCCACCATAAGCAGTATCTCCTCTAGCGGCAGGCCCAAACTTCCCTTTCTTAACACTTTTCTCCCAGTCAGGCAATATTTTTATTGCCCTTTTATCACCTTGTGCCGCTAGTTTTCGAATGTTCTCAAACTTCTTGTTTGCCAAGCTAGCTTCGGCCTTTTTCCGGCGTTCCCTCATCTTACTACTCATTGAAAATTTGTGTGAGTTGGGTTTTAGTGGCGGTCCGGTTTCTCCCTTCTTGACACGCTCTTCCCAAGAAGGCAGTATTTTTTTTGCGCGGTTATTACCTTTATCTGCTTCAGCTTTGATATTTGCAAGTTGATCCTCTAGCCATTTTTTATATTTTTCTTTATGTTCTTGTTTTCGTGAATTGCGACACGGATGTTGGTCACCTTTATTATTTTCATTCTTACCTTCATATTTGTCTTGATACTTCTGCTCTAAACCATTTTGTTTTAGATTGCTTGTATTAGGTTGAATACCATGTTCTTTTTTCTTTAGTTCATTCTTCTTTTTTTCTTCTTTCATTTCAGGACTATCTGTGTTCCTTTCAGTTTTCTCAGCTTTTCCTTCCTTAGCTTCTTCTCTCTTAGCTTCTTGTTTTTCCGATTTATTTCCAAGTTGTTTTCCTGATTCCCGTTTTAAATACTGTTCTTTATTTTCAAGTTGGCGTTCTGGAGTAACTCCTTTCTTTGAATCATCGCCCGATACTCCATGTTTAAATCCTTTTTTTTCGTTATTTTGCACGAAGTCTTTAGAACGAGCATCTAATTTTCCATTAACTTTTTTTGTTTCAACACTTTTCTTATTAAATTCACTAGGTTTGTCATTGACACTAACCTTTTCAGTATTTTTGATCTCAGACATACTTCCCCTCCTATAAAATAGAGTATAATTACAGTTTCTGCAATCCCTATAAATTTAAATACTTATTTTGTTTAAAAGTTAACATCAATTTATTATTGTAAAAATTTTGAAGACCTCAAGTGCACTGGTCTTCTCGTTGGAAGCAAAGTGAGACCCATTTCTTCTTGATTTGAATTTATCTAAATTGTCACTCTATGTACGATGACTGAAAATCAAATAAAAAAACCGAAATTCTACTTTCGATTACTTAGAGGTTAAGGGAAACTTATCAAAAAGTTACTCATTTGGATTCGGTTATGATACAAAGTGCAAAGAAATTATTATCTTTTATGCAAATATCTATGAATTATACCGGAAAATCGCTATGCATAGTATTCAAAGTTGTGCATAAAATTCGTTAACCGATGACAAATGAAAAGTTACTTAGTATCTCTGCAAAGCAGAGTGAGAAACCAAAGCATGTTTCCACTTTTGATAAGATGACTATCTGCAGTTTGATTTCTTTTTTCACCACTATAATGAACTTTAGCTTTCCATAATTAAGCTCCAACGTGATTTGCTCCTAAGTTCCTCAACCAATACAATACAGTACAAGCTTGTACCGATAATCATCCGGTTCACTTTGTATCTTGTAAAGTAAAAGATTTATGAAAGTTTGATCTTTCGTCTGTTCATCATAAAAATCCGCGTAGAGATCTAAGTTATTATAGATGCAATCACTCCATATTCTACAGGTACTAACAACAGAGTCATCAATATCCGATTCTTCCAAAACCTCCTCTGGCAATCTGTCCTCAAATATTCTAAACACATCGTTGCAATTCATAAGTTTAAAAATAAGCTCAGAGAATGCAAACGGCTGCTGTTCGGTCCCATATTTTTTTTGATATTCTAAAAAAAGATTTCTTATGTCGGTTTTGGCAAACTTGGAAACCTTTGAAGAATTAATAATTGTGTTGAACCAGGACATATTAAAATTGTCATCTGCATCCTGGGTTATGAGTTCAGTAAGTAAGTCTCCTATTAGAGTTGTCCTGTTCTTTCTATCCTGAATCGGAGTTGTTGATATTTCATATAGATCACTACTCTTGTCTGTTTTTGTTAAGACGGCTTCCAACCAGTTGTTTTGATATATCGCAGCAACGCCTTTATCCAGTTTACTCAATTCCATAATCTGCTTATCATTAAGGCCGATCGAACAGCCGGCTACCTCGCAATCACTCTTTTCAGGTAGCCTCATAATTATTTTTGTGTTTGTATTTTTTATCGCTGATATATCTACGGCTGTTGGTGACTGGTCGACAATGATAAAGCCTTCACCGAATGTTCTCATCTCAGCAATAGAATTACTTATCATTTCAACAGATTTGCCCTGAACATTTGCAGATTCTTGATTCTGATCTGTAGAAGTCTTTTTCAAAAGGTTATGCGCTTCTTCCAATATAGTTACATGCTTAAGCGGCAAGTTTGTGCCGATTGACGTTGATTGTCTGAATTCACTTAACTTTAATATCAACACACCCATTAACAATGCCTTGGTTTCAACAGACCCGATACGGCTCAAGTCAACAATTGTATTTTGGTTAAATAGCACATCATCATCAATTGCATTTCCCGTAAAAATCTGCCCGACCAAACCGTTTGTTAATGATTCAACACGGGTAACAAGAGATCCAATATAATCACCCTTTGTTTCCGCAGAAAACTTAGATGCTTCGAGTAACTCCGGTAAAATTTCAACGACATCTTTGAATGTTGGGAATTTTCCGTTCCCTTGATTAATATATATAGAGTGATTTAAGTCCCAGCCATGAAGAATATATGCATTCTCAAATGATGCTTTCAAAAGTGCTGGCATAGCTGCATATAATGGCCAACATGCACTGAATATTTCTATAAGTCTATCCAAATGCTCCAATACATGAATTTCTTCATTAAATTCAAAAGGATTTATGCGTAGCATGTCATAATATTTTGGATTCGTTGTAAATATGTTAATATCCGGCATTCCGCCAAAAGCTAACTTGTATTCTCCTTTTGCTGGCTCAATAACTAAAAATTTGACGTTATTTTTTTGTGAGATTAGTTCTTCAATAAGTTTATAAGTTGTATTTGATTTACCCGAACCAGTTGATCCAGTTATAAAACAATGTGCTGTTAAGCTCTCTAAATCCAATCGTACTCTATTGTTCTCGAATACCTCTCCCATATGGTAGATGGCCCCAATGTCCACATTCCGGTAGTTCTCTTTTTGCTCCTTTGCAAACACATTTCTACCAAATGCAACGGAAATGATGGATGTGACACCAGCTACAGATTTACGCGGAATTCCCATAAAAATAGGCACCTCAACCCCACTAATCATACTCGCTGGAGTGATTGTCTGTTCTGTGTAGGTTCCCTCTCCACTATTTTGAGGAAGATATTTAAACATGGGATGCAGACCATATCGGAGATAATCCATGATCATCAAATTCGTATCTGAATTCTCATATTCGTTACCCCACAGATTTATGAAAGAGTTTTCGACGCTTGTTTTTTCTCCGGCAACCAGTGCTTTATAAGTATTAGCTGCGACAACAGTTGTTTCGGGATCTTCCGAAATAAAATAACATGCACTATCCCATAATCCATATGCTTCGCAACTTTTAATTCTATCTAGTTGCTCATCTATTTTCTTTAATAACACCTGTACAGTCTTGTTTTGTTTAGTGATAGCTATGCTATTAGAAGTTCCTTCCGTAGTCGTTGTTGTATCTGATTTTGTGTTACTAGTAGATTCAGATTCAGAACGGGTTTCGGTATGAACAGTAGAAGATCCGCTAAAGCTTCCAGTATTTGTTCCATAACTTGTTCCAGAGTTCAATCCCATCACAAAAAGAGAATAGTTTCGACCACGGTTCCGAGATTTACTTGTTCCACTGGAAGTACCAGTGTTTGTCCCGGTTGTGTCACTAATGCCCTCATTTATCGATTTTGAAAAGCTATTACTTATACCAATGGCTACAGCTTCACTTTTATTTTCACTGTATGTCAGATTCGCCTGTGAGAATTGTGAAAGTGTGGAATAGAGCTCTTCATATCCTCGTTTCTTATTCTCCAAATCAGCCTTACTTAAAGGTGAAGAGATTAATACTGCAGTATATTTCACACCTGACATAGAATCAATAAATTTCTCCATTCCTTGTACAAATTTATCTTTATCATTGTCTCTTGTGCTTGGAACAATTGAAACAGCAGATACAGCCATATTGGAATATACATTGGGTATATGAGATTCTAATAATCTTTCAATTTGTGGAGACGATTGCTCTTTTATTTCAATACCTGGAAAATTTCCTCTCAAGCTTTTCCCCAATATCTCTTTTGCAATATTTGGTTGATTGATATCTCTTGCTCCAATGTAAAAGTTTACACCGTCTTTATCGCTAAAAATAACAAGTAAAGCTGAACTTCCAAAGTTTGATAGTGCACTATAGACACTCACAAGTTTATCATTAATGTTCTCATTAGCATCATATACAATCTTGCTAACTTCAAACATAGAGATATATGAAAAAGAGCATTGAGAATTTGCCAATGGTATAGGTTTGCACTTATCTATGTCGATTAAGTAGTTTTTGTTTATAAATAGATCTGCAATTTCCAACCCATTTTGCATGATTTCAGAAACTCGGTCTTGTATCTCGGTCACTTCTTCAACATGTTCCATAAGCGAGGACCCTCTTGTCCGATGAAATAGTTCTATCATACTTATTTTATGATTATATTCGAGAAATTGACATAACTATTGATATACATTTTTATATTTTTCTAATTTGGAATATTAACAAAGGATAGGATAACGTTGAAAAGAACACTTGGAAAAAGAATTGAAGTACCGATTGTGATTATTTTTCATTCGACTGCAGAATGGAAATCAAAGACGAAATTGGAAGGAGAAAATTAAACGGCTCTAGATCAAAAAGAGTACACTGAGACAGATATTTCAATATAGAATTACAAAACTTAATACTCAGAGCATATCTTCATTGGATAAGTAAGGAGGGATTGCTCTACCCTTCTACCCTAAGAATCAAAAACGATAATTTCCCATTATCCAGCTCAATCGTTCCATAATACTTTCGATACGGGTAGCTGCTTTTTATGTAGCTCAATTTTTCTGAAACTTAATTTATTTTTACATAAATAGAAAATTGCTATTTTCAAGAAATAAATTTACCTACAATTTTGAAGGGATATCTTGGACTCTGGTTTGAATAAATAGTAGCTCATTATTCGGTCTGGAGATCTTAGATTCGGATATTTCCTACCTTCCAGCATTAGATCTGTACGCATTTTTTAATTTTGTTATGACGTATTCTTACCCGTTTCCATAGCTTCCGAGGTCATATATTAAGTAGGTTTTTTGAAAACTTCTACAGAATAAATCCTCAAGATCTGTAATTTACACAAAAATAATACATTGCCAATTTATCAGGAAACTAAGATTTAGAACTTAAGAATTAAACCTAGGGATAAATTAAAAATAGAACTTTAAAATCTCTGAACAGATTTTAAAAAATAGGCTATAGAATAGAACCTACAGCTCTTGTTTTCAAGATATCCCTATTAATTTGGCTTTACCTGCGCATACTAAGTGCAGGAGCCGCCATGCCGTCGTAGGTACTTGCCATATGTTCGGGCTTGACATTCTGCATTTCAGTGCGCTGGGCGCGGAGCATATCATCCACCCGGAGTACCATCACTGCAGCTTCGGAACCGGCTTTGACGGAGTTGATCTTAACCCTGAGAGGATCAACTATGCCTTTTTCGAGCATGTCTTCAGCGGCGCCGGTATTGATGTTCAGGCCTGCATTTTTGTTTTCGGCGTGCTTTGCCCTGAGATTCACTATTGTGTTGATAGTGTCCAGGCCTGCGTTTCTGGCAATTGTCCTTGGGATTTCTTCAAGGGCATCTGCAAAAGCTCTGATTGCCATCTGTTCACGCCCGCCTACGCTGGGAGCATATGCACGAAGCCCGAGTGCGACTTCAATTTCAGAAGCACCGCCACCTGCAACAATCCTGCCGTCTTCTACTGCGCATTTTACTACTCTGAGAGCGTCGTCAATTGCGCGTTCAAGGTTGTCAACCACGTGTTCGGTACCGCCTCTAATGACAATTGACACGGATTTTGCACCCTTACAGTCTCTGAGGTAGGTTTTGCCCTGGTCGCCATCCCGATCCTGTTCGAGGAGTCCGGCATGTCCGAGTTCTTTTTGGGTCAGTTCTTTGATATTGCGGATAGGTCTTCCGCCTGTGGCATCTACAAGGTGCTGCATGTCATCGTTCTTAACCCTGCGGGTAGCATAAATTCCCCGGTTTTGCAGGTAGGCTGCGATCTTGTCATCCATGCCCTTTGAGCAGAAAACTGCATTTGCACCTGCCCTGATAATATAGTCTGCCATTTCGAATAGGGCTGCCTCTTCCTGCTTTACAAAATTTTCAAGATCGCCATATGCGCTTATCTGAAGTTTCGCTTTATTTGCAGTCTTGCCTGTCTCCATAGGGGCATCAATCAGAGCAATTGCTGGATTTTCGATTCTAAGAGGGAATTCCTTGTCCAGAGCAACCTTGTCTATTACAATGCCTTCAACAAACTCGGTATCTTCGATCTTGCCGCCGACGTCTTTTGAAATAATAACATCTTTAAGGTCGACTATTCCCCTTTCGCGAATCGCGAGCACAGCATCCACGCAAAGTTCTGCAATCAAACGGTTGTATTTTTCGGAAGCCTTGCCCGTAATAGAGGTTTTGGCAACTTCTACAAGCATCTCCTTTTCGTCTTCACCGGTTGGGACTGCCAGATTCTCTAAAATCTCAACAGCCTTCTCGGCTGCAAGCCTGTATCCATTAACAATAATTGTCGGGTGGACTCCACTCTCAATAAGGTTTTCTGCCTTTTCTAGCAGACTGCCTGTAAATACGACAGCACTTGTAGTCCCGTCGCCGGCCGAGCTTTCAAGTGATTCTGCAACTTCTGCCACCATCTTGGCTGCCGGGTGCTCGATGGACATATCGTGTAAAATGGTTGCACCGTCGTTTGTGATCGTAATGTCTCCGATAGGGTTGACAAGCATCTTGTCCATTCCTCTCGGTCCGAGCGTATTCTTGACTATGCTGGCCACTGCCTTTGCAGCCGCAATATTCATGCTGAGTGCTTCTCTTCCCTTTGTCTGCTCTTTTCTAGGATCTATTATTATGATTGGCTGGCCACCTTTTTCCATCTGAACCAAAACCTCCTTAAAATGAAGTATATGTATCGAAGTTTTTTACTTGATAATTTGAAGTCGCCCTGGCTTACAGTCACCTTTAGCCCGAGATCAGCCTGAAAATATAATTTTATCAGTTGCCTTATCTGAAGCAGTATTGATCAGAAAATAACTGATAATACTTCTATAAAAATATACCGGGTACCTTCCGATTCTTGAAGGTGAAACTAGATTTCCTCGTAAGGCTAAGGAATAATTTTAGAAAGTGTATTGCCTTAGAAAGTGCATTGCCTGTTACTGTCCACTACTTTTTCCCTCAAAGTTTGTTCTTATGGATAGTGAAAAATTGGCCGCTACGGCTTTTATTTTTATCCATAACAACTTTGACCTTTTAATTTCTGATCAATTTCGCTTCTGGCCACTGTTACTTCCTGACTATAATTTATATTTCCTGATTACTTTCACTTTTTGATAATCTCCACTGATCCGTCTTTTTTCCCGATATAGAGCTCGTCCACATTGGAAAAGATTCCATGTTCAACAACTCCCGGAATTGAAGATAGTCGAAGAGCCAAACCTTCAGGATCGTTTATCACGCCGAAATTAGCATCAAGTACAAAGTTTCCATTGTCGGTTATCACAGGCCCGTCTTTTCTCAGAGCTAACCTTAGCTCGGGCTTTCCTCCCAGCTCTTTAATTTTTTTAATCACAAGGGTTTTTGCAAAAGGCAGAACCTCAATCGGAACAACCTTATCAAGCTGGGTGCTCGTTTTTGATTCGTCAGCCACGACTAGAAAATGTCTTGCAGATGCCGATACTATCTTTTCCCGGGTATGGGCAGCTCCCCCGCCTTTGATCGCATACAGTTTCGAGTCGATCTGGTCCGCTCCGTCAATGGCAATATCCAGTTCAGGATGCTGAGCAAGGTTAGCTAGAGGGACACCGGCTTCTATGGCAAGCATTTCAGACTGGTATGAAGTAACAACACCCAGGATATCGAGCCCCTCTTCTCTTACCCGCCTGCCAAGTTCTTTTATTGTATATGCAACTGTTGAGCCCGTTCCAAGCCCCACAACCATTCCCGATTCTACCATCCGGGATGCAGCAATGCCAGCTGCACGTTTTTCCGGGGAATCGGTAGATATATTTCGTTCTGTCATTTTATTTTCCCTTCCGATTCGAATCCTGAAAAAGTTATGAAATTCTTAAACTGGAGATTAAGCTGGAAATGCTTAAACTGAAGACAAACTGAAAATTTAAACAAGAAGTGTTTAAGCTATAGAAGTTTAAACTCCAAAAATAAGGGATTTCAGGGAGAAAGTCTTCTCCTGTCCCTTGGGAAGAGTACTGTATCCCTGATATTTTCGGTCCCAAGCATGGTCATGATAAAACGTTCACAGCCCATGCCCCAGCCTGCGTGTGGAGGCATGCCGTATTCAAAAGCCTTGAGGTAGAACTCAAAACCGTCAGGGTTCAGGCCCTGTGATTCTATTCGGCTCTTAAGCAGGTCAGGAATGTGGATACGCTGAGCTCCTGAGGAGAGTTCCATTGTGCGGTGCATCATGTCAAAGGATTTGCTGTACTCCGGCCTGTCCTCATACGGCATGGCATAGAACGGTTTAATCTCAGTTGGCCAATCAATAAGGAAATAGTGGGATTCTCCTGTAGTCTCGTAGACGTAATTGCCCACAATATGTTCTCCGAGCGTGCCAAGATCATCTCCCCAGTGCATTTTCTCTTCCGAGCGAGCATTTATGATCTCGATTACTTCGTCATAGGTGAGCTTAAGGAAAGGAGTTTTCGGGACTTTGAGCTCAATCCCGAGTGTTTCAAGGGCAGACTTGCACTTCTCAATAACCTGGGCGTAGACATAAGCCACAAGGTTTTCAAGAATCTCCATTACATCAAAGTGGTCTGCAAAGCTGACCTCGACATCGATAGAAGTAGCTTCGTTCAGGTGCCTGCGGGTATCGTGTTCTTCAGCTCTGAAAATTGGACCAATCTCAAAAACCCTGTCAAACCCGCCGCTCATAAGGATTTGCTTGAAGAGCTGAGGGCTCTGGTTCAAAAAAGCTTCCCTGTCAAAGTAAGTGATCGGGAAAAGTGCAGTGCCACCCTCGGTTGCAGTTGCCACAACCTTGGGAGTTGCGGTTTCGATAAATCTGTTTTCTACAAAAAATTCCCTGATAGCCTGGAGAGCCTGGTGTCTAATCTTGAAAATCGCAGTTGTTTCTGCCCGTCTGAGATCGATAAAGCGTGAATCCAGCCTGGTATCCAGTTCAGCTTCCACCTTGCCTGTAGTGTCCATTGGTAACGGAGAATCTGCAACATTCAGGACAGTGATCTCTTCAGGAAGCAATTCGTATCCGTTCGGAGCTTTCTCTTCGAATTTAACGGAGCCGGTTACTGTAATTACTGACTCGCGGACAAGTCTTCTTGCAGCATCAAACAGGTCTTTATCAATTTTCTTCTTTACAAGGGTAACCTGAGCCTTTCCTTCCCGGTCTCTAAGCACTACAAAACAGATCCCTCCGAGGTCTCTTACCTCATGGACCCATCCTGCCAGGGTAATTTTCTGACCGTTGTCAACGTTTTCGGGTTTGACATCGGCTGTATAATGTGTTCTGAGTTTTGCTAATGACATAAATTCACCTAGATTGGAGTAAATTAAATAAAAAATGTAAGAATGAAGCTGAAACGTAGGTGAATAGTCATAACTCATTATTAATTTATTTGTTGCCCGAGTTCCGTCTCCCGAGTTCCGTCTCGGGAGGACGGAGACCTTTTCGCTCACTTCGTTCGCTCAAGAGGGCTGAACTATAATAAAGATACTAAGCTGAGCCAAAAGGGCTGATTTGTGGGAGGTAAAATCACTTTTCGATTCACTGAAGAGAGATATTTTCTAGGCAAACTGCACTGCTTTTCACACGGCTAAGAGGATAAGTTTGTGAAGTTAAATCTATTCGCGTTTCCGGTGTATCTAGTCGCTACAGAGATTGTAGTGGGTTAAGGCCAGAACTGTCGCCGGTCAGAAAGCAATGGAAATAAAGAAAATAAGCTGGATGCAGGCATACTTTCCTGCTTAGAAGTTGGGAAAGTTTAACATAAGTCTTAAAATTCGAAAATATAATAGAACAAATTCACAATACATAAATAATTAGCAATAAGTCATTTATCATTGAGTGGTCTTTGGAGTTCGGTTATACCCTCCTCAAGTACTGCAATTTACCCCCAATAATACAGGTTTTTAGTTCCGACTATTCCCAATGTTCCCCTAAAAACCACTCAATACCTTTTTTATACTCAATACTTTTTACGCACAATACCGTTTCAAAAAATAAGTTTTATCAGGTGTTCTACTTTGCAGCACCTGAAGGTTCTGATGCCTGCATTTTCAAATACTTATTTTCAGATCCCTATAATTTCATAGACTTTTTCCATGTCAAGGTTCTGCTTAACTACATCTGCAAGTTCTTCGTAGGCATCGTTTTCGGTCATGATGTTTTCAGGGCTGTACTCAAGTCCTTTTTTCTCATAGAGGTATCGCATAAGGGCATCTCTTATATTTTTATTGTCAAAGAGCCCATGCAGATAAGTGCCAATTACCAAGCCAGCATCATCGATTGCTCCGTCATCTCCAAAGATGTTGCGGTAAGAATCGGTTATGCCCATATGGATTTCGTATCCTTTTATTTCCTGTCCGTCTATTGGAGCTAGTATCGGGCCGTAAGCATTCACTTTTTTTGTGACCTGGATTGTTCTCTTTTTATATTCTCCGAACTTTGTTCCTATATCCAGAAGGCCCAGCCCTTCGAATTCGGCTTCGACTCCGTTTTCAACTCCTGAATCATAAATTGTCCTGCCGAGCATCTGGTAGCCTCCGCAGATTCCGAAAATCGGGATTTTTCCCTTAAAGGCCTGGATTTTCTCGGCCATACCACTTGCCTTAAGGTCGAGCAGGTCGTTAACCGTATTCTTTGTTCCTGGGATCATGATCGCATCCGGAGTTCCTAAGTCTTCGTCAAGCTCCACATAGCGGATTTTAGCAGATCTTTCCAGGGGCTCAAAGTCCGTAAAGTTCGAGATCCTTGGAAGGCGGATAACTGCGATCTCAATTTCTTTTCCGTTTCTTTCGCCTTCTTTATCTTCAAGTGAAACCGAATCCTCAGAAGGAATATTAAGCTTGAAATAAGGAAGGACTCCAAGAACCGGAATGCCGGTCATTTCTTCAAGCTGCTTCAGACCTGGTTTCAGAATCTCCAGGTCGCCTCTGAATTTATTGATTATGAACCCTTTGACGTTTTTCCGAACATCCTCGGGAAGAAGTGCAACTGTACCGTAGAGGCTTGCAAAAACGCCTCCTCTTTCTATGTCCCCGACAAGGATTATGGGTGCTTGTGTAAGTCTTGCAGTGCCGATATTTACGATATCTCTTTCGTACAGGTTAATTTCGGCAGCTCCCCCTGCCCCTTCCATAACAACAATATCATGTTTCTTGCAAAGTCTTTCGAGAGCTCCTTCAAGGACTTGATTCATTTCTTCAATGGAATCATAGTACTGACCTGCACTCCTGTCAGCATAAGGTTCTCCCAGCAGGATAATCTGAGAAACGCAGTCTCCTTTGGGTTTTAGAAGGACAGGATTCATATCGGTAGTGGGCTCGGTGCCTGCAGCTTTTGCCTGGATTGCCTGGGCAATTCCGATTTCCTTTCCATCCTTTGTGATCCAGGAATTTAGGCTCATGTTCTGAGCCTTGAAGGGGGCAACCCTGTATTCCCTTGACAGGATTCTGCATATGGCAGTCACGACTGAACTTTTCCCAACATGGGAGGCAGTTCCCAGGATCAAGACGCTTTTCTTTTCCATTTTTACCACACCTTCTGCTCGAACACTTATTTTAAAAAACTTACTTTTATAATTCGTATAAATTAGTTTTTATTTTTTCTCCGAAGGATGTAAATCAAGTAAACTTGTTTATTGTTAATATTATCCTCTTTATACTTTAACTAAAGAATAAATACTTTCGGATTCATTGCAGGTTTTGTTTATCTACTTTAAAAAGCTGATCGGATTTCAGGCATTTTCTCTTATCAAGATTTGTTTTCTTATTGTGAGCATCATTTCTTATTTCAAGCTTATTTTCTAATTATGCCTCTGCTTGGAGTGTTTTATTCCATTTCTTTTTGAAAGATTTTATCTTCTTAACTGAACAGGACTGAACATGAAAAACTGCCCTTCTCCAGCTACCCTTCTTTTAAATAATATTAAAACAATCTTTTTGATAATCGACCGGGGAAAAAAGACAATGAAAGCCGTGCTTTTCTTATTTCTTTTACTTATCATTTCAGTGACTCCAGCACTTGCAGCAGATGGCTCTCCCGTAGGAGAAGCGAATACGGCTCGCATAGCCGAACTTTACAGTGACCTTGAGTCTTTTGACGTGACTCTTTACTCGACACAGCCAGAAGAAAACCTGAGTCTTGAGGTGTTTCTTGTAAGTTCCGAAGGAACTCGTGAGAAGACACTTGACAGTCAGGTGTTTTTAGTAGGTAGTCTTCCTGCAAATGTAGGAGTTACGAAGGTTGGATTCTGGAATGTCAGCGATTCTGAACGTGGAGCTTATAGGCTAAAGGCAAGACTTGTTAAAGAGGAGCAGGTGTTCTCAGAGGCGAAATATAACTTTGCTTATGGCAGCAATTCTGTATCAAGGCTTCAGGTCAATGACCTGGTTCCTAATTCCCAGGGAATCAGTGTTGCACTATCTCCAAAAGAAGCCTCAATTTTTGATATCGAATACATGCTTGTAAACGGCTCGGATGTAGTTTACACAACAAAAACTGAAAAATTATCGCTTACCAGTGCGCCTGATGTTTTTTCCGCGTCTTGGGGTACGCTTATTGAGAATAATAAGGACTATGTCGGACGGGTCAAAATTCATGTATATTCTCCTGAAAGGGAGTTTATAAGCTCAAGCGAGCGGTTTACTGCCAGGGATGATGTCGAGATTACCGACATCTATGAAGATGAGACAGGAGCGAGTGCAACAGTTATTGGGCGTTCCCAGGTACCATTTGAAGGAGAACTTATTTTCTCTGTATATGAACTGTCCGGAACTTCAGGAAATGAGAATTCCGGATTAGTGGAATCTACTCGAGCAAGAGTTCCAGTGCTTTTGAATAATGACGACGAGACTGTCGAAGTTGCCTGGAGCCAAAGATTATCGAAAGGAGTTTACAGGCTTGAGATCGAGCTTGTGGGAAACGACGGTGACGTTATTGAGCACAGAGAAACTGTAATCGAATCCAACCTTTCTCCAGCTTCAAAAGTGAGCTCAGTAAATGATACCGATAATGAGATAGTAACTCAGGACGAGAAAGGAGATAATGGCGCCCCTGGCTTTCCTTTAGTTTCAGGAATTACAGGGCTTATTGCAGTGTCGATTTTTTTGAGGAAATCTCAAAGATAAAGCTCAAAGAATAATGAAGCTCAGTGAAACGCGATCTTCAAAGAATGATTGAGAGATAAAAGCGAATAGAGCTCAACGAAATCTAAAATGCAAAGAAAAATTTCAAGTTAAAAGTGCAGGAAAATCTCATACAGAGCTGTGAGCCATGCGTTATGAACTCTTTATTTCTCTCAGGCAAATCCGAGCAAGGAAATTCCAGACAATTCTTTCGGTTGGAGCTATAGCTCTTGCCGTGATGGTTCTTACCGTTTCTCAGGCGGTCATGGTTGGTTTTACGGGCGAGCTCTATAACACTACAGTAAATAAATTTCCTCACGTCTCGGTATCACCACAGGAAGGTGAAGACTACATTTACCTTTATAGGACCCTTATTGACGATATTGATAAAATAGAGGGCGTTTCGGCAGTTTCTCCTTTTCTTACTGGAAAAGCTTCTTTCATGTTTAAGACAAATTCCTTTAATGCCGAGCTGAAAGGCATTCTTCCTTTACAGGAAAATAATATCAGCGATATTGAAGCCGATATGGTAGAAGGAGATTTCAGGGAGCTTGAATATTCCAAAAACACCGTGGTAATTGGCTCGAAGCTGGCAGATAAGCTTGAAGTTAATCTGGGTGATTCCGTTGATGTTTCTTTTCCCAATGCAAATCCTCTTTCCCTGAGGGTTGTCGGAATCTTTCATACTGGTTCTCCTTTAGATGAATCCCTTACTTATACTTCCCTGAATGCCGCCCAGGAATTCTACGATGTTCCTGATGTGATAAATGGGCTTTCTGTCAGGCTTAAGGATTTTAATAAGGATAGGGAAGTAGCTGCCGAGATTGAAAAAACAGGCTATGAAGCAAGAGGCTGGACCGAAACAAATCCTGAAATTCTTAGGACGATTGCTATTGAAAGTACTTCGAATAATGTTGTTCTTAGCCTTATTATCATAATTGCTTCTTTCGGCGTGGTCAGCACTCTGAATCTCTCGGTTATCGGTGCAACAAGCCAGATAGGTATGCTCCGAACTATGGGTGCTACAGTTTCAAGTATTCGAACAATATTTATTCTTCAAAGTGGCATCCTCGGTCTGCTGGGTGCTCTTGCTGGTACTCTTACAGGGGTTGTAATATCTCTGGCAATAGGCCAGTATGAAATACCGACTGCTTCCTCAGAACTTTACGGTGGCCTTACAACTATTCCTATTATAATCCGGATCGGAGATATTCTGTTCATTATTATTGCAGTTTTTCTGCTGAACCTTCTTGCCGGGATTTATCCTGCCCAGCAGGCAGCAAAACTTGATCCTGTAAAAGCTATAAGCTCAAAATGAATAGATTTGATACATTTATACATTAAAAAGTATACTTATCTGTAAAACTAAGCTATAATTAGTGACACTTATAATTATAATCAAAGGACATATTCGTCATTCACATAATTATTAGCGGATATACTCAAACGGTACTGGAAAATATTTCAAATTATTTAAAGTAGTTAATTTCACAGTCTGGCCTAGTAAAATAAGAAGCAATTTTAAAGATTCTTGTACCGTACAGAAATATATTTTTATCTATCATTTTTTTGTATATACACATTCCTTTTAAATTACCTATATAAGTAATAAAAATTGGTAACGCGGTTAAAATAATAGCTCTCATTAAACATTTCAATGTTAACTAATATCTCTTCGAGTTTAAAATTTAATTCCCGTTAATTATATATCGTTTTTAGCTTATGTTTACATACTAAAGCATAGCGAACAAGAGCGAACAAAAACCTTGTGCATGAATTCTCATCAACTGATCACTGTATGAGAATTCTATTTTCTTATTTTTCTATTATGCATAAAATTCGTGTAATCTTTTTGTATCTTCAGCATAAGATCTCTATGATCTTTTTTATATACCGAATTCTCCAATAATTCACATTTATTGAGGAAAATTTTTACAATATATTTCTTATTTGATAATTTATTGGTTGTCTTTTAATTTATCGTTCTTTTTTAACTTATTTATTATCGCTAGTTTTTGAAATAAGCTGCAGGAAAAGACATTCTAGTGATATATCTGTAACATATTTTAATTCCTGAATCCCAATGCAAATATTTATATTGATTCATAGATATTTATAATGTAATGGATAACAGTAGAGAATACCAGCTTTACCTTGAAGCACTGGATGATGAAAGATCAGCATGGGGAAGGAGAACGGCTATAAGGCGGCTATGTGACTGTAAAACCGAGGAGTCTCTATACTATCTGAATGAGCTTATAGTTGACAGATATTGCGTTGTGCCTGATTGGCTCAAGAGGATCGCAAGAGAGTATTACGTATCTCTATGCCTTGAATTTCTCTGACATTGAATTTTAAAGAGTTTACGTTCTTAAGATAACTTTTAAAAAATATATGTAACTGCTCATTATATAAATACACTTAATGAAGAATTATAAATATTTAATGAAGAATGCCTGTTCAGACTTAAAGGATTATACTTTCCTAAAGTTTATATGCAATTACCCCAATTCTCTGATAAAGCTCAGGAACCATTACGCTTAGCTACAGGTTTACTTTATTCATGAGTTCTCGCATTCGGTTCCTGTTAAGAAAAGAATCTACGAAAAGAGTTCGTTTTTGCTAAAAATCAATTAGTTTAATTGTTGAATTTGGAATCTATAAGCCTTAAATCTTAATTTGATAATAATTATTTCAGGATGGATCAGAAAATGGGCAGGGATACTGGAAAAGCTTTAGGGGGCCCGGCAATAGCTTTGGTGGGCATTGGAGCAATATTAGATATTATTTTGTTTTACTTCATGTTCAAATTTGCTGATGAGGAAAACCTGTTTATGGTTCTCTTAACGGCAGCACTGATAGGAATTATAGCACTGGGGATTGCCAAAGGTCTTGTTTCCATATCCAGACATAATTATGGCAAATGAGCAGATAAATTGACAAGTTTGAATAAATATAAAATAATTAAGACCAGATGTTGGCTGAATAATATTAAATAACAATTAATGAGAACAATAGTTATACTGGAGATAAAAGAATAATATTCCAGGTTAAATTATTCCCATAATATCTATTTTATTCTTCATTCAGGCTTGATTTAAGCTTTTTATAACAATTCTTTAAAATTTTTAGGTTTTTCCTGAAGATACTCTACAGGTAATTGTGGAATCGATTAAAGGCAAAACTACTAACTTTCCTTTAACAAAAAATTTTTTATATATTTATCCTTAATTTCTGAATGTTTTTACGGAATTAATTAAAATAATATGAAGGTTAATATATTACCTCAGTTTAACTTTAAGATTCACATATATTATGCACATTTTATTAATTGTTATGCACATTTACTATCAATTTACTAGAGCTTTCAGGCTGGACTGTTAGCTTCCCAGGTAGACAAACAGAAAGTAAAATCTGGGTAAATAAGTTATAGTGACAATTTACAATTATACTTAGAACAAAATGGAAGGAGTTTACTAATGCAGTTGAATCTGGAACATTTCAACATAAAAATAGGGCAGCATAAAGTGTTACTAAATATTGTGGATGCAAAAGAACTGGGGGTTAATCCAGGGGATAGGGTCCGTATCCGAGGGCATGAGAGCATTTCTGCTATCGTGGATACAACGGATGATATGGTTCCTCCAGGTACGCTGGGAGTCTTTTCCGAAGTTTATGAGCACTTCCAGGATTGGGAAAAGCCGGTCGAAGTCTTTCCGACATTCCGTTCAAAATCTACATCTGTGATCAAGAAAATGATGGATAAAAGACCTGTTGCACAGGATGAAATTAAAGTGCTTGTAAACGATATTGTGGAAGAAAATCTTAGTGATATTGAACTTTCGGCCTTTATAACATCTTCTTATATTCACGGAATGACCGACGATGAGGTCGAATGGCTTACAAAGGCCATGATTGAGAGTGGAGATACTATCGAATTTGATACCCATCCTATAATGGACAAACACTCGATAGGAGGGGTACCCGGAAACAAGATATCTCTGCTGGTTGTCCCTATTGTTGCTGCAAACGGACTTCTCATCCCAAAGACAAGTTCAAGGGCAATCACAGGAGCAGGCGGAACCGCAGACCTTATGGAAGTGCTCTGTCCTGTAGAGTTCAGTTCCCAGGAAGTCAAAGAGATAACTGAAAAAGTAGGGGGTGCTCTTGTATGGGGTGGAGCCACTAATATTGCACCTGCCGATGATAAACTCATAAAAATTGAATATCCTCTTTCCATTGATCCTTACTACCAGATGCTCGCCTCAATTATGGCAAAAAAGGGAGCTATAGGAGCCGACAATGTGGTAATGGATATCCCCGTCGGGCCAAGCACAAAAGTCCCAACCGTTCAGGAAGGGCAAAAACTTGCAAGAGACCTGATTAACCTTGGGCACAGGCTTGGAATGAATGTAGAGTGTGCAATTACCTACGGTTCTTCTCCGATTGGAAGAAAAGTAGGGCCCTCTCTTGAAGTCAGGGAAGCCCTGAAAGTGATGGAGAGCATGGAAGGCCCAAACAGCCTCATTGAAAAGAGTGCAGCACTTGCAGGTATCCTGCTTGAGATGGGAGGTGCGGCTCCAAGAGACCGCGGAAAAGAAATTGCATTGGAAACGCTAAGGAGCGGAAAAGCCCTTGAAAAGATGAAACAGATTATTGAAGCCCAGGGTGGAGACCCGAATATTACATCAAATGATATCCAGGTAGGACAATACACTGCCGATATTTTTGCTTCTGCAGATGGATATGTTATCGAATTTGACAATAAGTGGATAATTGAAATTGCCAGACTTGCTGGAGCTCCTAACGATAAAGGAGCCGGAGTCGCTATTCACAAGAAAATGGGTGAGTCCGTTAAGAAGGGAGACCCTATCCTTACAATTTATGCTGAGAAAGAGTTCAAGCTCGAAAACGCATTGACAACAGCTCAGAGAACAAACCCGATAATTGTTGAAGGCATGCTTTTGAGGAGAATTCCTGGAACTTACGGGTTCCAGTAATCTTCTCTAACTTTTTTCAGTGAAATCCTTTAATACCTTGTAGGATTTTAGCACGAGCATGAAAAGGATTGTTTTGCTGCGCCTGGGGCACCGCCCGGAAAGGGATAAAAGAATTACCACCCACGTGGGATTAACTGCACGGTTACTTGGTGCAGAAGGTATGCTCCTTGCCTCGAATGACCCCGGAATAGTAAAAACTCTTGAAGATGTTGTAAAGCGTTGGGGTGGAGAATTCTATATCAAGAATAACGTCAATTTTAAACAGGAAATCAAGGAATGGAAAGCTGACGGCGGAAAAGTCTGTCATCTTTCGATGTATGGAGTAAATCTGCCCAGCATTACTGGAGAACTTAAAAGTTGTGACAGGCTTATGATTGTCGTAGGAGCAGAGAAGGTACCTCCCGAAATTTACCAGCTTGCGGACTGGAATGTTGCAGTTGGAAGCCAGCCCCATTCCGAAGTTGCAGCGGTTGCAATCACTCTGGATAGGATTGCAGATGGCGAACCACTTTACAGAGAGTTTCCCAATGCTGAATTAACAATTGTGCCAGCAGAAAGGGGTAAACAGGTTATAGAAAACATCAGGGATTAAGTATATTCCCTTTTAACTTTTCTTCACAGCCTGTGTCCTCTATTTTTCAGGATCTTTGCTTTTGGCTCTGGTTTTTAATTTTCAGATTTCCACCTTTTTATGTTTCATGCAGATTTCCATCTTCGTTTAGAATTTTTAAGAGCTCAATGATCGAATACGAAGCCCGGGTGATTCCCATGCTTCGTTTATCAGTATCTGTACCAGCTATATAGAGATTCTGAATCGGAGTTCTGATATCTACAAACTTTCCATCTATTGAGACTGTAGCTTTTTCGGGAATTGTTATCTGCTCATGCTGCATATCAATATGTTTCTCGGTATTTGGAATAGCGAGGAAAACGGTGTCGTAGGCTTTTTTAAGTTCATGCATTTCACTATTATTCTCGTTGATAATGAAAGTAAAGCCTATAAGCTGTTTGTCTTTAGGAGCAAGTGATTGATCGTAATTGCTTATAGGAGATGCCCAGTAAGCAAGATCTTTAAACCAAATCTCTGAGCCTGTGTAATTAAATTCTGGGATCTTTTTTTCCATTCCAAGCCAGATAGTCAGGCTTTTGTTATGGACAATATCTTTTAGGTCTGCTATATACTCTGAAGGAAGATCCTTTATAAGCTTGGGAAGCTCTGTTGCAAATCCCGTGTAGATAACAATATCTGAGCTATAGATCTCATCAGCTTCTACACCTAATATCTTCCCGTCCTGTACTAAAATAGAGCTTACTTCACATTCTTTTTTGATCTCAACTGTTTCCGGAAGCGAGTAGAGGATAGCATTAAGCAAAGCCTTTAATCCTTTTCTGGGATAACCCTGAGAATCATTTACCTCATTTGTAGCAAGTCTTTCCAGAGATGTAAAAGGCTGCGTAATTTTTGTCATTCTGGCCTGAAGTGAAGCATGGAGATGATACGGAAGGATTGAGGCAAGAATAGATTCTGCAGACTGACGTTTTTTAGGCTCAAGCTTTCCTATCACGGCATCAAACTGCTCTTGAGTAACGCTATCCCTTACAAAACTACTGCCATACAGGACACGTTGAGCTGAAGTCTCTTTCATAGTTTTTCCAGAAAGAGACCTACACATTGTGTCCACGAAGTCGTATGTATC
Organism: Methanosarcina sp. UBA411; assembly: GCF_002495725.1. Lineage (NCBI taxonomy): Archaea > Methanobacteriati > Methanobacteriota > Methanomicrobia > Methanosarcinales > Methanosarcinaceae > Methanosarcina > Methanosarcina sp. UBA411. Next base: position 129,885 of record NZ_DAGK01000024.1, read on the forward strand.
TTCAGAAAGACTCTTTGGTATAAAATCGTATACCGATCTATTCGAAAGATCTATTCCGAATGAGGAGAGAGTAAAAGCTTTTGTAAGGGTCTGGGAAAGCAAAACTCTGTCTTTTCTAGGAAGCACGTCAAAAGTAACGAAATCTTTGAGGTTAGAAGGAACTTTAACGAAAGTGTTTTCAGTTCGAATATAGTAATACCCATAGTCTTCAAATACAGGTAAATAATCAAAATAATTGTCCATCAGCATCTTGAGAGGTCCTTCCACCAGATGAGTAATCGCATGCACCCCTGTGTCTACTTGATAGCCGTCTATCATGTAGCTATTGCAATTTCCTCCAATATGCTGCCTTTTCTCAAGAACAAGGACTTTTTTTCCATGTTTGGAAAGCGTTAGAGCCGCTAAAAGCCCGCTTATTCCTGCCCCGACAACAACTACATCATATTTTTTCATTTCCAAAACGACCTATATGTTTATGACCTATATTTTTTCCCGTTAGGCAAGTTTCTAGCCAATGTAACTATTTTAATTGTCACTACTCAAAACTTGCTTATAATTTTAGAATTTCTCTTTTTAATTTTAACTTTGTGGATACTCTGTAATTAACAAAAGTTTGTCCAGGGGCACAGGGAGAATCAAAATAAATCTCTGAGAACATCACGTATTATTTATATTTGTTATTACTATTTATGAGAAAAGTATTAAATACAAGTTTTACCTCGAATGGAGTGTCTACAGACAGGTCTATTCCTCCTGTTAAAGCAGCACTATTTTTTCCGTCTTCCGTTCCTCCAGAAGGGAATAATAGATGTGAAAACATAGTGATTCCCGGAAAACTGTGTTAAAGCTTGGCAGAGAAATACAGAAGCGGAAACTTTTTTCTGGTAGCTTTTTGCTTTTCCGAGCATCCTATATGGCTATTTTTATTTCCTTTTGTACTCTATATGGCTATTTTTATTTCCTTTTGTACTCTATATGGCTATTTTTATTTCCTTTTGTACTATTAGCTGAATCAAGTCCACTCCTTAATAACGCTGTAAACTCCGTTACAACTTCGTAATTTTCTTACATGCTCCGAAAAACGGATAAATGTACATAAATTAAAATAGTAACAGAAAGTAAGGATTTATGATCCTTATGGATTCGTTACATGAAATATATCTCATAGCTGGAAGTATATCTTTTATAATACTTCTCCTACTTTTTTTGAATTATTATAAAAAAAGGCTTATTCCATGTTCTCTCAAGCTTTGCAGCTGGATCTGCGGGATGGCAATCAGTTCGGACAGTCCCTGGGTCAAGATGCTTGTGCTTCATCTTGTGTTTTCCATTCGACTTCTCATGTATCTTGCAATTGTTTCTCTCGAGCAGGTAGATAAACTAACTGCCAAAGGACTTTTGAAGCACTATATATCAGGCACCAGAATTGTCCTTTCTGAGCATATACTTTCTTTCTTTCACTCTCCGAAAAAGAGTGAAAGGCAAATTCTCGGTCTCAACGCTAAGCCCGCAAATAGAAAAAACCAATATTTGAGGAAGAGTTCTTCAAGAAAATAAATTTTTAAGGAAATAGATCTCTAAGGAATAAATTATTAATAAAATAAATTCCTTAAACCAGTTACTTTTATTTTTAAACTTTTTATTTCCGGACTTATTTTTGCTAGAAGCTCCACCCAAGTTACACTTTACTGGAGTACTACAGGCTGTTTATTTTTGTTCATCAGACAGTTTTCTTGATTTCATCGGATAATTTCCATGCGCTATTCATTTATTTCCAATCAAATAATTAATATCAATCGAATGGAAAATTTATGATCTTTAATTTAATTTTAAGCCTTGAGTTGTTATTAGTAATCCATTTTGTATAAATATTAACGTTGTACGTTTTATATAGCTAGAAAGTGTATTTTGTCCAAAAGATTTAAGGCTTAATGATACTTATGCCGGAAAGCTTCAATTATCGGTTTCTGTTGTTTTCAGAGTTTAAGGAGTGTGGCAATGAACATAACATTAATTGGCATGGCGGGAGCAGGAAAAAGTACTATCGGGAGAATACTTGCAAAGCGTCTTGGCTATACTTTTATTGATGTGGATCACCTTATCAAGGAAAACACCGGAATGCCCCTTCAGACCCTTATAGATAAACAGGGAGATTCAGCTCTTATCAGCTTTGAAGAAGAAGCTATTCTCAGTCTCGGGCAGGTGGACAAGTGTGTTATTTCCCCTGGCGGAAGCGTAGTTTATTCCGAAAAAGCCATGGAGCATTTAAAAAAAATATCAAAAATAATCTTTCTGGACACTGATTTCAGAAGCATTTCCAGAAGGCTTCCCAATGCAAGGAAAAGAGGCATAGTAGGACTCAGAGATAGGAGTCTGAAAGAGCTTTTTGAAGAAAGGATAGTCCTTTATCATAAATATGCGGATTTTTCAATAAAACTTAGAGGAAAAGAAAACATCCAGAAAATCACTGAAAAAATTATTGAACTCTGTTTTGAAGAAAATACCTGAAATTTATAATTAAATATATTTATATAAGGTACTTATCTGTTTTTTAACTATGCTCTCTCGTCCTTTCTTTTTCAATTTATGTGTTATCTTAAGTTTTCTATTAGAATAGACTATTTTAAGGATGTTTTCCTTTAAGAACGGTTCTCTTTTAAGAATGATTCTCTTTAAGAAAATTTTTCTTAAAAAACAATTCTCTTAAGAACAGTTTCTTTTAAGAACAGTCCAATTTGCGAGCAATTTACTTTAAGGATGGCCTACTTAAAAACAGTTCACTGGAATGATTTATCTTGTGAATAACCTGTAGAATGGCTTACTTTAAAACAGCAGTTTACTTTATTAGCTATCAGGTCTTCAATCTGAGCAGAAATTTCTTAGTTTATAACGTTTAAGCATCAGCCTGCAGGAAAAAGGTCCTAGCGGCAGGAGATATAAAATGGCATCAAGTCGTTTCATCATTACGGTTATAGGCAGCGACCGGGTAGGAATCGTTGCCAGGATCACTACTGTGATGGCAAGTTTCAATGTAAATATTGTCGATATCACTCAGACTATCATGCAGGGTATCTTTACTATGATTATGCTTGCAGAAGCTCCACAGGAGAACTTTGACCTTTCGGCTTTTCAGGAGGCTATGAGTGCTGAGGGAAAGAGCCTTGGAGTCGAGGTCAAGGTACAGCATGAAGATGCGTTTCGCTTTATGCACAGGGTGTGAACTGGAAAATCAATCTGTCTGAAACGAGAGGTAGTTTTTCATGCATATAAACCCGAACGAAATTCTGGAAACGATCCAGATGGTCAGGATGGAACATCTTGACATTAGAACTGTGACAATGGGTATCAGCCTGAGGGACTGCAGTCACCCTGATATTGAGGTATTCAATGAGAATATTTATGAAAAGATAACCACCCGTGCAAAAGAACTTGTGCACGTAACTAATGAAATTCAGAGCCTTTATGGAATTCCAATAATCAATAAGCGAATCTCAGTAACTCCAATAGCTGTTGCAGCTGAAAGCTGCAAGTCTCATGATTTTGCTTCCATCGCAAAAACGATGGATGAAGCTGCAAAAGACTCACAGGTGGATTTTATAGGAGGTTTCAGTGCCCTTGTCCACAAAGGAGCAACTGTTGGGGATCTGAAGCTTATTAATTCCATTCCAGAAGCCCTTGCATGTACGGAAAAGGTCTGCTCATCAGTAAATGTTGCCACTACAAAAACCGGAATTAATATGGATGCGGTTGGCCTGATGGGTAGTATCATAAAAAAGACTGCGGATTTAACTTCGGATAGAGATGGTATAGGCTGTGCCAAGCTTGTTGTCTTTGCAAATGCCCCTGAAGACAATCCTTTTATGGCAGGAGCCTTTCATGGCATAGGTGAACCCGAGTGCGTTATCAATGTTGGAGTCAGCGGGCCGGGCGTCGTAAATGCTGCAATCTGCGAGCTTGAAAACCCGAATCTTACGGAAATTTCGGAAACCATCAAAAAAACGGCCTTTAAAATAACCCGTATGGGCGAAATGGTAGGTCGGGAAGTTTCACGGAGACTTGGAGTCGAATTCGGTATTCTTGACCTTTCTCTGGCTCCTACGCCTGCAATAGGAGACAGCGTTGCTGCAATTCTGGAGGCAATGGGGCTTGAGCGCTGCGGGGCTCACGGAACGACTGCAGCTCTTGCTCTTCTTAATGATGCCGTAAAAAAAGGTGGAGCTATGGCTTCTTCCTCGGTAGGTGGCCTTAGTGGAGCTTTTATCCCTGTCAGTGAGGACGCAGGCATGATCGAAGCCGTCAGGGCCGGAGCCCTCAGCCTAGAAAAACTTGAAGCTATGACCAGCGTCTGTTCTGTTGGTCTTGATATGATTGCAGTGCCTGGTAATACTCCTGCTTCCACCCTATCAGCTATTATCGCTGACGAAATGGCAATAGGTGTAATAAATAAAAAAACGACAGCAGTCAGAATCATCCCAGCACCTGGAAAAGGGGTTGGAGATTCCGTAGAATTCGGCGGCCTACTTGGAAATGCTCCTATTATGCCAGTAAGCGGTTTTAGTTCTGAAGTTTTTGTAAAACGGGGAGGGAGAATTCCAGCTCCAATCCAGTCACTTACGAACTGAAATTTTCAGGATGGGTGAACCTAGCCGGTAAATCCGGCAATTTATTTTTTGTATTTCAGGGGGAGTCGACCCATAATCATTATCTTTTCAATATGGGAATTAGTGAATTTTGCAATTGAGTAAAAATTTTTGAAAAATTTCTAGATTTATAATTTTATGTCAAACAATTTTGTTTAAATACAATTTTTTGAATAATTAATTTAAAATAATTTATATTACTCGTATATTCTGGAGTAAGGGAACAAACTGGGGTAATAATAAATTAACCTCCTAAGGCTGCTGATCTATCTCCTCGAAGAAACGTGTTTGGGGGAACACAATATCTTCGGCGAGGCTGTATTGGGGGATACAGTGAAAGGATTAGCGCCTTTGGACCTCTTCTTGTTATTCTTTTAATTTATCTTTCTTTTTGATGAAAAATTCCCGGTTTTCATTTGATGAAAATTCCTCATACCTATACCATTAAGATCCGTGTACTGATAACTGGATACAATACAGATTGCGGAGGTTAGACACATGGGAAATAACTCAACGAACATTGAAAAGTTATTGAGAAAATGCAAGAAGATTAAAGAGTCTAAGGAAATTGAAAAATCAGCAATTCGAGTTAAAAATCGCTTCCTTGACCTTAAGGAGGCATAACAATGGGTAGAACTGCACCGAAAACATATATCACATCTGGACACAGCGCCTGTCCGGGCTGTTGTGACGTTTTTGCTGCAAAATTTACACTCATGGGAGCAGGTCCCGATAGTATTATTGTTAACCCGACAGGCTGTCTGGAAGTTACAAGCACACCTTTTCCTTTGACTTCATGGCAGGTTCCCTGGATCCACTCCCTTTTCGAAAACGGAGCTGCAGTGGCTTCAGGTATCGATGCTGGCTTAAAAGCCCTTGGCAAAAAGAAAGATACTAAGATTATAGTTATCGCAGGCGACGGCGCTACGATGGATATAGGCTTCGGGGCAATTTCAGGGGCGTTTGAACGGGGTCACGACTTTACCTATGTCTGTATGGACAACGAGGCCTATATGAATACAGGTGCCCAGCGTAGCAGTGGAACTCCTTTTGATGCAAGCACCACAACTACTCCAGTCGGAAAATTCTCCTTTGGAAACCCTTTCCCCAAAAAGAATATGCCTGCCATCATGGCAGCTCATGGTTCTCCTTATGTTGCAACAACCTCTATAGGTTTCCCAAGGGATATGATGCGTAAAGTCAAGAAAGCGACCGAAATCGTGGGTCCAACTTATATTCATGCCCATGCTCCCTGTACAACGGGATGGGGCTTTGATACTTCAAAGACTCTGGAGATCGCAAAACTCGCAGTTGAAACTTGCCTTTGGCCAATGTACGAGATGGAAAATGGAGAAATTACCCAGGTAAGAAAGGTTAAGGATCCCAGACCGGTTGAGGAATACCTAAGAATTCAGAAAAGGTTTAAACATCTTTTTACTATGGAAGGAGGAGAAGAAGAAATAAAAAAGATCCAGGCTACTGCAGACTGGAACATAAAGCACTTTGGACTTCAGTGAGTAAACACTTCGAACTTTGATGAAATCCAAAGGAACAAGCATGAAATTAAACTATAGATTTTAAGGACTGATTTGAGACAGTACAATATAATAGTAGTATTATAATAGCATTTTTATAATATCTAAGCATCTTTGCCTTAGATGTATGTTTACCGATATTCTTCGAACTGACGACTTCCGACATTTAAACAGTATAGATGACTACAAGTGTTATGCCGGAGTTGGAACGGAGACGGAACACATACGGATGTCGGGAAAAGAGATTCAATAGATCTGTCACAGATTGGGGGATCTGTATCCGTTTCGTCCATGGTTTTGACAGGAAAGTTCTTTTAAACCAAATTGTCATTTTTGGGGGAATTAGCTTATGAAATATGGGTTAATATTACTAATGACCATCTCGGCGATGCTGGTATTTTCAACTACGGTCTATGCCAGTGAAAGTGCCAAAGATAATACCATAACAGATAATGCCATAGCTGTCATGAAGGACACAAAGGGCAATACTGTGGGGCTGGCCACATTTACCGAGGATGCCAGCGGCCTTGTCCGGATCAACGTAGATGTGCGTGGTCTAACGCCGGGATTACATGGTATCCACATTCACGAAAAAGGTGATTGCATTGGGCCGTCGTTTACTTCTGCTGGCGGACACTATAACCCACTGAGTAAAGAACATGGGCTCAATAACCCAAAAGGCCCTCATGCTGGAGATTTGCCAAACCTCGAAGTGGGCAAGGATGGGAAAGGACATATGAATGTCACCACTAAACTTGTGACACTATCACCCGGGCCAACCACTCTATTTACAGCCAACGGCACTTCACTGATTATCCATGCTGGTCCTGACGACCAGATGACAAATCCTGCCGGCAACAGCGGCGCTCGGATCGTCTGTGGAGTCATTGAGAAAAAATAACTTTTCATTTACCCTCGAAAAAAAGCTGCTGAATGAGTCGATAAGCACCGAGGTCACCAACTGCGCAGTGAATATTTAAAGAAACAAGAACCAAATTAGATAAGGGATTTCAAGAGTAACTTAACATTCTATTGGGTCTATTTAGAACTCAAGATTCTTTATTTAGAATCAGCCCAAAGTTATCTCATCATTTCCCTTATTGCTTCTATCTTTTTTATGTTAGCTTCGTCATTTATTATGTCAAGCTCATTGAAAGATTCAAGGGCTAGCTTAGCTGCGATTGAGACATCGTTCAGATATTTGCTTCCTGCATTGCTTACAATAGCCTGGAGGGCGGAAGCTGCCTGGACAACGGCATATTCCATGTTTTCTTCCTCAGCTTTTTTCCCAATTTCTTCAATAGAACTTGCGATACTTCTTACCGTATTCTGGAGATTTTCCTGCATGGCTGCGGCAGCCATCTCCTGAAGCATGAGTTCTACTCCCACTGCAGCCTCTTCAAGGCTTTTCTGAGCCGTAAGTTTTCCCACATCACCAAGACATGAGATACATATTGCCGTATTTTCCGAAAGATCAGGAAACTTCATCTTGGAAACCGATTTTCCAATTTCTCCAAGCCCGATTACAACTGCTATGGTTTCTCTTTCCTTATTATAGAGAGCTGCTGTATTCCCACTTTTCCCGAGCACTGAGGCCGCTAGCCTAGCTACTACTTCCATTTGCTGTTCAGCAGCCGTTTTTTCTATCGCTCCAAATGAAAGCAACACCCGGACAGTTGTACCCTGCATATTTAGCTCCATGGAACGTTCCAGCAGTTTTTCAAGGGCGCGGATAGCGTTGACTGCGACATTCTCCATTCCCCGGAGAGCAGTAGCCTTTCCAATCTCCTTTATGGAACCAACTATTTTATCGGCTTCTAGCTCCTTTCTCTCATTTAGATAGACTGTGCCGATTTCGGTTAGAAAGTTAAGGGCCTGGTTCACTCCATCGTCAAATCCATCATTAATAGAATTAAACCCTGAACTCACCACTTTTTCCTCTTCCTTAGAAAGCATGGTATAAGACACTTCTTTTCGGTCGGTATAATTCCTATCAAAAGCTCGCAAGAAGATCATTTAAAGCTCTTCTCATAAATTCTTTTACTCTCGTTTGTTCCAGCTTCCATATTTCTTGCACACTATTTTTCAGATACTTTATCATATACCTTTTTAAAAGACTCTTGATTAACTATTTTCTGATTCAAGTATCTTCAAGCAGCCAGTGAGTTCAGACGGATTAATAAGACATTAAATTGATAAACTCGTTAGATAAAATTGACAAACTCACTAGAAAAGGATAGTTAGTTTCCTTTTCTAGGCATCTGTCAATTCGCATTACTTGAAGGCTATTAAACAACAGGAGGAAGGAGCTTTATCTGATGCAGGAAAGAAAAACTCCGTCTCAACAATCCCGATGCCAGGCAGAGAAGGACTCATTCAAGTGTGAGCTTGTAAGCTTTAAGGAAGTTTTGCGGCTTTCCAGGATCCTTGCCCGAAAAATCAAAACTTCTTGTTATATGCCTGACTTGATTGTCGCTATCGGTAGAGGGGGTTATGTACCTGGAAGGCTAGTTTCCGATTTTTTACTCTTCAATGATCTTACCTCAATGAAGATCGAGCATTACACAAGAGCTGCAGACATGCGGGAAGAGACAAGGCTAAAGTTCCCTATTCCTGTGGATATAACCGGAAAAAAGATTTTGATTATCGATGATATTACCGATACCGGTGAGACACTCAAGCTTGCAGTGGATTACGCCCTGAGCCTTAATCCGGCAAGTGTCAGGACTGCAGTGCTCCAGCATAAGATCTGCTCGGCTTACACACCTGATTTTTACGCCCAGAAAATTCTCAAATGGCGTTGGGTCATTTACCCATGGGCGAGGTATGAGGACCTGGCAGGATTTACAGAAAAAGTTCTTGGAGACAGGACGCTGAACCTTTCTGCAATCATAGATGAATTCAAGGACAGATATGAAATAGAGATTGGAGAAACAGAGCTACTTGAAATTCTGGATGATTTGGCCGAAAGGGGAGAAATCGAATGCCTTAAAAGGGATAAACTGAGGTGGCGTTTGAGATCTAAAATATAAAATTTCTGACTCTTTTGAATCAAAAATCTAGTCCATAAAGATAGGAATATTAAATAAAATCAGGAAAATAAATATTGTTTGTATATCGATATTCTGCAATCGAGAGATATTTTTAAAAAGTCTGCATCACGACAGATAAATCCAAAAGTGTGTCGATATGAAACACAATAGACTATTGTTGGTGATCTTTTTTGTACTGAGTTCTCTTCTTGCTTTTTATGGAGTTTGGATTTTCAGCCAAAATTAAATGAAGAGGAACCCTGGACTTTCGCTGTAATTTGTGATACTAGGGGTGGTAGCGAATACAGTAACACGGGCGTAAACGATATTGTTCTAAAAGCTATGGCTAAAGATATTGTTGAAAATGGCTGTGACCTTGTTTTGATTCCTGGAGATCTGATCAACGGGTATTCAAAGGACAATAATCTCTCTACAGAGAAACAATTTGAAAACTGGAAAACTGCAATGAGTCCGGTATATAATGCAAGAATCAAAGTCTATACAGTTCGCGGCAACCATGAATCTGGAGACTCTATTGATCCCGCGTTTAAAGATGCCTATTTTCAGGCTTTTGGTGCCGATAACCCCGACAATGGCCCCAAGGGTGAAAAAGATCTTACCTATAGTTTTATCCATAAGAATGCTTTCTTTATAGGGATCGATGAGTATGCCGATCATCACACTCATAAGGTAAATCAGGAATGGGTCGACAGTCAGTTGAAAAATAACAGTCAGTTGAAAAATAACAGCCAGCAGCATATCTTCTTTTTTGGCCATGAACCCGCGTTCAGGGTTAACCACAAAGATTGTCTGGAAGTTTATCCTGAAAATCGGGATGAGTTCTGGAATAGTATAGGTGATGCCGGAGGTCAGGTCTATTTCTGCGGCCATGATCACTTCTATAACAGGGCGCGCATACAGGACGACTCAGGCAACGAAATCTACCAGGTAATTAGTGGGTCAGGCGGGGCACCCTTTGCAGAGTGGGACCCTTCAAAAGGCAAAGAAAACTCTAGGTTTAAGCTTGAGTATCATAATCAGGTAGATTATGGATATTCACTAGTTACAGTAGATAGAGATAAGGTAAATATTGAATGGAAAGCCTGGAATGGATCAAGTGACCCAATATGGGTCACGAAGGATAGCTTTCAGTTGGAATAAAGTAGTAACCCGCACTAACATATATCTTCCCTGATCAGAGGGGTTTTAGTAACCCCGGAGAGTCTTACATTACTGTTTCAGTGACCAGTTCCAGATTTCCTTTTGGAAAGATTCTGGATACCCGGACTTTCCAGTTTCCGTCTGAGGCTTCATTTTCTGCCTGGATCAGGTTGTAACACTGTGTGGTCTTTCCCCTGGTTTTGGAAGAACAGAAGGTACCTGCATTTACTACAAGCATGTTATTGAGGTTCCAGACCCAGGGAATGTGGCAGTGCCCACAAAGGACTAGATTCACCTTACAGCGGTTTAGAAGGTCAAGGACGTCTCCTGCATCTACAAGGACAGTATTTTCCCTGCCTGCCAGAGGGATAGGAACAAGATGGTGGTGCAGGGCAAAGACCTTGAAATCATCCCCTGAAAAAGCTTCTTTAATCCAACCATAGTTCTCTCTTCCTACATGTCCTTCATCACGGTCAGGCTGTGAAGAGTCAGCCCCGACTACTGTGATATTCTTGAAATTCCGCGAAAAGTACCGATCAGTGAAAAGATCTTCAAAATGAACATACCCTGCATTTTTCGAATCATGGTTGCCCGGGACAAGAATCTTGTTTTCACATTCAATCCTGTCAATAAACTGCTTTACTCCCTCATATTCCGCTGAAAACCCATTTTCAGTCAGGTCGCCTGTAATCACGACAAGATTAGGTTTCAGCTGATTTATGCTGTCAACCATAGATTCTGCAATCTCTGGAACAAAATACGCTTCTGAATAATGAAGATCTGAAAGATGTACAATCTGTATAATTTTTTCTTCCTCTTATTTCTTAATTTGTAGTATGAGTAGAATTTTTTATACTCAGAGCCCAGTAGTTCGGTACCAATATATATAGGTATCTCATAAAACCTACATATTTGACAGTATCTAATTATAATTCATTAAAAAAGGAAGATTATATCTCAAAACCCTTTTGGGCACTATAAATATGTATTTAATTATTGTTCATAGAAAATGATTATAAAAAATTACAAAACCTTAATTACTCGAGAATTACATAGTCCATTTCAGCCCATTTTCTCCCATTAGTCAGGCTTGCGACAGACTCCATGTCATCACATTGTCACAAAAATACCAAAATGGGTAGGCAGAAAGACTTAAACTTTTAAAAATAGACTACTTAACCGTAACCGTTTCGCCGGTTGATCACACCGCTACTTGGGGATTTTCGATCAAACTTTTTTAAAAAAGGTTTGCGCTCAAACATTATCTCAAAAGGCTTGCAGGCAAGCAATTTTTTGAAATGGCTTGCGTTTCAAAACATAAGAACTTGCTTGCCGAGCCCTTTACCTATAGCTCTCTCATAAACCAGATGCGCGCTTGCAACATCCTGAATAGCAAGGCCTGTTGAATCGAAAATTGTAATTTCTTCTTCACTTGTCCTGCCAGGCTTCAGGCCTACAATCACTTCACCGAGCTCGGCATGAATATCATTTTCCGAGATGTAGTGTTTGGATAGAGGAACATTTACTTCTCCGGAATGAAGGGCCTGGACAATATCATCCACAATTATCTTGGATCGAATTAAAAGTTCAGGGTCAAGTTCTTCTTTTCCTACCGCATCAGCTCCTATCGCATTAATGTGAGTGCCTTCTTTTATCCACTGGGCTTTTACGATAGGTTTTCTTGTAGGAGTGGTCGTAATAAGGATATCGCAATCACAAACCTTCTCAATGCTTTCTTCATAACGGATTTCACATGGGGTAACATCTGCCATTTCCCGGATAAATTTTTCAGAGCTCTCTTTTGTCCTGGAAGTAATTCTTACCAGTTCGGGCTCAAAAACTTCACAGAGAGCTTCAAGTTGGGTCTTTGCCTGGTTTCCGGCTCCAACAAGGCCTATAACCTTTGAATCCTTTCTTGCAAGGTATTTTGCGGCAATCCCCCCTGCAGCGCCAGTTCTGACATCGGTCAGGTAGGTTCCATCCATAATTGCTACAGGAGCACCTGTTTCCGGGGAGATCAGGACAATAAGTGCCATTACCGTGGGAAGTCCCCGAGAAGGGTTTCCGGGATGGACGTTTACAATTTTCACGCCAGTAATATTCTCATCTTCAAGATATGCAGGCATTGTCCGCAGGTCTCCGTTATAGGCCGTATAGTAAAGGTAGGATTTGGGAGGCATCTGGACCTTGCCAAGGCCATGCTGCCTGAAAGCCCTTTCCACGACCTGCATATCAGAATTCATATCAATAACACTTGTTACTTCTTCCTGAGTCAGCCATAATATTTCCATAATATAACCCTCCAGCCGGAACCGTGAGCTGGCCCACAGCTGAACATCAAGATAAAACTGAATAGAACCGGAATAAAACCAAAGAGGCAAACCGACGGCCTGAGATCATATTATTGTTTTTATTTACGTAAATATGTATATATAACATATCTTCACTCATTTAAAGAACTCCCTTCCTAAAAGGAGAAAATCGCTAATGAGAGATCCGCATGTAAATTCAACTAATTTTTCCGGTTCCTGTCTGAAAGATGAATTACTCAAAGAAAAATTACTCAAACCTGCACGGGATATTCGGAGCATACTCAGATGGGGCTATCCCAAGTTTTCGACCATTCGCTTCGTGGCTGACCACTTCCAGCTCAGCCTGGAAGAACGACACATTCTTACAAGGGTGATTATGCCTCCGAACAAGATAGTTTCCAGGATAAATAAAAAAGTAGCCTGTGAATGCATAAAAGATAGAGATCTTCTCCTTGACGGGTACAATGTTCTGCTGAGTGTGGATAGTCTGCTAAAAAAAGAGACCATGTGGTTCTGCGATGACGGGTACATAAGAGACACGCGCTACTATTTCAGCAAGGCAAAACAGGCCGAAGATATAGAGGAAGCCCTCAACGCAGTCCTCAAATTTCTTTCCGAAACAGGTCCAAAATCAGTCGTTTTTCTCCTTGACGTCCAGATCAGCCGGAGCGGGGAGCTTGCAGGTTTCATCCGCCACAAAATGAAAGAATATGGGATTCCAGGCGAGGCAAAAACCTCAAAAATTGCGGATTTCGAGCTGAAAACGGAAGGGGGAAACTCGGAAAAGAAAATAGTTGTGGCAACTTCTGATGGAATTATTGTAGATTCGGTTCTTGAGGTACTCGATATCCCTGCCTGTCTGATGGAAAAAACGGGGATTGAACCGATCAGGCTGTACTAATCGGTCACTAGACACTCAATTATTAGGCACTCCGTTTAAAGAACCCAACCTGCCTGTAAATTTCTTCGGCATCTGCGTACTGCCCTTTTTCTTTTAGCAAATCCGCATACCCGCTCAGGGTCTTGAAATGTCCGGGATCAAGCTCAAGGGCTTTTTTGTACTGGACTTCAGCTTCATGCCTGTGCCCGAACCTAGCTAGCAGCCTAGCATATTCGCAATGAGCTTCAACATCCTCAGGTTTCAGTTTAAGAGCATACCTGAAGTGTATCCTTGCCCCGTGAATAAACCCATGTTCTGCAAGCAAACGGGCATAGAAAAGATGTGGACGTGGATCTTCAGGATCAGCTTTGAGGGCTACTATGTAGTGCTTCTCGGCGTCAAGAGGTTCTCCATTTTCTTCAAGGAGACGAGCATAGCGAAAATTGGATTCCACATGGTCAGGGTCAAGCTCAAGAGCTCGAGTATAGTGATAGCTTGCTTCGACTGTTTGCCCAAGTTTTGAAAGTAAAGTCCCGTAGCCGCAGTGGGCGCTTACATTATTCCGATCAATAATCAAAGCTCTGCTATATACTTCTTCGGCCTCATACAGTTTTTTGAGCTTGAAAAGAAGGCAGCCATAGTTGCAAAGCGTATCGACGTGGAAAGGATTGAATTCCAATGCCTTTTCGTACTGAACCTGTGCAGCATCGTTTTTTCCCTCTCTAGCCAGAACCTTTCCACACCCACAAAGTGCCTCGACATTTTGGGGATTCTGCTCAAGTGTTTCTTTGAATTCCCGTAGAGCAAGTTCATTAAAACCCAGTAGAAAAGCTATTTTTCCTGCCTCCATAAGGGCGTCTTCCCGGGCTTTTCCTGAGAAGAGCGAAGCACAGGCTCTGGAAATAACATACTTCTCCCTGTACATAGAGTTTTTACCAAAAATAGATGAAAGTTTCAGCAGGGTTTCCTGGGAAAGCGAATGCTCATCTGAGAAGGAAACGACAAACTCAATGACCTTATCAAAGTCACAGTTATCAGCTGCAACCTGTTCGATTACACGAAAAACCAGCTTGTCTACAGCATCAATCTCCATGCTTAAAAACCTCCTGAAATTTACCTATAAAGAGAGGTTACTCAACTGGATATAAATAGTTGGCTGTAAAACTGTATTAATAAAAACCTCAAGATAAATTCTGTACAATATAGAAAAAATTGATAGCTAAAATTTAGAAAAAATAAGAAATCTAGTTTATTCAGGCCCTTTTTACATGTAAACTGTAACGTGTTTCTACGTCATATGTACCTTGAAGCTCCTCTTCAGTAAGGATTCCTTTTTCTATCAGTTTGCTAAGAGTTTTCCTGTCAACTGATTCGACTACATCCCAGAGATCTTTTTTCATAAGATACGCTTTTAACTTGTTGATACGCCAGAGCTTCCACTCAACCTTCTGCCGCCTGAGTTCCACATCTCCTATTCTCAGTACATCGATGTCTTTTTCCGTCAGGGCATTGAGGATACGCGTTCTTAGCTCATCTCTGCGCTTTTCGAGAACTGAGATTGCAGAGACAATGTCATCGTATTCAAGCACAACATCAGTAAGATCCATGTCTTCAGGATCTTGCTCATTGATATCAAGTTCCAAGAATATGCCTCCCATATATAACGGATAAAAATTTTATTTATTTTATGACTCAATCAAATTTTTGGGAATTTTAATTGCCTGGAATACTTATTGCCTGGCTTTTTGATTATCTGGATTTCTAATTGCCTAGACTACTAAGTTCATAATACTTGATTTTATACTTTGGAATTTATAAGCCTGCCTTCAAAAACGAAAAATTCAGAATCAGAAGGCATATATGGGTAGTGGAAAGTTTCTCTCTGAGACCCTGGAAATATTTATCGCGTAAAAATTCCCTGTATACAAAGAACATTTTCAGATTAGCTTCCCTATCAATCCATATAGAAAAATTGAAATTGGCTCCCAAAGAGGGCCTTGAACAGGGGTGAGTCCATGGTATCAGAAAAGGTCTCCAGGAAAACTGCCGCAAAGGAAGAACTGCTTCTTCTTCTCCCTAGAATAGACCGCGTTTTGGAGGCAGAACCTGCCGTGCTTCGAATTGACGCCGATCCGGTAATGATTATTGGAGATATTCATGGAGATTCGCAGGCCCTTGAATTCGTAATAGGAAAAAGGAAAGAACTGAATTGTAAGAATGTTCTTTTTCTCGGGGATTACGTAGACAGAGGACCGCAAGGTACAGAAGTCCTTATAAGGCTTTTCCGATTGAAACTTGAAGATCCTGACCATATATTTCTTCTAAGGGGAAACCACGAAACTGTGGACATGAATCTCTACTACGGTTTTTTTGAGGAAATAGGTTTAGATCAGGAGTTTCTCTTGAGAATCAGCCGAACGTACGATAAAATGCCTATAGCTACGGTACTTTCGGGGCACACCTTTTGCGTACATGGAGGAATTAACGGAGCCGGTAGCATTGATAGTATCAGGAAGGAAGAAGCCTTTGCCTTTCCATATCTCTGGAATGACCCTTCGAAACGTCCCGGACTTACCGCTTCAATCCGAGGTTCGACTGTAAAAGAATTCGGGCCAGATATTGTGGATGGCTTTTTAGAGACAAATAACCTGAAAAGGATTATTAGAGGCCACACCGCCCTTGAAAACGGATATAAGTGGTGGTTTGATGGAAAACTACTCTCTCTTTTTTCCTGTCCTGATTACGTGGGACTCGGAAATACGGCAGCTTTTGCGCTATTCGAAAAGAAAGAGATTAAATTGTTCATCTTCGGAAATTAGCATTGATAAGATAAAAGCTTACTCAGAAAGAAAGCTTATTCTAAGACAAAGTTGACTCCTGTTAAACCGTTAAGATCTACGAAAAACTCTACTTTAGTATGTTCCGAATATGTCAGCCCATACAGAGAATTAATCAAAAGTAGAAAAGAAAATGCCGGGGTTGGATGTTTTTGATCAGAAAATAAGATAGGGATATATTAGGTAAAGTTTCTAACATTAATCTAGTCCATTATGATCCAGGTTTCTGTCATTTTGCTTCCTATATCCGGATCTAGCTGCATGGCCTTTGTGTATTCCTTTTTGGCTTCGTTAAAGCGCCCCATCTTTCTCATAAGAAGGCCGTAACTGTAATGAAGAGGAGGATAATACGGATTCAAGACAAGAGCCTTCTCATACTGGTCCTGGGCTTCTGAGAAGCGCCCGATCTCTGAAAGGAGATTTCCGTAACTGTAGTGTCCCTCCGCACTCTCAGGGTCTAGACTGAGCGCTTTCTTGTATTCCATTTCAGCTTCATACCTCCTTCCAAAACGAGCCAGAAGATTTGCATAATTGGAATGGACTTTTGCATCATTCTGATCAAGAGCAAGAGCTTCCATGTACTGCGCTTCGGCTTCAGAAACTCTGCCTTCTCTTGCAAGGAGATTTCCGTAGTTAAAAAGAGTCCGCCTATGTCTCGGATTAAGAGAAAGAGCTTTTCTGTACTCATCTTCAGCTTCTGAGTAACGCCCTAGGAAGGAAAGTAAAACCCCGCAGTTGTGATGGAGGCTGGGGTCTTCAGAATCCAGTCCTATTGCAAGCCTGTATTCCTTTTCCGCTTCCCTGAGCCTTCCCAGTTCGAAGAGCAGGTTTGCGTACCCGCCTCTCGCAGGAACATAGTCAGAATCTGCCGTAAGCGCCCTTGAGTAGCACTCTTCTGCCTCCCTTACATACCCGTACTCAGTCAGGAGGTAAGCATATCCTGTGTTCGCCTTTACATGCTCTGGAGAGGCTTCAAGTACTCTTTTAAATTCCTTCTCAGCATCCTCAGACCTTCCGAGTTCTAAAAGTAGCTCGGCATAGGCACACCTTACATCTCCGTTATCTGGATTTTCTTTTAGAGCTTCCAGATAGCTTGCCTCAGCTTCTAGGGAAAAGCCCAGAACATGCGCTGCAATACCTAGCGCAAAACAGGCGTCTTCACGGAGTTTTCCAGAGGCCCGTAGTGAACAGGCTTTTGCGAGAACATATTCTTCCGTGATCATTTTCTGTTGCTTGCAAGCATTTGAAAGATCAAGCAAGATGTTGGGGGAAAGTGAGCTTTTTTCCGCAAGATCCAAAGCGAAATCAACTGCAGAACACAGATTTTTCTGATCGGATCCTGTAAATCCAATAATACTATATACAAACTCGTCAACTACATCAAAGTCCATATACCCGGCACCTCAGAAAAGTAAATGTTTTTTTAGGGGATAAATGAAACTATCTTTGTAACATCCGGAGTATATTTTACATTTAATAGAATATATTAGTGAGTGAGTAGTGCGTAAAATCTCGAGTATAATATTAGTTTTATGGATCGTGCGTTATATTATGAACATAGTGTATTATACCAATCATATAACAGACTATCCTCTTGTATCGCTAAATAAAAAAATTGCCTGCTTAAAGCAACAACACTTTCCTGACAAAGCGAAGTTTGCAGAATAAAAGTAGATTTGTTAAAGGAAAAATCAAGAAAAATAAATATATAAAAATTGAAGGATTAATATCTTCAACGGAAAAGAAGATAATGTTGAAGTTTAACAAAAGATATAAGAAAAGTAGTAGCTTCTTAATGTAAGACTTAAAAACGTACTTTAACTATTAATAATGTTTATTGATATTTGTTATTAAGTACATATCAGTACTATAATAATTCAAAATTCTGAAAATGATCAGCATGTTTTTTAAACTCTTCTCGGTTTTCCTGATTATCCCCATTATTGAGCTTTATTTGCTCATTAAGATCGGGGGAATGATCGGAGCCCTAAACACTGTACTTATTATCCTGATAACCGCAAGTCTGGGCGCTTACCTTGCAAAATCTCAGGGTTTTCGCGTACTCCGCGAGATCCAGGAAGCAACAAGCAGGGGATACATGCCAGGGAACGAGCTCCTGCACGGATTCTTTGTATTAGTTGGAAGCTTTGCCCTTCTAACTCCGGGCTTCCTGTCTGATATAATAGGGTTCTCTATGCTTATACCGCAGATAAGGGAAATCTATGTGGCAATGGCGAAAGGAATTATAAGAAAAAGAATACAGAATGGTCAGTGGCAGATGAGAATGTACACGAATTTCCGATAACCTGAAAAAATCCAAAAAAACATTGGTAAAAAAGTAGTATTAGAGTAGTATTTGCACCTGAAACTGGAATTCAATTGTTTAAGATCAGCCATTTGCCGTTTAAGATATAAGTCCGAAAATGTAAAAAAGCAAAGGAACCAGAAAAACCGTAAGCAAGCCTGCAATACCTATTGCAAGCCCGCTCATTGCACCTTCGGTTTCTCCAAGTTCTATTGCCCTTGTTGTCCCAAGTGCGTGTGAGGCAGTGCCGATTGCAACACCGACTGCAACTTTGTCTTTTATCCGGAAGCAGCGACATATAAACGGACCCAAGATAGCTCCTGCGATCCCGGTAAATACGATTGCGGCTACTGTTAATGCAGGCAAGCCACCTATCTGTTTTGAGATTTCTATTCCGATGGGAGTTGTTACGGATTTTGGGGCGAGGGATCGGCTTATGACCTCATCAAGCCCTAAAAGGTTGGATAGCATAAGAATACTTGAAATCCCGGCTGTGCAGCCTACAATAATCCCAGCAAGGATAGGAAGGGCATTACTTTTCAACAACCGGATTTTCCTGTATAGAGGAACAGCAAGAACTACAGTAGCCGGTCCGAGAAAGAATGAGATGTAATCTCCTCCACGGTTGTAAGTCTCAAAATCAACTCCGAAATAGAGGAGGAAAGTAATCACGAGTATCGATGCCACAAGAAGAGGATTAAGGATAGAGAGACGGGTCTTTTTATACAGCAGGGTACCTATCTGGAAACTTATCAAAGAGAGTAAGATTCCAAACAGGGGCGTGTTGAGAAATTCGTTCAAAAATTCTATCTTCACCTTCAACTCTCCTCTTCTGCTCTTTTCTCGCAGGTATGCATTCTTTTTGTGTTGATTCCAGATCGGCTCTTATTGCTATTGCTTTTACTGCCTTTATTGCCCCCGTTTTCTATGCAGCAGGCTGCCTTTGCAGGCTTTCTCGCGAGGAACTTTTTAACAAGTTCCACTGTAAGTCCTGTCACAGCCATTGTTACCACGGTAGAGATAAGGGAAACTACAATAATCACAGTCAATTTTCCTTCAAGCAGGGTAAAACAAGTTATAAGGCTAATGCCTGCGGGAAGAAAGAAAAAAGCCAGGTTATCAAGCAAAAACTCACTTATTTTACCAATAAGATTGAGTTTAATTATGCCTGTATACAGACCGAAGAACAGGATGAGCATTCCTATTACGTTGCCTGGAATTGGTATTCCTGAAGCTTTCTGTATTATTTCTCCTAGGAAATATATGCTCAGAATTATTGAAAATTGCTTTAACAAATTTATATTTTCCTCCACTAGATAGAAATGGGACTACAAAAACCTCATATATCTAATTTTCGGTTTATCAGATTATCTTGTATTCCCGTATTCGATGAAAATGAGTTTACCTGTTATTCAAAAAAGTGAAAGAAATATTGTGAGAGCAGGAGTGCTGCCCAGTCTGTTAACCGTAATTGTTTTACTCATTACTGTTAGGGCTTATGCATTTTCAAGACTTACTCATTTTTAGGACTTACGTATTTGAGGTACAAAATCAAGTACAATAAGCACTTGTTGTTTGAATTTGCGTTTTAGATCTTTAAAGGTTTAATGCTATTGGTTTTTCAGTTCAGCTACGTAAGTAATAAATATTACTGGTCTACCCGGTTTCCGGGCTGTGAACCAGGACCGACCACACCCTTCGCGCGCTCTCTTACTATCTCCTCAGCATCGGCAAGAATCTCTATCTGGTATCCTTTCTGGACAGATATTCAATCATCTCGTCCGGGAGTACTCCCTGGATCTCAAATGAACCGTCAGCAAGCTGCTTTGCCGTCTGGCCAAAGACATCAAGGCCGTAGAGGCGTTGAAGGTCACGCAGCCGATCCCATATATCGGTGCGAATCCTTACAATATAATGACCCACACAAATCATCCTTCCTCCAGGTAATGATTCGACAAGTTCTCCAGATCCAGTATATTCCTGAAAGAATCAACTGTGATAGGTCAGCTCTCCAGCAGAGATTGTCGTAGATGTTATACCCGATGCTACCCATTACCAGGTGACATAATACTTAGCGTTTAGATTCAGAACTTTATTTATAAATATGTTGGTTATTATATAAAATAGACTTATAAATAGCACCATTAGTAATATAGGATCATCATAATTCAAAAATAGTAAGATTGTTCAAGAACCTTAAGGTGATTCAAAATCATTAAAATGCCAGAAAAGTCAGGATAAGGATCTTCAATATTTATTATAATAAAAAATCGTTTACATTGAAAAGCCAGGGCTTCCTAAAGAGGAATGAAAATATTAAAAAAATCTTGTGATTAAAAAATTCCAGTAAGTGGAAACTTCAGAAAGCGAATGCAATAAATTCATATTGAGCAAAACCCTATTTTCATAGGGGGTTCTGATGAGAGAAAAGCGCTTTGTTTACATGGACCACGCAGCCACCACCTTCACGAAACCTGAAGTCATTGAAGCTATGCTGCCTTTTTTGAAAAAACATTTCGGAAACCCTTCTTCTCTGTACTCAATAGGGAGAGAAGGTAAAGAGGCAGTGGAAAACGCCCGTGAGCAGCTTGCAAAGGCTTTGGGAGCTAATCCTGAGGAAATATATTTCACCTCTGGAGGAACTGAGTCCGACAACTGGGCTATCAAGGGAACAGCTTTTGCCAGAAGGAAGAAAGGAAAACATATCATTACCACGCCGATCGAACATCATGCCGTGCTTTATCCCTGTGAGTATCTGGAAACTCAAGGTTTTGATGTGACCTATCTGCCTGTGGACAGGTACGGACTTGTAGATCCGGCAGAAGTGGAGGCCGCAATCAGGGAAGATACCATCCTAATATCGGTGATGTATGCAAATAATGAGATAGGGACAATAGAGCCAATTCCTGAGATAGGTAAGATTGCAAAAGAATATGGGATTCCTTTTCATACCGATGCCGTACAGGTAATAGGTAAGATTTCCCTCAATATGGAAAAGAAAGACAGGAATGTAGATATGCTTTCCCTTTCCTCCCATAAGTTTTACGGACCTAAGGGAGTAGGAGCACTATATCTACGAGAAGGAACAGAAATCGACAACTATATGCATGGAGGCGGCCAGGAACGCAACAAACGAGCTGGAACAGAGAATGTTGCAGGTATTGTGGGATTGGGAAAGGCGATAGAACTCGCAACACCAATGCTTGAGGAGCACAATGTGAAAATGAGAAAAATGAGAGACCGTCTACTTGCCGGAATCCTGGAAATTCCTAGTTGTAGGCTTAACGGGCATCCCGAAAAGCGCCTTTCGGATAACTTGAACTTCAGTTTTGAGTACATTGAAGGTGAGTCCCTTCTTCTCATGCTTGACGCGATGGGGATCTGCAGTTCTACAGGCAGTGCCTGCTCGTCAGGTTCTCTAGATCCCTCACATGTACTCAGGGCAATAGGATTGCCTCCAGAAATAGCTCAGGGTTCTCTTCGCCTGACCCTTGGGGATGAAAATTCCGAAGAAGATATTGATTATGTACTTGAGGTCTTGCCTGAAACCGTTGAAAAGCTTAGAGCTATGTCTCCTTTCTATAAACCTGAAACTGCATGTAAAAAATAAATTGAAAATGTACAGGAATGTGAGAATTGGGGGAGTTTTGTGTACAATAAAAAAGTCATGGATCACTTCATGAATCCGAGAAATGTAGGGGAAATTGAAGATGCTGATGGCGTTGGGGAAGCAGGAAACCCACATGGGGACCACATGAAAATTTTCCTGAAAATTCGGGACAATAGAGTTGAAGATGCCAAGTTCAAGACTTTCGGTTGTGCGGCAGCAATCGCATCCAGTAGCATGGCAACTGAACTGATAAAAGGAAAGACCCTCAAAGAAGCCTGGGAGCTTACAAACGAGGCAGTCGCTGAGGCTCTTGAAGGATTGCCTCCAGGCAAGCTAGAGTGTTCAGTTCTTTCCAGAGAAGCAATCCACAGCGCAATAAATGAATACCGAAAAAAACAGGGTCTTGATGCCCTTCCTGAGCAGACCTGATCAAAGAATAATAGAAGATACTAACCTCCGGGCTTACCGAAACGCCTGTTACCTTATTAAGTATTCTCATAATAAGGTCATCAAAAGCCTTTAATCTCCTGCATTCCATATTTTTGTACTTCTTTATCGCAAACTTGATCTGGTATTCTCCCGATGATGCTCTATGAAAAAAATAGGGATTGTCATCACTGACCCGGAGGACTGGACAACCAGAGCACTTACTGACGCAGCGAGAAAAAAAGGTTTTTCTCCTTTTGTTCTGGATCTCAGGGCTGCAGAGGTCAGCATAAATTCGGCAGCGGAGGAATCAAAAGCTGAGAAATCAGCTACAGTCTTCAAAGTAGGGGATATAAAGCTCTCTGACCTTGACGCGATAATTGTAAGAGATGCAGGTGCAGGGACTTTCGAAGGGGTATCTTTCAGGTTTGATATCCTGCGTGAACTGGAAGACGAAGGGGTTCCTGTCGTCAATTCCCCTGAAGCTATCCGGAATGCCGCAAATAAATACCATGCTTCTTATCTTCTGGCAAAAGCCGGACTGCCTGTACCTGAAACCGTAGCCGTGCAGGATTTCGAAGCAGCTCTAAAGGCAATATCAAGATTTGGAGATGCCGTCATAAAGCCCGTTTTTGGATATAAAGGAAAGGATATTGCAAGAGTAAAGAATGGTGAAGTCCAGTTTTCAGATAAAAAAGTAGAACCATCGTCCCTGGAAACAACTCTCAATAAGCTGCTTCAAGAAAGAGGTATGCTGTATATCCAGGAGTTCATAGAGAATCCGGGAAGAGATATCAGAGCTTTTGTCGTTGGTGGTAAGGCTATTGGAGCAATTTATCGCAAGGCAGCATCCGGCTCCTGGGTCAATAACCTGAGTCAGGGAGGAAATGCAGATCGGTGTGTGCTCACAAAAGAACAAAAAGAGCTTGCTGAAAAGGCTGCCTTGGCAGTAAGCACAACTTTTGCTGGTGTTGATATTATAGAAGGGTTGACTGGAGATCTTAATAATGAAATTGAGTTTAATTCCAGCCAAACTGAGGGAAGACCTAAAATTCTTGAAGTTAATGGAACACCTTCAGGAAAAGGTATTTTTGATGCCTGGGGAATAAATCCTGCAGATTATATCATAGAACATATCCAAAATACCTTATGAAATAATTATAAATGATGTTGGTCATAATATCAGCAATATATCGATTCGAATTTGTAGATTTCTAAAATTGCTTAATATTATAATATTTGGGCCCGGATCGATCAAAATACAGATAATTGGAAATAAATATAAAAATTGGGATATGAAAAAAGTTCGGAGATTATCATCGAAAACATTTAAGAAACAGACTGACCTTCAATAAGCCCGAGGCAAAAGATGAGTGAATATAAACAGTGTATAGTTACCCGGGATGACCTGAAGCTTTCCAAAGGTAAGTTTGCAGTACAGGTAGCTCATGCTGCCATTTCTGCTGCCGAGTGGGCAAGCAAAAGTGATCTTGAAAAATGGAAGGAAGGCGGGCAGAAAAAAATTGTCCTCAAAGTCCCTACCCTTAAGGACCTTTATGAGCTTAAGGAAAAGGCAAGAAGGGAAGGGTTACCTACTGCTCTTATACAGGATGCAGGACTTACTGAAATTCCTCCGGGAACGGTTACAGTCCTCGGAATAGGGCCGGCAAAAGAAGAGCTTATAGATAAAATTACGCGGGACCTTAAACTTGTTTAAGTGCGAGGAACCTGAAAACCATGTTTGGGAAAACTGCACTAAAATTAAACCGAGCCGAGGCTATCTAAACGATAGCTCCTCCGATTAGGAAAGAGGTTCTGTCTGTGTTCAATTCAGGAGGAGATCATGAAGAATTCAGGAGGAAAAGAGGCAGCCTCAATAATTGCTGTTTTATGCGTATGCCTTGTACTCGCAGCACTCACCGCTTCGGATTCTATAGAGAATTTTAGAGATGAGGTAACAGATTATATATCCTTAGGCCTGGGTTCCGGAAGCAAGAATGGCGCTTTTACACCTGAACCGACTTCATTTACTTTCCCGGCAACACCCACATATTCCCCCAGAGAAAGCGAACTAACTCCCATCTTGAGAACTCCATTGCAGCCTGGTTTTTCCCTGAACAGCAACTATCAGACTTCAGAATTTTTCCAGGGAGGAATGGGCTATGTTAAAATCAGCATAAAAAATGAAGGGCGAAACCCAATATTTATTGATAGGTACGGGGTTTCAGTTAATGCTTCCGAAAACCTAATTTATTCAGAGGACTGCGGAGTTTTGATCAATCCCGGTGAAGAGCAGAATCTCGGAGTAATTGCAGTTCAGATCCCTGAAGAAGAAAGAGCCAATTTCAATATTATCCTCTGGTTGCTTGCCTCGACCTCAGAAGGAAAATGGCACGACTACGGACCATATCCCCTTAAAAACTTCACTGTAAACCTGAAGCCAATGCCAGAAAAATCGAATCCTGTGTACCGATACAATCCCTCATCTTACTTTGAAACCATAAATAGACTTGTGGAGCCAGCCGAGCCTGATGTAAGGAGTAAGGCAGCCCAGGTGGCTCGTTCATATCCAGGAGCATATAATATTTATCAGGTATGTGCCCTCTTTGACATGGTAAATGAGAAAATAGAATATGTCAGCGATCCTAGAGGTAATGACATCTGGGAGCCTGCCAACGTGACTCTAAGAATAGGAGCCGGAGACTGTGAAGACCAGGCAATTCTCCTTTCGTCCATGCTCGAAGCTGTAGGAGGCACAACCAGAGTTTACCTGACCAACAGCCATGCCTTTTCAGCGGTTTACATTGGCAATGGAACCGATGTGACAAATGCTGCAGTCGAAGGGGTCAGGGCATATTACGGAAACGTTGATGTGAATTACCTGACCGATGAATACGGTTCCTGGCTTATGCTCGACCCGACTTCAAGCCTTTATGCAGGTGGACTTCCTGGAAAAACTGCCCAGGCAAGAGTTAAAGCCGCTGAAGGAAATGAAGCATGCAGAAGTTGGACTTTCGTAAACACGAGCGAAATAAAGGCTATAGATATCAACCCCAGATGGCCTTTATAATTTTCACCATATATGTAATAGAGGAGTGTTTTTAACCCATGCAGGTGCCGGAAATTGAAAAACAGATCGGAATAAATCTTTACTCCACAGATACTGACGGCCTAGGAGGGCAGCTTCGCCAGGAAGTGGAAGATTTTATTGTTAGAGAGATTACGAACCGAAAGGAAGGGCAAGAAGGGAAATACCTTATTCTTGAACTCGTAAAACGCGACTGGGATACACATCACCTGACCCGGACTCTCGCAAAAATCCTCCAGATAAGTCAGAAGAGAATCAGCGTTGCAGGCACAAAGGACAAACGTGCACTTACCACTCAGAAAATCAGCATTTTTGATATTGACACCCTGGAAATTGAGAAGATCCATTTAAAAGACATAGAGCTGAAAGTCCTGGGCCGCTCCCGAAAGTCCGTTGAACTCGGAGACCTGTGGGGGAACGATTTCAGAATTACCGTCCGAAATATAACCCATTCGCGGGAGGAAACAGACAAACTGCTTGAAAAGACTACAAATGAGATCCTGGCTCAGGGCGGCGTCCCGAATTTCTTCGGGATACAGCGCTTCGGCTCTGTACGCCCTGTTACACATCTGGTAGGAAAAGCTATTGTTGAAGGAGATTTTGAAAAAGCTGCCTTGCTCTATATCGCCGAACCCTTCCCAGATGAGCCGGAAGAAACAAAGGAAGCCCGCCAGTTCGTTAAAGAGACTCGCGACTTCAAAGAAGGATTAAAAACATATCCTCTCCGCCTTGGGCATGAAAGAGCAATGATGAACCACCTGATAGCAAACCCGGACGACTTTGCAGGCGCTTTTCTTGTTCTCCCGAAAAACCTCTACAGAATGTTTGTGCATGGCTACCAGTCCTATATATATAATACAATTCTGTGTAGACGAATCGAGAAGGGACTCCCCTTAGACGAAGCTGTAGAAGGCGATATTGTCTGTTTCAAGAATGAGCTTGGCCTGCCGGATTCTTCAAAGACCGAAAAAGTCACAGCAGAAACCGTAAATGCCATGAACCGCCTGATTAAAAGAAACCGGGCCTTCATAACCGCCCCCCTTCCGGGATATAATACGGAGTTTGCTTCTGGTATTCCGGGAGAGATCGAACAGGCAGTTCTCGATGAATTTAAAGTTCCTCTGCAGGGTTTCAATATAGAAAAAATTCCTGAAATGAGTTCTAAAGGCATTCGCAGGGAAGTTATTCTACAGGTTGAACCAAAATTTGAGGTTGAAGATGATGAACTGAACCCTGGAAAGTCAAAGGCTGTGCTTGAATTCATGCTGCCAAAGGGAAGTTACGCAACAACCGTACTCCGAGAGTACATGAAGGTAGATCCTCTGCAGATGAGTTAAGAGCCGATAACTCTAGCAAGCCGGATTGGAAAAGAATTTGTCCGTAGGAAAAACGGGTTGTTAAAGGCAGCTATCTATTCATTTTAGTTCGGGAAGCTATCAGTTTCCCAAAACTTGTTGTACCCTCAATGCTCACAATGGAAATAGTGGGCTATTATGACCTCAAAAAGGATGATGTAGTTTTTGCCCCCTTGGCACCGTTGTCCTTAACTACTTTATGCAGGGATTTCTGACGGTAGTGTTCTCGGGAGCATTGGTTCATTTTAGTTGTTGGGAGTTAATGCACTCTCAGAAGCAGGGCAATGACCTTCTTCACTTACAGGTTTTCTACTTCTGAAAAAACCAAACTCCTGCCAGAGCAAGCCCAATACGACTATTAAAATCAGGAATTCCGCAGCCGGGGTTGCGAGCCAGACACCATTAAGGCCAAGTAAGGGAGGTAAAATCAAGAGCAAGGGAAGGAGGAAGAGAAAAACTTTTCCGAGCTGGATGAAAAGAGCGGATCTGACCTTGTTTATGGACTGGAAATACACTGAACCGAGCATAACCGTCCCCTGGGCAAGGAGGGAAAACATGAAAATCTCCATACCGTTAAGGGTAATTTCCAGGAGTTCGGGGCTGTCGTGGTTGAAGATATGGATAACCTGTTCTGGAAATATTGAGAGGAACAGGAACCCGGCTGCTCCGGTCCCGAGGCAAGAGATGAAAGCCATCTTCAGGGTCCCGGCAACCCTGGAGTAACAGCGGGCCCCATAATTGAAACCAATAATTGGCTGGGTGCCGACTGCGATTCCTTCAAAGATCAGGGAAAAGATCGAGAAGACGTAACCTATGATACCGTAGCCTGAAACCGCAAGTTCCGAGCCGTATCTGAGCAGCATGTAATTGTTAGTAAAGAGTAGGAAGAAGGTTGAAAACTGCATTGCAAAGGAGGGGAGACCTATTTTCATGATCCTGATAATAGTTCTCGGCTCCAGGCAGAAAGCCCGGTGATTTAGCCTCAGTCCGGCCCACCTGCTGAAAAGGTAGAGTGACAGAAGTATTCCGGAAATGGAAAAAGCGATTACCGTGGCTACGGCAGCCCCTGTGACTCCCATTCCCATGCGCATAACAAAGATGTAGTCAAGACCGAGATTTATGAGAACACCCACAACCAGACATATCATGGCAAATCCTGGTTTTCCGTCGTTTCGAACAAGTGGATCAAGGGCAATTGCCAGGAGCATAAATACCGAACCTGCAAAAAGGACACGGAGATAAGCATTTGCCATTGCAAAGGCCGTGCCGGAAGCTCCCAGCAGGCGGAGATAAGAGTCCGAAAAAGCCAACCCGAAGGCAGTAAGCCCTATTCCTGCAAGTAAGAGCAGGGGAAAAGCATTATGTACAAGCCTGAGGGCTTCCTGAAGATCGCCTCTCCCACGGGCCAGAGCCACAAGACTTGAAGTCCCGATCCCAATCATATGGCCTACTGCAACTATGGCTATAAGTGCAGGAAATGCAAGAGTCACTCCTGCAAGCCCCTGGCTGCCCACCGCATTCCCGATAAAGAAACCGTCAATGACTCCCTGGATTCCAGCAACAATAAATCCAATAGTTGCCGGTAGAGCGAATTTCAGAAAAAGCTTTCCGATGCTTCCATACCTCATTTCCTGTTCATTAATCATGCTTTTTCCTCTTCGAGTCCAGAAGCGATTTTCTCAAAGATTCTTTCCAGAACCCCAAATTCTTCTTCATCCAGAATTTCCCGGATCTTTTCAATAAACTTCATATCAGCCCAACTTTCGATTTCAATGACCCTTTTTCCTTTATCAGTAAGCTCGAGCAAACAAGCCCTTCCGTCCTTCGGGGAAGCCTTTGTTTTCAGCAGGCCTTTATCCACCATTTTAGAAACCATGTTGCTGGCAGAAGGTTTGCTGACCTCCATAGCCTTTGCCAGTTCGGATATTGTGGGATTGCCCAGGGAATTAATTTTCCTTAGGTAGAGGAAGATGTTGTAGGTGATATCACTGTATTCTTCTAAAAATTCATGTTCTTTTAGATTTTTTTGATAATAATGATCCATTTTTTCAAGAAACTTGGAAATTTCCATTTTCGCTCTCCATAAAATGAAATTCAAGATATTTAGTTAGGCTAACTAACTTGTTAGTCGATTAATATATAAAATATTCTTCGGCTAAAAAATAGAATTGAAAATTCGCTTCTTCATTCCAGGACAGGTTCTGCAGGAAACAGTGTATCAAAAAACTCTCTCTTCAAGATTGAAATCTTATAGTTATATGACATCTACGAAATATAGGTAAAGTGGAATTCAAGAATATATTGGAAATTTACATTTTCATTCAGATGTAGGAAACTAATAATCCTATTGGGAAAATTAAATTCAAATATTTTTCTTAAATATCAACTATTTCTCTAAGAAGACAATTCAAGTTAACTGCCCAGCCCTCCAAATCTGACGATTTGTGAGAAAACTGTTTCCTTTGCTATACTTTATAATTTTGCTTACAAGTCTACAGACTCTTCTAGACAGTTGTATAATATGAAGCAAAACTGTCAAATACTTTATAATTTTGCTTACAAGTCTACAGACTCTTCCCCTGAAACCTAGATCCAAATTATTAATCAGTAGAATTATAATATTTTTACTATGACGCATGAAATTTTTTATTTGAATAAAGATATTAGAATGCATTTTTTATGTCAATATTTTCATAAAGTGGCTCATGTCAAGGCTAATTGAAAGTTTTTCAATTCCTTTTTAATATATACAACTTTAAATAGTATGAGTACATTATTAATTGTTGGAGATGAATAACCTTCTAATTATATACGTATACAGGTTTAATTGATCAATCTGTAAAGCCCTTCCCATCAATCTCATAAAACGGGGCTCTAGTAGTCGGTTATGAACATAAGCTGTTTGTTTTTAATAACCGGTTGTTGGACTTAAAACGGAAACAATCCGCTATATCACGTAAAAACGTTTTTTTATTAACTTTAAAATTTCAAAACGAAACAGGTTACCGTATAAATATATCAACAGTGTATATATTTAGCAATTGTTGTCAGTTTTGAAAGATAATTATAAAAGTATTCTTTAAAGGTCTAAAAATAATCATCTTAATATTTTTTAACTGACAAACATATCTATTAAATTAAAAGTATGAAGGGGTTATCATGAAAGACTATGAAGTAAAAGTGCTGGACGAAAACGACCACATTTTTATTGAAACGTTAAGAAACCTTGGAATGTCCAGAAATGTCGCTACAACTATGGCATATCTTATGAATGTTGACGAGGCTTCATCCCGTGAAATAGAAATCAGTACAGGATTAAGACAACCCGAAGTAAGTCTTGCAATGAGACTGATGCGCAACCAGTCCTGGGTTAGCGTTCGTTCGGAAAAGAAACCTGGGAAAGGACGCCCAATAAAAATCTATGCTCTTGCAGCTCCAGTTGACGAGATCATCAGTTATTACGAAGACAAAATATACAAAGAATCTCAGGCGACCATCTCAGCAATTAAGAAGCTGAAGGTTATGAGTAAAAAGGTGCCTCTTACTCCCACAAAGTAAAGACCCTCAAACTAAATTTACTCCATAATGGCTGACAATTCTTCTCTGGAATTCGACCATTATGGAAGTAAAAATCCTCTTAAAATTTTTCTCGTCATTTTTCGCCCCTGTTTTTACTTTTTTGGATTTTTCTGCTTCTAATAAACATTCGCGCTGAAAATTGACTTCATTTAAGACTTTTTTTACCTAATATCGTACCTTTTATTGTTATTTTTCTAGGCTTAATTACCTTTTACTTCTAACAGCTCTTTCTTTATGAATTTCTTTTTAGCTCCTTTTATCCCCCTTTAACTACATCTTAAATCGGTCTGCTTGAGAAAGGAGTGAAAAAAGAAATTGTGTTCCCAAAAAGGGAAAAGAGCAGCGTGCTGTTGTGATTATATAGAAACTCATAGAAAATATTTAATTTTCCATGATCCTGACACGCAATTTGGGAGGAAATAATGTTTAAACTCAAAGAAAAGCTTCCAATAATGAAAACTCTAAACAGGGACTTTTAAAAAAGGTGGAAAAAAGAAATTGTAATAAATGAGAGGTTCTGCCTTTTGCTGGCAGGTCAGCCCCCTGTGACAACTCGGAGGATTGTTAGCCTATCGGAACTGACTGCCCCGTCAAGGGGAACAGCATTCCCTTCATTTAATACAAGTACTGTTTCCTGATTTATATCCAAAGTATTAAGCAGGTCTTCGTAGGTAGCGCTTTCAGCTATTTCTACGGTCTGCTCAGAAATCTCTCCAGCTTGGATTGTTATGTGTACTTTTTTACTCACTCTATTGATCCACCGCCGCTTACCTGAATTTCGCCTACGATTTCCTTTATTAACTTCTGCTCCAGTTCATATTCTTTTCTGATGCCTTTCCGTTCTGCATTTCTCTTCTGGAACTTTCCTGTCATTTTAGATCTCCTTACGATTTTTCAGGTTTGCAACATAGTTGGTATAGATCTCTTCAAGCAGACTTGTCTCTCTGTCTTCTCGAGATGTATATCCAATAATTATAATGATTTTTTATTTTAATTAATTTTTTGGTTGACAATAAGTTGGTTAACATATATACTTTCAAACTCTATAGTAACCATTCACTCTAAACAAAAGGTTAAACCATAGGTTAACATTGAATAAGATATCATTCATAGTATTGACAATAAAAGACAAAATGTTAATATTTAGAGACTAAGTTAGTAGATAATTATTCAGAAACTAAAGTTTGTTTGAGTAACTAGTCAATATAATAAATATTTCAAACTCAAAGCAAAAAATTTTAATATAGGATCAGTCTGGAAAAATGGCGCTAAAAAAGAATAAGTAAGGAGAAAAGACAAAAAACTTTAAAAGCTTATTTTTTTCTTAAAAGTAAATAGATTTGGAAATTGACTCGGATAATATATATACACCAGCCGGGATTCGAACCCGGGTTCGAGCGTTGGCAACGCCCGGTGATGACCGCTACACTACTGATGTTCTATGATGGTGCCCAGACCCGGATTCGAACCGGGGACAACTGCCTCTTCAGGGCAGCGCTCTCCCACTGAGCTACCTGGGCAGGCAGATAAGTTTGATGTCTATGTAAGAGTAATAGCCTGCTTTCATTTTCCGAAAAAAGCTCCGGAAAATTTTTTAGTGGGCCCGCTGAGATTCGAACTCAGGACCTCCGCCATGTCAAGGCGACGTCATAACCGTCTAGACCACGAGCCCATTAGCTTGTTGCTTACGTTTTTCGCACCAAAGTGCAACTCCATAGTACGCATCATCATTTATATAAGTTTTGGGTGGTTTGGATTACTTCTATATCAATCAGCCTCGAAAGACAAAGGACTTTACACTCTTATCAAGTGTTTTTTCGCTGTTACCTCATACTTTGAAATCCCGGCTCAAATTTATCCTCTGCTCAATCCTTAAAAATCTTTCATTCCTTATTTCCTTCTTTACTTATTTTATTCTTTACTAATGGCCTCTTTTTAATCTGTTTTTTAAACACTATTCTAGGAAATCCTACCCCTTTAAGAACGAACATGTCACTAAAATAGGATGAATTCAATATCCCGGGTGAGGGAAACATGAACGGAGCATTTGATAATACAGGGACGTCCCGGACAATCTCGGAAATCCAGAATAAAATTGATGAGGGAAACGCAGTTGTTCTTACCGCTGCGGAAATTAGCGAGAGAATTCGAGCAGGAGAGGAGATAAAGCTCGAAGACGTGGATGTTGTAACAACTGCAACACGCGGCATTATGAGCGGAACTTATGCCGTACTTTCGTTCAAAGTTTCAGAGCCTGACTCATTTGTAAAGGCATCTGAAGTCCTGCTAAACGGCGTGCCGGCAGTTGTAGGTCCCTGCCCTAACGAAAGGCTTGGAATTTTGGACCTAATCGTACTCGGAACCGCTCACAGTAAGTTTGATCCTAATTACGGAGGCGGACACCTGTTCAGAGAACTGGTAGAAGGAAAAAACGTTAAAGTTGATGTGACTACCAGTGAAGGAAAACGCTTCTCGGTAGAAACGCGGCTATCCGATATCCCCTATGCGAAACTCAATGCAACAAGACATGCTTTTAAGAATTATAGGGCATTTGTAAATCCCGGAAAAGAGCCTATCAAAACTATCTTCCATGCCCTGCCGTTTGAAGGTGAGTTTAAGGAAATGACGTTTTGTGGCTGTGGCGAGTTAAATCCAATCGAAAACGATCCCAAGCTAGAGACCATAGGAATCGGAACAAGAGTACTTTTCAATGGAGCGGATGGATTTGTTACTGGGGCTGGCACTCGAAGCGCTCCTGATAATCCTAACCTGACTGGTTTTGCGGACATGCATGACATGACCCCTGAGTACATGGGAGGCTTCAAAACTTCTGCCGGCCCTGAAATAATCAATACCTGGGCTGTCCCGATTCCGATTCTTCACGAAGGAATACTGGAAAATATCCTGAAGCTGGATAAGAAAATCCCGCTGAAGCTCGTAGACCTAGCAGGGCGAATCCCACTTTGTGAAATCACCTACGGGGATGTATGGGATAATGTGGACATGAATATTAAGTACGAGCCCGAAAAATGCCTTAATTGTAAGGATTGCCTTGTAATCGAAGCCTGTCCCATGGGTGCGGTAAGCCGAGGAGAAAACGGAGCTGTACACAGTCCGGAATTTTGCTTTAACTGCGGGCTCTGTATCTCAAAGTGCAGGGGGGAAGCATTCAGTGCAAACCTGGGCTCTGTCAGGTGCGCAACCGGAGGCTGCCTCAGGGACATTAAGGTAACCTTGCGCCAGTCCGATCGCGCAAGGGCAATTCTGGCGGCCGAAGAACTCAAAGAGAAAATTCTCACAGGAAGATTTAGGCTTAGTGAGCCTGTAGAAAAAATAAGCTGGAGAGAGTGACAACGTTCTTCTCTCCTTTACATATTCTTGTAACTTGTGATTTTTATTTTTAGATGCTTGTTTTCATAATCCCTTTGTTTTTGAAATATCTTCGGCCTTCAGGCTTTTAAAGCCTCTTTAAAACGTTTTGTAACCTCTTCAGGGCTCAGGGGGATATTGGGAGCTTTTGTATTTCCAGGCTTCAGGATTACATGGATAAAGGAAAGTTCCTGCATGGCACGAAACTTCCTGAAAGCTTCTATTAACCCCTCTGGACTGTTTACTTTAGCCGTATTCTGAATTCCGCAGGCTGTTGCAAAAGTTTCCAGGTCAATATAACGAAGGGCGCAGGTTTCCTGCGAACCTGTAGAACCATATGCACCATTGTCAAGGCCGATAATTATAAGATTTTTCGGGGCTTCTCTGGCAATTTCGAGCAGGGCATTGGGATTCATAAGCAGGCTACCGTCCCCATCAAAGGTCACAACCGTCTTCTCGGTTAGAAGAGCAAGGCCAAGGCCTATCGACGAAACGAGCCCCATTGAGCCAAACATATAGAAATTGAGCTCCCTGTCCTTGCAGGCATAAAGTTCCTTGCAGGGAACCCCCAGATTTGTTACCGTAATTTCGTCATCAAGTTGAGAAGCAATTGCGCAGATAGCATCATTCCTGAGCATTACTGGCCTGAGTGTTTCCCTTGTAAGATTAAAACTGCAAGTTCTTTCCATAAGCTCCGGTTTTTCGGGCAGTCCCGCCGCTTCCCAGGCACAGCAATCCGAACCTTCCCAAACTTTCGGGGAAATCAGGGCTATATGTGGCCTGAGGTTCTCAAAAGCGTCTTTTATCACGGTTTCAAGGAGAGGGAGTTTTTCGGCTTCGTCAATTATTGTATATTCCAGCCCTGCTCCTTCAAGGATTGCCGGGAGATGGGACCCAAGCGGAACCTGGGCTTCGATTCCTTCAGCGTAAACCCCGCGCCAGCTTGCCAGAACAGGTAAGGGGATCCTGCAGATTACATTCAGGGATTCCAAGGCATTAATCATATTTCCAAGCCCTGTGCTCTGGATAAGCATCATGGGCTTCCCCCCTGCAAGGTAAACCCCGGCACAAATGCCCACACCGTTTTCTTCTCTTGTTAACCTGATTTCAGGAAAATTCTCAGAAACCAGGGGAAGCAGGTTTTTAATCCTGTCACAGGGAAGAGTTGCGGCAAAGTCGATACCTGCCTTTTTCATTATTGCTATGACTTCTTCTTCCGGATTTGCCATGCACATGCCTCTTCAGCTTTCTTTTTCATACATTTCTTCTTCAGAGTTATTTCGCATTCAGAGATTAAGTTCTTCTAATGGAATATCAGAATTTTTGGCAGTAGTTACTGGCTCGATCTGGTAAAGTGTGAAGTCTTCTTTCAGACGTTCGTATCCTCCGCCTGCAAGATTCAGAAGAATAGTTTCATCCTTTCCAACGTTTCCTGCTTCCACGGCTTTTAATAGGGAAGCGGTCGCAACTGCTGACGGGGGCAGGATATCGATTCCTTCCAGGGATTCAAAAAGGGCCTTAGCTTCAAGGGCTTCTTCTCTAGTAATTGAGTACATTATTCCGTCGGTATCGACAAGCGCATCGTATAACCCGCCCGTGACCCCATACGGAGGAGTACGGTTGGTAAGCACGGTAGCATAGGTTTCTTCTACCTGTTTCTTTGCATCCTTCATGTCAAGTTCTGGAATAATTTCTCTTCTTTTTTCTTGCCAGGCATTGTACATGGGAACAAAAGGAAGGTTTTGGGCAAGCTGAAGTTTCGGGAGTTTTTGTCCGAATCGTCCATCGGCCCTGAGGCGTATTGCAGCTTCCCATACTGAAATTCCTCCTGTACCGCTTCCTACTGCCTGGAAATAGTGGTCAGGCATTTTTCCTATAGTTAATGCTGCATCCAGCATTACAGTGCCCATTCCGTCTCTTCTGGCGATATTTCTTGCTCCGCCTTCGGAAACCATGCCAGGCAGCTTTGCAATCCGGCCTGCGAGATTAATAGCATCAGTGTAATCATTTCCTGGACTCATACTGATGAGATGAATAGATTCAGTGGGTTCTTCAGGCAGCCATAGATTCGAAGCTCCGGAATCCGGTACAACTATATAGACATCAATTCCTGTCAAAGCCGAGACGTGCGCAAAGGCCCGGCCGGTATTTCCGGCAGAGGCAAGTACTAAGGCTTTTCCTCCGGTCTCTTTCAGGAGCTGCATGGTTGGGTGGGCTTCTAGCTCTTTAAAACTGCAGGTTTTAGTGAAAGCCTCCCTTTCAGGCCAATAACCGCTGAACCCTATATAAAGGTTTGAAAGCCCGAGTTCTCTGGCAAAAGCTTCACTTTTGTAAGTTATAGGTCCTGCATCCGTAGTAAGTTCTTCCTGAACTGGAAGCCAGGAATGGAACCTTCCAATGCCTGGCTGGTTTCTTAGTTCCAGTCTTTTTTCGGAGTAGTTCGCCCGCAAAAAGGAGTCGTCATTCTCACACATGAGCCTGTATTCCTGGCCATATTCTTTTCCGCACTTCAGACATTTCAGTTTAAATCTTCCCATCGCTATCAAAGAAAATTGGGTTTCTTATTAAAAATACATTCCTGAAATATGTATAAAATGGCCTTTTTGTATTACATTTTTAAATTAGTTGCCTTATCCGGATATTAAACCTTACTAATGAGAAGAGAATCACTTTATCGGATTAACAAATGAGTAAAATAAAAAGAGGTAGTTGAGAGAAGAAAGGGTTGAGGAAGTAGAAGAAACTAAAAGTAAATGGGTAATTAATGTTAAGCAGGTAATTTATATCAACTCTTCTCTTTTACTTAATAAAAGACCGGCGGAGTAACTCTCACATTTTCATAACTCTTTTTCACGCCTTTGGGAGGATAAACAAAGGTAAGGCTATCAGATTGTATTCCTAATTCGTAAGGATCACACAGGTAGTTTCCGGCCTCTTTCCTAGAAATGTTTAGTATCTGGAGCGAAGCACTTGTTCTCCCTATCTCCTTGACTTCCACGTTATCAAAGTCAAAGAAAATATCTTTTATCTTGGGCTCCAGATGTTTGCTTCCGAAAAGAAATATGTAAGTCTGAGCAAAAGGACTCAGATGGTATTCAATACTGATGTCTGCATCAGTTTTACTGAATGC
Source organism: Methanosarcina sp. UBA411 (assembly GCF_002495725.1). Taxonomy (NCBI): domain Archaea; kingdom Methanobacteriati; phylum Methanobacteriota; class Methanomicrobia; order Methanosarcinales; family Methanosarcinaceae; genus Methanosarcina; species Methanosarcina sp. UBA411. Next base: position 167,144 of record NZ_DAGK01000024.1, read on the forward strand.
AATTTCCATACTGTCAAGGTGAATATACTTCCCTTCCCTGAACTGATCATTATCAATTCCCGGGGATACCCTTGCAGCCATCAGCACAGCCGAGATTAACAGGGCGATTGTAATCATAGCTTTTGTTTTCATAGCTCTTACGCAGTAATTATCTTTTATTCTAATATCTCTTTCCTCTGTTTTTGCAATAATGTTAAATATTGCCAGATTGAAGCTACCCCTGATTAACTGGCAATTTCCAGTGAGGTTCCAGTAAGATAAAAACGAGAATACAAATAAAGAGACTAAAAATAATGAGACTCAAATAAGGATACCAAAATAATAACGAGACCAGAAAATGAGCAAAGAATTTAACTTCGTGTGCCCCAAATGCGGGAACACCTCCTACGAAACCGGTGAGATCCGCACCACAGGCGGCTTTCTCAGTAAACTCTTCGATGTCCAGAACAAGAAATTCACTCATGTCACCTGCAAGCGCTGTAAATACACCGAATTTTATCAGACAGACAGTAGCATGCTGGGGAATATTTTCGACCTGTTCACATCGTAATGAGCCAATACAGGAGTTTTTTGGCGAAAATTATTTTTTACTCCTTTTTTGTTTTTTGACCGTCTATTACTTGGGACTAGAGAGTGGCGTCTTTACGGGAGCTTTTCACGCTCGACGAAGGAGAGCGGCCTTTTCATGAATAAAATCCAAGCAAAAGAATCAGTAAAAACAAAATAAATAGAGAAGATTGGGATTATTCTCACGAAGCCTACACATTATTAGTCCTGAGATTGATTTCAATTATTAGGGATGAAAAGAAAAAGACATTTTTCTTTTAATTCTTCAATTTTATGCTCATCAAGATTCTGAATATGTTTATTTGTTAAAGGAGAGAATTGTTTTATTAGGGAGATTTCAACATCCTCTGTTTTTTCTCAATACTTCCCCTTTCTTTTATAAGCATGCATTTCAATTCATTATGATCATTACAGGAGTTTATTCTGTTAATTAGTTCCACAAATTCCCTGATAAAATTCGTTAGCAGGATCTTTAAATAGAGATTCTTCTATAGCTTTTAAGGAAAGAACATGAATTTTCAAGGCTTCTTCGTACTCCCCCAAGGCCCGAATTATATGTCCTTTTATGGTTTGGACATTTAGAAAAATATCATTTGCTTTCGCTTTATTTGCATCTTTTTCAGCTAATTCCAGCTCTTTTAAGGCTTCCTCTGGCTTGACTGTTTGCATTAAGAATAAGGTCTTTTGAAAATGTCTTTCAGCTGAATCTCTCAAACTCTCTGACATAATGAAAAAATAAATTCAGGATAGCTTAAACATTGTGTTTTTTACTATGAAGTTGTAGCAAAAAATGTAAGAATAAGAGATAGTTTGCTTCTCTTTCTTTGCACACTGGGAAAAATCGCGCAGATGGCGCGTGGACAAATTCGGGTTCAGAAGACTGATTACAGTTGTCACGAATTAGATTTTAGACAATTCAATATTCTCCAGCTTGAAACAGGACTCTTTTTCTAATTTTTTAATTCCAGATCGTTTTGTTCAGATTTAAGGAGTCTCACTTAAACCCAAGTTTTCTAACAATTTGATGTTTATTGATTTCTAAAGAAGGTATTTGGGAAAAAGTAAATACGTAGATAGAGAAATAATTGAAGAAAAAGATCTAAAGAGTGAGGGGGAAGGGTAGAATCGAGATTCTTGAAATTAGAAAACGAGAAAAAATATACCTCCTGCTTGTGAGTATCTTTCTCGCAGCTATCCTCTTTTATACATTATATATCGGCCAGCTTCTCTGGGGCATAGTTATTGATGTTCTCATTCTGAGACTCTATTTCCTTATGAAAAGAGAAAGGAGTTACTTTAGGGAATGTCAGCTAGATGAAAAAGAAGCCGGAACTCCGCTAGATCCTCAGATGAGGAAGAGAGTTCGGCTTGCAAACATTCTTATTACTCTCTTCGTGCTTGGGCTGGTTGTTTATTCATACTTTACTTTCCAGTTTATCTCAGGAATCGTTGCAGGCCTGCTGATTTTGCTTTATGTGCACATGCTGCTGTTTTCAAAGGAGAACCTGTAAAAAGTTGAAGTGTTCGGATTTTTGCGGATTTTAAGAGATTATAGGCTCTATGGCGCTATCCTCTATGACTCAGCTCTCTATGATGCTGCCGGCGCATTTGAGATAAAAACCTTAAAGCCTTTCCGAATTTTCCGGATTTTCTTTTTCTTCCAAAGTTTCTGTTTTTTCCTGTTCTTCCAGGGTTTCCGGATTTTCCAGATTTTCAGGCTTTTCTTGTTTTTCCAAAGTTTCTGTTTTTTCCTGTTCTTCCAGGGTTTCCAGATTTTCCAGATTTTCAGGCTTTTCCTGTTTTTCCAGGGTTTCCAGTTTTTCAAGTCTCTCCCGGGTTAAAGCAATGGCATCTATAATAGTTGCGTTTTCGGGCTGCTGGGTGAGGATGTTTTCCTGCATGGAAAGAGCTTTTTCAAGGCTTCGTTTTGCAGTATCGCAGTTTTCCGGACTCTGCTGGATCAGGCATTTTCCAAGCTGACTGAGCGCGACTGCGAGTTCGGCTTGATAGCCCAGGTTGTCGGGCTTTTCTTCAAGAAGCTTTTCGTAGAGCTCAATCGCCTGCCTGAGGACTTCACATGCTTCTTCAAAAGAACTCATGTCCGTAAGGAGAGCTGCATAGTTGTTAAGGTTCTCGCCGGCAGCAGATCGGAAGACTGCATTTCCAGGCTCTTTTGCCAGAAGATTTACATAGGTCTCACGGGCCTGAGCATAATATTCGACAGCTTTCGAATTTTCGCCTTTCCTTTTAAGAAGGTTTCCGGTATTGCTCAGGGTTGTGCCCATGTAGTGCTGGTAATCGTTATTTTCAGGGTTAGTTTTAAGGAGTTCCGAACCTGCATCAAGCGCCTTTTCATAGGTTTCGAGGGCTTCATCATACTTTGACTCAGTATAAAAGATGCCTCCACGCATAAAAAGAATATAATATACGGCGTCGGTGGCTTTTGCTTTCCTTGCAGAGTCTTCGGCTTTATCTAGGGTTTCAAGGGCTTTATCCATCTTGCCTTTTCGGATCTGGGCTACGGCACTGTGAATTTGCTTTAGAAGGAGAAGATTTTTTACCTTGCTTCTGGACATAAGAGAAAAATGCCTCTTGTTTTTTTAAATAGCTGTCGATGCCGATTTATGAATAGCCGGCAGGACATAGCTTAGACTTATCTCCTAATTACCTCTAATTTAGCTCTGAAATGGGATGAGCTAGCGCTAAATCATTCTGAGCCAGTTTTGACTAACTCGGAATTAACTCGTATATATTTTTTAACTATTGGGATCCAAATCTAAATTGGCTCTAAATTAGCGAACAATGCTCAATGTATTTATAGAGGAATATCATAAAAGAGCTGAAACTATCATTAAGCAATGATTTGAAAATTGATTATCTATCGCGTTTTCGAGCCAAATAGGTAATTAGCAAATAAGTATATAATAAAAGGTTTCTATATTATACATTTAGTAGTAGGTTAATTTTATATACCGAAAGTCTATATAATTAGTCGAAATATGGATGGGGTCACAGTAAATCGAGAAATTCTTTATTGTGGCATCCCGCTTTTTGCCAATAATTTTATCATTAAATAGATCATTTTTTCGAAAACGTCAAGTATATATATCGATCAGTAACGTCTATTCAATAACGTTCGAATATGTGAGCTAACCATGGTATATAATAATAATCAGAACATAGACGAGTCTTCGGGGAAGATGGACGAACCCGCTCAAAATATTGGCGAGCCCGTTCAGGATGGAGACAAGTCTGCGGCCGACCAGAAGAAGGATGAATCCGGTGGGGGTATGACCGGGTTTGAATCCAATCAAGTTAAGGCCGAGTCTGAGTCCGATCAGGACATGGATGAAGATATTGATATCGGCTTCCAGTTTGAAAATACTTCTAATATCGATGTACCCAAACTTCTTATTGACCAAGTGCTGGGGCAGGAGCATGCCGTAGAAGTCGTGAAAAAGGCAGCTAGCCAGAGACGGCATATCATGATGATAGGGACTCCAGGGACAGGGAAATCCCTGCTTGCAAAAGCAATGGCAGAACTTCTTCCTAAAGAAGAACTCAAAGATATCCTTGTATATCCTAACATGGAAGACCTGAACAACCCCAAAATAAGGGAGGTTCCTGCCGGAAAGGGCAGAGAAATCGTCATGGCTCACAAAATGGAGGCCAGAAAGAAAGCCCAGGCCAGAAATATGCTCATGATGCTTTTTGTTGTGGGCATTATCATTTACTCATATTTTGTTGGTCAATTACTCTGGGGCATTATTGCAGGCATTATGATTCTCATGTTAACCCGCCAGTTCTTGCCTAAAGAAGAAATGATGATCCCGAAAATGGCGGTTTCAAATTATGACAAAGAGCACGCACCCTATATCGATGCCACCGGAGCTCACGCAGGGGCTCTGCTTGGGGATGTGAGGCACGACCCGTTCCAGTCAGGCGGGCTTGAAACTCCTGCTCACGACAGGGTAGAAGCCGGAGATATCCACAAGGCCCACAAAGGTGTACTCTTTATTGACGAAATCAATACTCTCAAGCTGGAATCCCAGCAGAGTCTCCTGACTGCTCTTCAGGAAAAGGAATACCCAATTACCGGGCAGTCCGAGAGAAGTTCAGGCGCTCTTGTCAAAACTGAGCCTGTACCCTGCGATTTTATTATGGTTTCTGCAGGGAACCTCGATGCCGTACAGAAGATGCACCCTGCGCTTAGGTCAAGAATAAAAGGTTACGGCTACGAAGTATACATGCGGGACTCCATGGAAGATACTCCTGAGAACCGGAAGAAAATGGTTCGTTTCGTTGCCCAGGAAGTTGTTCGGGACGGACATATTCCTCACTTCGATGAAGGTGCAGTGGAAGAAGTAATCCGGGAAGCCCGTCGGCGGGCAGGTAGGAAAGGCCACCTTACTCTCAAGCTTCGTGATCTTGGCGGGCTTGTACGTGTGGCAGGAGACATTGCCCACTCCGAAGGCGCTCCATTAACAACCGCAGAGCACGTACTAGCGGCAAAGAGAATCGCAAGATCTATAGAACAGCAGCTTGCAGACAGCTACCTGGAACAGCGCAAGGAATACGAATCATTCCTCAGAAGAGGGTCTGCTGTGGGCAGGGTCAACGGGCTTGCGGTCATGGGTGGAGACTCAGGAATCGTACTCCCTATCGTGTCCGAAGTCACCCCTGCAATTTCCGGAGCTGAAGGACGAATTATAGCAACAGGTAAGCTAAAGACAATTGCAAAGGAAGCAGTGCAAAACGTCTCTGCTGTGATTAAAAACATGACTGGTACGGATATATCCAGACATGATGTCCATATTCAGTTTGTAGGAACCTACGAAGGTGTGGAAGGAGACAGTGCATCGGTTTCCATTGCAACAGCTGTCATATCTGCCATCGAAAAGATTCCTGTAGACCAGACTGTAGCGATGACAGGCTCCCTTTCAGTGAGGGGAGATGTCCTGCCTGTAGGCGGAGTTACATATAAGATTGAAGCTGCGGCTCAGGCTGGGATGAAGAAAGTCATTATTCCAAAAGCAAACGAAGCTGATGTCCTTATTGAGAAGGCATACAAGGAAAAAATCCAGATCATTCCCGTTTCCTCCATTGCGGAGGTAATGGAACACAGCCTTGTGGGCCCGAAAAAGAACTCAATTATCGAAAAACTCAGAAATCTTACAAAGCTAAGCTTCGATATTCCTGAGGTTTCACCCGCTTCCGTACAGGCTAAGAATCTTTTTGGGTGCAGGAACTGATCATGACAGGCATTATGCAGGACATTAAATTTTATGACTGCAGGGTAATTGAGGGCAGCTCCACCTCAATTATTCTGGATAACGGAAAGATCGAAGAGATATCCAGAAACTTTACACGGGGGGCCGGTGTAAGGGCCCTCTGTGGTGGTTCTTGGGGTTATACGTCTGTGGAAGGAGAGATCGACCTCAAACAGGGCGTTGAGGCGGCCTCAAAACTTGCTTTTTCTATGAATGCAAATACCCCCAAGGAAGACGTAGAACTTGCAGCTATAAACCCTCCGGAAGTAGAGAATCTCCCTGAAGTCAGAATTGATCCAAGGGATGTCTCCATTGAGGAAAAAGTCGATCTTTTAAAAAGCATAGAAGCCAGCGCGAAAGTAAAGGGCATCAACAGTACCAAAGTAATGTACCTGGAATCCGAGTTTAAAGTTGAATACAGAAGTTCTGATGGTATTGAATGTGCTTATGAGCTTCAGAACGTCGGCTTTGCAGTTTCGGCAGTTGCTTCGGAAAACGGAGTATACCAGGCAGGCAGAGAAAGCCGCTTTGGATACGGATACGAACTCTTTGAGAAAGAGAACGTGCTGGAACTTGCCGGCAAAGCAGGAAATACTGCAATCGAACTCCTCAAAGCGAAGACCCCTAAAGGCGGAGAAATGCCTGTAATTCTTGACCAAGAACTGGCTGGCGTCTTTGCCCATGAAGCTGTTGGGCACGCATCTGAGGCTGATCTTGTGCTTGAAGGAGACTCAATCCTTGAAAACCGGATCGGAGAACAGATTGCATCCCCCCTTGTTACGATTATCGATGACCCTACCCTGCACGAGTTCGGATACTATCCTTTTGATGCCGAAGGGGCACAATCAAAAAGGACAGAAATAATCAAGGACGGAGTTTTCAATTCCTATCTCCACTCCCGGGAAACTGCAGCGAAACTTGGAGGAACTCCAGGGAACTGTAGATCTCAGGGTTATTCGATGCCTGTTGTCAGGATGAGTAATACCTTCATAGATAATGGAGATGCCAGGTTTGAAGAGATGCTGGAAGAGGTAAAAGACGGCATGTATCTCATAGGCTCGAGAGGAGGACAGGTGAATACCGGCGAAGGGATTTTCCAGTTCAATGCCGAAAAAGGATACCTGATAAGGAACGGGGAGCTCGCCGAACTTATACGGGACGTCTCTCTCTCCGGCAAAACTCTTGAGATTCTCAACCATGTGGCCCTTGTGGGCAACGACCTGAAAATGACTGCAGGCAGATGCGGAAAAGCCGGGCAGCTTGTATCCGTATCAGATGGTTCTCCTCACCTTGCGATCTCAAAAGCCCTTGTGGGAGGTGCCTGAAGATGTACGAGCTTGCAAAAAAAGCCCTCAGACTTGCAGAAAAGGCAGGGGCTGAAGAAGCCGAAATTTATTACGCTGCAAATCACTCAACAGGCGTGAATTTTAGAAAAGACGCCCTTGAGAATGCTAAAGACCGTTTCTCGGAAGGCATAGGAATCCGGGCTATAGTAAACGGAGCTGTTGGCTTTGCCAGCACGAATTCGGCAGCACAAATAGAAAGCGCCGTTGAAGTTGCCGTTGCCGAAGCTAGGGTCAGGGAAAGCGACCCTGACTGGGTAAGTCTTCCTTCTAACGAGAAATATCCCACAGTCTCGGGCATTTTCGATAAAAAAGTCGAGACTCTGGAACTTGAAGCCTGTATTGACTATGCCCTGGGACTTGTTGAAGGTACAAAAGAGATCCCAGGCACGCTTCCGACATCAGGAGGCTTTACCCGGGCGAAGGGCAAGCAACTTATCCTGAACACCAACGGCATAGAAATTGAAGAGGAATCGACAGCTGTTTCCGGCTTTGTGGATGTCATTACAGTAAACGGGCAGACCTCTACAGCCTATGATTTTGGAATTTCCCGTTCTCTAGATATTGATTTCTTTGCCCTTGGAAAGAACGCAGCCGAGCTTGCGCTGAGGTCCAATGGGGGAATAAAGGCCGAACCTCAAAAGACTGATGTGATTTTCCATCCATTTGCCTTCGCGGATATTATTGAGGAAGCGCTTGCTCCTTCGCTTGATGCGGATAATGTCCAGAAGGGAAGGTCAGGCTTGATAGACAAAGTAGGGGAGAAGCTGGCAGTTCCGGAACTCAGCATCTACGATGATGGGTTGATTGAAGCAGGGATTGAAACTTCTGCTTCGGATGACGAAGGTGTTCCCTCGCAGCGTACTACCTTGATTGAGAAAGGTGTGCTTGAAACTTACCTGTATGACAGTTATACCGCAGGAAAAGCAGGCTTAAAGAGTACAGGGAATGGCTCAAGGTCTTCTTACACAAACCCTCCTTCAGTAGGGCTCAGGAACTTTATTATTGATTATCCTCAGTCGGATGTTATTGCTGATACGCAATCAGGGGTTTTCGTAAATACAGTAATCGGTGCCCATACGGCGAACTCGATTTCAGGGGATTTCTCGGTAGAAGCCAGAAATGCCTTCACAATTAAAGACGGTGCTCTTGATAAGCCTATAAAATCCCTTATGATTTCGGGCAATGCCTTTGAGCTCTTGAAACAGATCACAGGGGCAGGCTTTGATGTCCGGAAAGTCGGAGGAATAATTACACCTTCTATCCGGGTTTCGGATATGAGTGTTATAGGTTAAAGGCTCTTAAAGAGCCTTCTCTTTTTTCAAGAATTGATAAGTTCACTTGATAAGTTGATTAATACTGGTCTGGGGATTTAATATAAATTATTTTACTTGAGAATCTTTTTTATTTTTTATATCCTGCTTTTGGCAGGCGTGATAAGGAGCTATACTATGAATTGCGTCACACTCTACCTTTTTCATTTGTGGTAATCCTGCTGTGACATGCATAAATGGCAACGTTTGTCTGTGGAGCTCAAATAATAGTATCTAGAAATCAAGAAACTTGACTTTGATAATTGGTTAGGACATGACCCTAATTTACAGAAGCATAAAACCCATTTATGCATTAAAATATGTGCTTCTGTCAAATTAGGTTTTAAAGTCTGCCTGCCGATACAGGTTATATGCAATTGTGACTATAGGTTCTTAATACATATTCTCCAGTAATTATATACTTCTAATTTTATATGGCAGCATACATAATAATTATCGTATTTTTTACAGGTAGACAAAATACGATCAGTAAAATACGGCTCTGTGTTGTTTCGAGTGGGAAATTGAGTGGGAGATTATTTTCCGAATTTGAACTATGTTGATCACACAGAATACTTGATTCGAAGAAACAATTTTGAATTTTTAGATTAGTTTTTAAATAAAAAGGTGAAGATAATGGAAACGAAAGCCAAGTGGACGTACATGGTTTATATGGCCGGCGATAATAGTTTATCAACGGCTGGAGATGAAGACCTTAGGGAAATGAGACAAGTCGGCTCGAGCCCTGACGTTAATGTTTTAGTTCAATTTGATAACGCGGGTAATAAAGGTACCAGACGTTTCTATATTCGACGCGGAGGAATCAATGAGAAGGTTGAAGAACTAGAGGAAACTGACTCTGGAGATCCGAATGTTCTCAAGGATTTCATAGCCTGGTCTTGTGATAATTATCCAGCCGACCGCTATGCATTGATTTTGTGGAATCATGGTGGAGGTTGGGAGCCAAGTGATTTAGATAGACTCGCTAGGTGCGAGAGAACAAAGAATTGGAATACCCGTGAAGCAAGTTATATGACTGCGTCAAAATTAAAGAAAACCTTCTTCAATACGACTGTCAGTGAAATCCTTAATCTGGATTCCTCGAATTTGAGGGCCATCTGTAGCGACGATGGATCAGGCCATTCTCTAGACACGATAGAGCTAGGTAAAGTCCTTGCTTATGCAAAAGAAAAGCTTGGACAACCATTGGATATTCTGGGTATGGATGCTTGCCTCATGAGTAACCTTGAGGTGGCCTATCAAGCAGAGCCATACGTAAAATATATTGTTTCATCTGAGGAATCCGAACCCGGAGAGGGGTGGCCGTATAGTTCTATACTTAATATACTGGATAAAAATCCGGGAATTTCAACACCAGAATTTTGTTGTGAGATGGTCAAGGCTTATACAAAAACTTACAATGAATGGGGTCAGTCTGATGTGACTCAGTCAGCTTTTGACCTCTCAAAAGTTAAGGATGCCGCAAAGAGTTTAGATTCACTGGCTGAAGCATTGATCGATAAGATGCCTGATGTAATCACAGCAATTGAAAGAGCTCAAAATAAATCGAAGAGTTTTTTTTACTATACGCTGTGGGATGCATCTAATTTCTGCAAAGTATTATCAGGTTTAACTCCGGACAGTAATGTAAATCAAACGGCACAAAATGTCGTCCAAGAATTCAAAGCTAATTCGGGAAAATTCATCATTGCAGAATCACATCTCGGAAAAGACTACGATCAATGTTGTGGGGCGTCAGTTTATTTAATTCCACGTCCTCATTGCGTTTCCAAATATTATGCAGACTTAGAGTTCGCGAAAGACTGCAAAAATTGGCCACTTATGCTTCAAAAATACCACGATTATTGATCGGGAAAAATTGAAAATTTATTTTTTATACTGAAGGCCCTGGTCGTGCATTATTAGGTGGTTGATATTTTGTCTTTGAGTGTTTTTGCTTAGTTTCATCTGTTTTCTAAGCTTACCGGTGTACAGGAAATTGAATGTGCATAAAGTAGAAAATTAAAGCGGAATGCGAATAATGAATACTCGGAAAAATATCAACCGATTATTTGTGGATCGCCAAAGATCTTTTAATGTGTTTAATATTCAGTGCATTCCAAAATCAATTTATTTTCAACCAGTAAGAGTTCCAAGGCTATTTTTCATGATTAAAAACTCAACTGGTTTCCGGAATATGGGCTTGAGAGAAGCAATTTTGAAGCTTTGGGATGAGCTCACAAGATATCATTCTTTAAACGTTTCGTATCTTAACTGAATATAAATGAAAATCTTCTAAATGAAAATCTCTTATTGTTATTATTTTTCAATTTTATTTCTCAGCTTAGCCTTTTACAACCATTACCGGTATCTTTGAATGCCTTACTACCTTTTCAGCTATACTTCCCATAAGGAACCTGTCAAGCCCGGTTCTTCCAAGTGTTCCCATAACTATAAGGTCCATACCTTCCTGTTCTGCGAATTCCAGAATTTTGTCTGCAGGATATCCCTCAAGAATTACAGATTCTACATTAATACCTGAAGCTTTTCCAGCCTCCTCAACAGAAGTAACAGCTTTTTTAGCTTCAGCCTCAAGAAATTCTCTCAATGAGCCTTCCCATCCGAAATCTCTCGGAGAATAGCCTGTCTGGACAATCACATATACGGCATAAAGCTTTGCTCCAGTGAGTTTAGCAAGCTCAACTCCTGCCTCAATTGCTTTTCCTACCTGTTTTGAGCCGTCGGTTGCAATTATTATCTTTTGGTAATTTTTACTTTCCAACTAAAATCCCCCATTATAACAACGGAAATTTTTCATATAAGATTTTTACATAGAGTTTTTACATACAATTTTCATTATATCATTTTCATTATATTATACAAACTTATATCTAAGAAATTTTCAATTGTACCTCCGGATATATTCTCATATGTAAATATCTTCTAGATTTGTCTACGCTTTCCGGAAATATATAATAATCCCTTATGGGGTATAATTGTTATATAAATTACTCTTTAGTAAACTTTTTGTTAATTATTATTAAAATTACCCGAATAGAACAAAAGAAATAAGTACTGTTTTAATATTGTTTATTTTAGTTATATGTGGACAAAAAAATCCGTAAATTTGAATATATTCCGGGTCACTCTGGCACAAAAGGGCATTAGATTTTTTATGCACCAAAATACTTATATAGCATAATCATTAGAGAGAGGATTAGTGAACGGGTAAGCTCAAAATCAAATATTATTGACAATAATTATATCCAACATATTTTAACCTCCTCCAAAACCCCCGTTCACTGTTATGGTTTTTATATTTTTTCTTAAGTATACACAAGTAATTTTTAGTTATTTTTACTCTATTTTTATTTCCTTTCATCTACTTTTTAATCATATAGACGTCTCTTATTTTTTAAAGAAATTTCTTTCATTACGATTGGGTATGCGACAATCTTAAGGCTAAGTTTGAGTTCCAAAAATAAGCAGACTTAGTGGTAATTATCATAAAGAGTAAAACCTTCCAATATAGATAGGTGATAGATATCCCCAAGAAAAGTCTGGACTCCCATCCTGAAAAATTTGATCCTTATATGCGTATCTGACATATTAAACAGCTTTTTCCCTTACCACAAGTACCGCTTTTTTTGAGTGCCTTACCACATTTTCGGCCACGCTTCCGAGCAGGAACCTTGGAATTCCAGTTTTTCCTAGTGTACCCACGACAATAAGATCAATATCATTTTTTTCTGCAAAATCGACAAGCTCATTCGCAGGGCTTCCTTCCAGAATTACAGATTCGACCTCAACATTTGCAGCTTTCCCGGATTCTTCAACGTAAGCTGTGGCCTCCCTGCCTTCATTCCTGAAGTATTCGAGAGTGATCCTTTCCCACCCTACATCCTTGGGATAGGGCATTGAAAGTCCTCCCAAAGTAATCACATACACAGCATACAGTTTTGCTCCGGTTATCTTTGCAATTTCAACTGCTGTCTCGACCGCTTTTCTGACAGATTCCGAACCGTCAGTTGCAACCATTATCTTTCTGTAAAGACTGTTAATAGTATCTGACTCCCCATTTTCTTTTAAATTTTTCATATTAATATGCAAGGTTTGTTATATATTACCATCCAGTAAGGAAGCGGTGGCGCAGATAGATCCAATTGCTTGTAGCATGCGCCAGCGCAATTCTGTTTATCTTGCAATTTCCAAAGCAGTCTAATTATGCTTTTTCTTCAAATCTCGTTAACTTCAAAGAGAATAAGAGCATGTGTTGGGCAAGCCTCGACACAAGCAGGTAAATCCCTGCTCTCGCAGAGATCACATTTTATCCCCACTTCAGCTTGCCTGCTAATTACCCCACGATTGTGATTCATGGAACTTGTCCAGCAACCCATAACAAGAATCAATTGATATAGAGAACTGAAGCGGGAACATACCGTAGAACATCTCCAGCAATCTACGCAACGGTCCGGGTTATGAATTACAGTGCTAGTAGTTTCGTCCTGGTAGAGAGCTTTTGTAGGACAAACCGAAACACAGGGCGCATCTTTACAGTGACGACAGGTGATCGGAAGAGAAACTCCAAGGTCAGGGACATGCTCCAGGTAGATGCGTTTTTTTGGAGCTGGTTTTTCCCCTATAGCTGAAAAAAGGCTCTTACTCTCGGAATGTGCAACAGCACATGCAATCTCACATGAGCGGCAGCCCAGGCAGCGTTCAGGCCGAATCATTACGTCCTTCATTGTAAACCATCTCTTAGTCCAGGCCTAATGCCTTTCTTTTTCCATCAATATGCTCAAGAATCAGATCTGCAGCTTTAAAGGGATCAGGCTCAACTGCAAAGCTTGCTCCGACCACGCCGTTCAAGCCCCCTGTCAGTAGGGACGTAACAGCCTGACTTCCAAGAACAGCCGGAATAGTACCGAGCACGGTAAATACGCCTGATGAAACCACATAAGCTCCGATACTGACTGCCTTTTCGCTCATCCATTCAGGGGCTGCTCCTGCTGCTGGAAGATCGCTTATATCCACACCCAGACGATTTGCAATCACGGATGAGAGCACAAGAATACGGCTGATATCAACACAGGAACCCATATGCAGGACAGGGGGTATGCCCAGAACCTTACAGACGGCTTTTAGCCCATCTCCCGCAAGTTCGGAAGCTTCTGGCAAAAGCAGCCCTGCTTCGGCACAGGCAATTGCATTACAACCGGTTGTGACCACAAGCACATTGTTTTTAATCAGTTCTTTAACGAGGTTGACATGCCCGTAATTGTGAGCTACTTTTACATTATTACAGCCGACAACAGCCCCGATTCCCCGAACTGCACCGCCTTTTATGGCTTCAATGAGAGGATCAGGGCTTCCTCCGAGGGCATTGAGGATAGCCTCGGCACTGAAACCGATCATACACTCCTGCTTTTCATCAGGTATGGTAACTTTTTCCGGAACTCTGTTAGGGAAATTTTCAACGGCGGCCCTTACGATCTCTTTTGCGGTTTCATAAGCTCTGTCCTCATGGAATTCCATTCTTACGGTATTAGGAAAATCAGCTTTTGGGGATGTAGATATGAACTTTGTGTGGTAACAGCCTGTAAGTTCTCCAAGCGAGGGCATGACACACTGGACATCCACAACCATAGCTTCCACAGCACCTGTAATCACTGCTAGTTCCTGTTGAAGGAAGGTTCCTGCTATAGGAGTCCCATGCCGCATCAGGGTCTCGTTACCAGTACAGCAGATCCCGGCAACGTTGATGCCTGCTGCACCCTTTTCCTCTGCAAGTTTAAGGAGCTCGGGATCTTCTGCAGCTTCCACGATCATTTCAGAGAGAATAGGTTCGTGCCCGTGAACGATTACATTTACTTTGTCCTTAGACAGTACCCCAAGATTAACAGTACTTCTTCTAGGCTGCGGGGTTCCGAAAAGTATATCCTGGACATCGGTGGCGATCATCGAACCTCCCCAGCCGTCGGAAAGTCCTGTGCGCAGTCCTTGCAGCAGAATATGAACCGCATTATTATCCACACCCATATGAGTCCTGTGCATGCATTCCACGATTTCCCTGTCAATTCCCCTGGGCTCTATTCCAAGCTCGGCCCAGAGTTTGAACCTTGATTCGGGAGCTCTTCTGGTACACAGGAGGTGACCATTCTGTTTCCCAAATTCCTGAAGAAGTGTGTCTGCGAGTCTGGATGCAATTTCTTCCAAACTTCTCCCTTCCGAGGAAATTCCATACTCCGAGGCGAGAGATAGCAGTTTTGCTTCGTCTTTTATCTTGTAACTTCCTGCCTCTCCCTCACTCATTTTCTTAAAGGTCAGTACAGCATCTCTTGCATGGTCGGAATGAGCCGCTGCGCCTGCGGCAATCGTTCTAAGGAGATTTCTTGCAACTATGACATCTGCAGTAGCGCCGCAAATTCCCCTTTCAGCTCCTTCCCCAAATGGATCTATCCTGCAGGGGCCCATATTGCAATTCCGACAACAGACTCCTAGCTGCCCAAAACTGCACTGAGGCAATTGCTTTTCATACCTGTCCCAGGCAGTTTCAATGCCTTCTTCTTCGGCTTTCTGTAGCATTTTCTGGCTTGCAAGGTCAATAGTTCTCTCACATATTTCCAGCTTCATTTAACATCCCACAATTTTTTATTCCTTTTGGAACTATCCAAAATTTAGGTTCAAGCTTCCCGGATTCAAGCTCCCTGATGAAGAATGAATCCTGAAATCCATGACCTGAATTAGTCTAACCTGACTGATTCTTTAATTCTTGATTTCCAGCCCAATCTATCTCAAACTGGAGAATCTGGAAAAAAACACTTTAGAAGTATCAAATGTTATTGTTTTATAAACTTTCTTAAAAATGTCGCGATTAAATTAAGATTAATTAAGATTAAATTAAGATACAACGAATAACATTCAATAAGACAGATAAGATTCAAATCATAAGTGTCAAATCATAAGTGCCTGTAAACATATAGATTACCTTAAAATAGGAGGATGAATTGAATACGGTTAAATAATGGGATAAAGTTTACATCCGCATGGTGGAAAAGTGAAGATTAGAAACAACTATCTATCTTTACTATAATGAAACTCTGTCTCATCATATCGGAAAAGCGGTTTTAACGGTGAATTTTGGTGAAAAAAGATCTTATGGATATTCTGGCCTGCCCTGTATGTAAGGGCGACCTAATTTTGAACGTTGTCGAAGAAAACGATGAAGAGGTCATATCTGGAACTCTCTACTGCCCTGTATGCAAAGAGCATTATCCTATCGATGAGGGAATCCCAAACTTGCTTCCTCCTGACCTCAGAAACTGACGTGAGGGTAAAACTTGCAGCAGATATTCCAGAATGTTATTATCAACCGACAGGAGATAAACTCAATTGAGTTTGAAAAGGAAAGCGTTGAGATTTCTCTTTCTCCCGGCGAAGAAGAAACTTTTGAAATCCTGATAACAAACTACGGGTCTCCAACTCATATACATTTCTCAGTAAGTGAGGAATTAAAAGGCCAGATAACTTTCCTGAGAGATAATCCATATGTGCTTCAAAAAGAGTATGTTTCCGTAGTTGTAAGAATTCCGCAAGAAGGCAGGGTGCTTACTGAAGGGCAGATCTATATTACAGCGGGTTATGGTTCAAGAAAGAAAGGTTTTCCAGTCCAGCTTGGAAAAATTGATCCAAAGCCACAGGAGCACTCAGAAGATGAGTCCTATACAGGGAATGAAAATGAAGAATTGAGTTCTCAAAGGCCCTCATTCGCACTACCTATAAAGAGGAGTTTTCACCCAAAATCAGGAAAAGGGCAAGGTTGGCTTTCATCTTCTATCCGTAGAAACTTTACAGTAAGCTCTTCAGATTTCACAGGAAGAAAAACCCACAGTAACGTAAGTGGGAACGAAAAACGTTCTCTGAATATAGCTTTTGGAGGGCTTTTACTACTTATATGCTTATTCTTCCTCTACTTTATGCTACCATCAGGCCTGCAGTTTAAAGTCAGTTTTGCTCAGTCGCTTTTGTTTTCAATACTTTTCGTGACCTGTATGATATACACCTTGCTAAAAATTGCAGAAGAAAATTAAATTCTTTATGATAACAATAATTTTGAACCCAGAATTTACATTCTTTTTGAACCTGACATTTACTCAATTCACCTCAGGTTCATAAGTGAGGATCCTTTTAGATTCATAATATAGAAAAGCACGGAAAATCCATTTCAAATGTTAAAATTGTGGAAGCGTTGAAAAAGGGAAAATTAAACTTTTCTCGACTTTTTCTTCCTCATTCCGAGCTTTTCCGGCTGCCGGTACTTTATGTCAGTAATTATAAATTTGTCATTTTTTACTCCGGTCTGTTCTTATACTTTCATTTTTTATTTGAGCCTGTTCACGTTTAGAAGTTGGGAGGAATTTTTATACCATAAGGATATTGGTATTGTGTTCTTATAAGAGGATAAATTACAGACTTCTTACTCGTTATAATTTGATTATTTCCTGTCTACCACATATTATACATTTAGTAGTCTGAAACCGCTATTAGGAAAACTATTGAGGAAGCTTATCCATGAAGTATATCGTAGTTACCGGTGGGGTGATGAGCGGTCTTGGAAAAGGCATTACCATCGCATCCATTGGCAGAAACCTTAAAAACAAAGGTTATAAAGTTACGGCTATCAAGATTGACCCTTACATCAATATAGATGCAGGCACCATGAGTCCCTACCAACATGGGGAAGTCTTTGTGCTTAAGGATGGAGGGGAAGTTGACCTGGATCTTGGAAATTATGAGCGGTTCCTTGATACAGAACTTACAAGAGACCATAACCTTACTACAGGCAAGATTTACCTGGAAGTAATTTCCAAAGAAAGGAGAGGGGACTATCTCGGAAAAACTGTTCAGATCATTCCCCATGTCACAAATGAGATCAAAAACAGGATCCGAAAGGTCGCAGCCAGGAGTGGGGCTGATGTCTGTCTTATTGAGATAGGAGGGACTGTTGGAGACATTGAGAGCATGCCTTTCCTTGAGGCTGTACGCCAGATGCACAGGGAAGAACCTTCAGAAAATATTGTATTTATTCATGTGACCCTGGCTATGGAAGACCTTCAGGGTGAGCAAAAAACCAAGCCTTCCCAACATTCCGTAAAGGAACTTCGGGCCCTTGGTCTCAGCCCTGAAGTAATCGTTGTAAGGTCAAAGTCTCCTCTTCAGGAAAGTGCCAAAGAGAAAATCGCCCTCTTTTGTGACGTTCCTCAGGAACTGGTTATCAGCGCTCATGATGCCGATGATATTTATGAAGTGCCTCTTGAGATAGAAGAGCAGGGATTAACCACCCAGCTAATGAAACATCTGCAACTGGACTCCAGTGTCGAAAATGGTGCGTGGAAAGAAATGGTCGCAAAGATGAAGTCCACAACCAATACGGTCAAACTGGCAATCGTCGGAAAATATACTAATCTTGAAGACTCATACCTCAGCATCCTTGAAGCTGTCAAACACGGAGGAATTAATAACGGATGCAGGGTTGAAGTCAATATGGTTGAAGCTGAAACTCTGGAAGAAAATCCAACCGAGATTGAGAAGCTAATACAGTATGATGGAATTCTGATCCCAGGCGGCTTTGGCGAACGCGGCACAGAAGGCAAAATAATGGCAATTAAATTCGCCAGGGAAAACGATATTCCATTCCTCGGTATCTGCTTGGGCATGCAGCTAGCGGTCATTGAATTTGCTAGAAATGTAGCTAAACTTGAAAAGGCAAACAGTACGGAATTTGACGAAGATACTCCTTACCCTGTAATTGATCTCCTGCCTGAACAAACTGGTGTTTCAGACATGGGTGGAACTATGCGCCTTGGGGACTATGAGGCTATCCTTAAAGAAGGATCTGTTGCCGCAAAAATCTATGGAACCAATTACATAATCGAGCGTCACCGCCACAGATATGAGGTTAATCCTGAGTTTATTGACAGGCTTGAGTCTTTTGGCATTCTCTTTTCCGGCAAAAACAAAAACAGAATGGAGATTGCCGAGATTCCTGGAAAGCGCTTCTTCTTTGGTTCTCAGTTCCATCCCGAGTTCAAGTCAAGACCTGGAAGGCCATCTCCACCATTTAACGGTCTTGTTGCGGCAATGTGCAAGTACAGTAAAGGAAGAGAAGGACGATAAAACAGTTAAAAGCCATTTGAGGGAATCTATCTTTTTTAATTCCCTTCATTACAATTATTTTAATCCTGTGTTGAATAAACTTCAATCTTTAACCAAACCTGACACCCGGTCAAAAAGATTTATTTGGCGGGAAACTGATAAATACATTTACAACTGAAAGTTGATAGTGCGAGATCTGTTAAGGCATCTCACATCACTAATGCTGTAAAGCTCTCGCAATTTCACCGATATTTATGAAGGTACGTATTATGGCAATGTCTAAAAAAGATTTGGAGAAGAAGAAAAGCGCTAAGAGAGAAAAGCTAGAGGAGCTAGAAAAAATGGCTTCTGCAGGCAGCAAGGACGCTAAGAAGAAACTTGCAAAGGAAAAGAAGAAAAAATAATTCCTAATAAGTTTTTCTTTTCTATATAGCGTGTGAGAAGATCCGGGGACTATTCACCCCGATCAACACCAATTTTTAAGTGATAACTGCAAAGCAGTATTATCAAATATAGAATCTCTTCTTTTCTCATCTTGAACCCTTTACTTTTCTATCCAAAGATTTCTTGGTTTATCTTTCCTCTTCCCTGATTTTTATCGTCTTTTTGTGACTTTATTCTCTGCAAAAGACACGTTGCTTAAGCATATTCTCTTTTAAACATGAAAATTATCCAAAAATAATAAGCCTCAGGTAAAAATTAAAACCTGAAGGGAAACCGAGGCGTAATCTCCGTCTGTAATTTAAGATTTAAACTTAATAAAATAAGTATAATTAAATAGAGTCAATAATTACATAAGCCCATTACTTAAGCACATTGAGCTCTTATTTAGGCTCAATATATAGTTCAATTAATTAAGTCCATTTTCAAGTAGATGTTAGCCATACCTAATTAAAAGCAGGTTAAAACAGCGAGCACAGGTTATTGGTATGTTCTGCGGGGCAAATTATGAAGAGAAGTAAAGAGTCCAGTAATATCAGAAAGTTGAGTTCTCTCAAGAAAAAGACAAAATTGACATAAAGAGTTGATACCACGATTGAGCTGATAATTAAAGCATTCTGGCTGATGCTTCCAGCATACCTTCCCAACCCATTTGCAGCTGTTTTTGGCGGCGGAAAACCAATTGACGGAGGCAGGACTTTAAGGGATGGAAGAAGGATTATAGGAGATGGAAAAACCTATAGAGGGCTTTTTTCAGGTATTTTTTTTGGAGTGCTTGCAGGTGGCATCCAGATCTGGCTGAATTCAAAGGGCTTTGAGATTCTGGGAATCGAGATGCCAGCTTTCGGCCCGAACTATACTGAGGCTTTCAAAGTTGTCCTTGCTCTGGCCTGTGGTTCGCTTTTTGGAGACATGTTCAAAAGCTTCTTCAAGCGCAGGATGGGAATGAAAAGGGGAGCTCCTCTTCCACTTGTAGACCAGCTGGACTTCGTAATTGGAGCCTGGGTCTTCGCATACCTTACAGCCCCAGAATGGTTCGTGAGCAATTTTACGCCCTCGATAATGATAATTATCCTAATCACGACGCCTCTTATGCATCTTACAACGAATATAATAGGATACCTCACAGGTATAAAAAAAGAACCTTGGTAAGCTTATTAGCTTTAACCGGGTTCTTAACAAGAACTTTTCAAAAAATTAATCAAAAATATGAAGGTTTAATCCATTTACTCGGTACATTTAATAGAAAATAGCTAATAAGGCTGCAAACAGGTAAGACCATGAACGAATCGGAAATAGATACGGAATTAGAAGCACAAAAACAGGAACTGATCGCAGCCCTCAAAGCCTGCGGAGCCATCCGCTACGGAGATTTCACACTTGCCTCGGGAAAGAAAAGCAAGTATTATATAGACATAAAAAAGGCCAGTACTGACCCTAAAACTCTGAAACTTATAGCACGGCAGGCAGCATCCAGGATAAAACAGATGGATGTAAACATAATAGCAGGAGTGGAACTTGGAGGTGTGCCGCTGGCAACTGCAGTTTCTATGGAAACCGAACTTCCCCTACTTATAGTCCGGAAAGCTGTAAAGGACTACGGTACAAAGAGCAGATTTGTAGGAGACATTAAACCTGAAGACAGGCTTGTAATGCTCGAAGACGTAACGACAAGCGGCGGCTCGGTCAAGAACGCAATTGAGGTTGTCAGGGAAACCGGGGCAAATGTCAAATACGTCATCAGTGTCGTGGATAGAGAAGAAGGAGCAATAGAAAACTTAAAAGAGACAGGTACGGAACTTGTGCCTCTTGTGAGTGCAAGCGATCTTTTAAAGTAAGGAAGGTGCAAGAGCATTTTCCTTTACTAAATTTTTAGATTTTACTTTCAAACCCATTTGTCGCTGCAGGAAGGCACTCAAGAACGTTAGCAAAACTGGAGTGATATAGGTTCAAGACGACTACGTCAATAATTTCTTCACGAGACGCACCCTTGTTCTTTGCCATTACTATGCAGCTGTACTCTCCGTGGATTTCAACTATCAGTTTGAATGGCTATGACCAATTACTTTGTTTTAGCATCAAGAAAGGTTTTCTAGGCTTCGATAAGCTCATTAAAACGTGCCGCTAGCTACTTCTGGATACTCTCGCTACTTCTGGACACTCTCTTTGGAAGATTTCATATATGGATTTTGGTTCGTGATTTCATTTTTTGAACGAGCCTAACCATTTCAATCTAATAAGTTTCGATTATTGGAGACGTTGGAGTAAAATTTTAAAAAATATTCTTAAAAAGAGAGATTTTTAGTTAAGTTTGAAGCCTGACAACAAGAAGATATTTATTATAAGAAATAGAGAACTAGGAAGTCCTTCAGTATGTTTCTGATTAAAGAGTATTGTCAATATTGTCAATAAAAACAGATAGCTGTCCAAAGCAGCATTGAAAGGTTTTAAGGACTGGAAATCCATTACCTTTTCTTATCCATCTTACTTCATCTTATTTCAGTACATAAAAAAACCCATACTAATACTTGAATATAAAATTAACCTTTTTAAAGTCAGGAGAATAAAAATGAGAATTTTGCTTATTGGCGGAGGCGGAAGGGAACATGCAATCGCCAAAGGTATCAAGAAAAGCGAGCATAATCCCTCTCTTTATGCGTTAATGGCGAAAAAAAACCCCGGAATAGCCGCCCTCTGTGAGGATTTTCTCCTTGAGAAGGAAACCGAAGTTGAAAAAGTCGTTGAGTATGCAAAAGCCAGAAAGATCGAAATGGCTTTTGTAGGGCCTGAAGCCCCTCTTGCAGCAGGAGTTGCAGATGCTCTCTGGGATGCCGGAATTCCGGTTGTAGGGCCTAAAAAAGCCTGTGCAATAATAGAATTTGACAAGGCTTGGGCAAGAAATTTCATGAAAAAATACGGAATCGAAGGCTGCCCTGCTTATGAGGTTTTTACAGAGAAAAAGCCTGCACACGCTTTTATAGAAAAACTGGGAGATGTAGCAGTCAAACCCTCAGGCCTGACAGGGGGTAAAGGCGTAAAAGTTATGGGAGACCAGCTTCCTGACCTCGAGGCTGCCAAAGCTTACACAAACGAACTTCTTGAGAAAGGAGCTGTGGTCATCGAGGAACGCTTTATAGGAGAGGAGTTTACGCTTCAGGCCTTTGTGGACGGAAAAAGCCTTGTTTTCTTCCCTGCCGTGCAGGACCACAAAAGAGCTTATGAAGGAGATGTCGGACCCAATACAGGCGGAATGGGTTCATATACCGATGCAGGGGAAATCCTGCCTTTTATGCTCCCTGAAGATATTGAGAAGGCAAAGAAGATTATGCAGGATACTGTAAAGGCCCTCTCTGAGGAAACCGGAACAGGATATCAAGGCATTCTCTATGGACAGTTCATCCTTACAGCCAGCGGCCCCAAAGTTGTTGAATTCAATGCGCGATTCGGCGATCCCGAAGCCATGAACGTGATCCCTCTAATTGAAACCGACTTTGTAGAAATCATGTCTGCGGTGGTAAAAGGAACACTTGAGAATTTGCCTGTAAGCTTCAGTAAGAAAGCAACTGTATGTAAATACGCAGTTCCTGCAGGCTATCCTGATAATCCTGAAAAAGACAGCGAAGTAATTGTCGGAGATATAGGAGAGGCTTCCATTTATTATGCCAGCGTCTATGAAAAAGAAGGAAAAGTTTACACAACCGGCTCCCGCGCCATTGCAGTTATCGGAGTCGCTGATACTATAGCCGCAGCCGAAAAAATTGCTCAGAATGCCCTTGAAAATCTCCACGGTAAGTTGTTTTTCCGAAAAGATATTGGAACTGCTGCCCTTATCCAGAAGAGAATTGATCATATGAAAGAGCTTAGAGGTTAACTGCACTGAAAAAAATAAGACAAATTGACGAAAAATAGTGAGGCTGACTGCCTGAAATATACCGTAAAAGTACGGCGTGAAAATAAGTACTATGCGGTAGTATAAAGTTTAAGTTCAACCAGAATGAGGTAAATTCAGCTAAAGTCGAGAAATTCAGCTAGAATAGAGTAAATTCAGCTTGAATGAAGTAAGTTTAGCTAGAGTAAAGTCGGGGTTGAAGTGATGAAGAAGGATGTACTTTCGATAACTGACCTGTCCAGAGAAGAGATTTATGAACTCCTCGAATCGGCCTTAGATCTGAAAAAAAAACGTAAGGCTGGAGAACCTACAGAGTTCCTGAAGAATAAAAGCCTCGGGATGATTTTCGAGAAAGCTTCCACAAGAACCAGAGTCTCCTTTGAGGTTGCAATGACTGATTTTGGAGGACACGCCCTTTACCTGAATTCCAGAGATATTCAGGTAGGAAGAGGCGAGACTATTGAGGATACTGCCAGAATCCTCTCAGGCTACCTTCACGGGATCATGGCCAGAGTTATGAGCCACGAGACAGTAAAGAAACTAGCCGAGTATTCAACTATACCCGTAATTAACGCGCTTTCGGACCGGGAACACCCCTGTCAGATCCTTGGCGACTTCATGACCATAATGGAATATAAGAAAAAATTCGAAGGCCTGAAGTTCGCTTGGGTAGGAGATGGAAACAATGTCTGCAACTCAGCCCTGCTCGGCTCGGCTATTATGGGAATGGAATTTGTCGTTGCATGCCCGAAAGGATACGAGCCAAAAGCCGAATTCCTTGAAAAGGCAAAAGCCATAGGAGGCAAGTTTACAATTACGGATGATCCGAAAGCTGCTGCAAAGGATGCTGATATCATTTATACGGACGTCTGGGTCTCCATGGGCGACGAAGCCGAACAGGAGAAACGTTTGAAGGAATTTGCCACTTTTCAGGTCAATACTGAACTCCTGGAAGTCGCAAAACCTGATGTAATAGTTATGCACTGCCTGCCAGCCCGTCGAGGCCTTGAGATTACGGATGAAGTTATGGACGGTCCGAATTCCGTAATTTTTGATGAGGCTGAAAACCGTCTGCATGCTCAAAAAGCACTTATCTTGAAATTGATGAGATGAAAATTTCATCAATTTTAACTTACTTTATGTTGCTATAAAAATATTCATGGATTTTTCGGCTTCTGCGGTTTTAAGTCTGTTAAAATCTACTTAAAACAGCTTTCAAGAAAGGAAATTATTAAAATAGTTAAGACAAATTTCGCCCTCTGAGCAGGCTTTCAAGGAAAAAGTATAAGAACAAAGAGAACTACTATTGCTCCTGCGACATAAGCTACATCATGCGAGAGTTGCCCAGCCAGGTCAAAGGCGCCAGGTTCAGAGCCTGGTCTTGTAGGAGTTCGTGCGTTCGAATCGCACCTCTCGCATCAAACTTTTTTAATCAATTAATTTTCTTTTAATTGCGTTTTTACTCAGCTATTCTACAATCTATTTGCTTTTTATGGAGTTTGCGACAGACAACCAAACAATAAGCGATAGATTCAGAGTAAGAAATGAAGAGTATATTATTAAGAATCCTCCACAATGTGAGAAGGTGCTGAGCCATGGCATAGGTGTCGGACTAAATGGTAGCGCGAGAAAAAAAGAACAAAAAGTGAAGAAAAAATCAAATTGCGTGCGGCC
>NZ_DAGK01000031.1:0-21734 GCF_002495725.1 Methanosarcina sp. UBA411
GTGTGAGGGATACATACAAGACAGTTCTTGTATATAAAGCTTCTCATTAGGCAGTTTTTCATAAATGGATTCAAAAACAAATCTTTGTTTGAATCTATAGAGATACTGCCATTTCGATCTTTTTGTGATCGAAAGAGAGTCAGATGCCCACAATTTTGCTTTTGTGAGGGATTCATACAAGGAATTTCTTATATATAAAGCTTTTGTTAAGCTGATTTTTGACTATAGATTTTATCACAGAATATAATCTTTGCAAAATCTATAGATTTAATGATCACTGATCCATTCAGATCAGGGGATTTCATAGATGCATTACTGATATAAATACTTTTTGAGAAGAATGATTCCTCAATAAACCAAATTAAGGAAGGAATGAGAGAGTTAAACATAATTTTTATTAAAATCTAGAATTTATTTTAGATCTATTGAGAAATCTTGGTATAATACTCCCTAGCAGCTGCCTAAATCTGCCGAAAACCTAGTAATCGTAGACTGTCCATAGACTGTTGTAAGGGTTTTTGATATTCATAATTATGTATTTTAGACTGTACCAAAGTTAGCAAAAAGCCCATTAAAACTAGATATTTAGAATAGTAAAGCCTCAAGATAGCGAAAATTATAGCTTACAATTCAGTATTAGAACCTTAAACTTGCTCAGTGAGTTTTATATATATAGGATTCCAATTAAATTAAGGGGAGTTGGAGTCCCTTTAAGAAATTGGGAAGAATTTGGGATTTTATACCTGTTTAGATCTCATATAGAGACCTCTATAGAAAAATTGGGGAATTTAGAGGCCTAAATTTAATTAAGATCTATTAAGGAATAATTTTCGCATTTAGCCCCTTTGATTCCTGTAAATAATTAGGGATTATTTGCTCCTCAAATGCCAAAATGGAGGTTAGACATTTGATAGATATAGATCCCAGTGGTATTCTGGTTCGTTACAATGTAAAAATGGAAAAGGAAATGACACCGGAAGATGCTGCAGAAGAGCTTTACCCTAAGGATTCAATGATTTATCCGATTGCAAAAGCCATCTTTGAAGGCGAAGAAGATGATGTTGTTGAAGGACTGGAAAAGGCCATCAGCTCCGGAAAGGACCCGATCTCCCTTATTAATGATGCATTAATGGTTGGAATGGGAGTAGTTTCCAGGCTTTACGATGAGGGAATCATTTTCCTGCCAAACGTTATGATGTCTGCTGATGCCATGTTGGAAGGTATCGAATACGTTAAGGAGAAAGCAGGAAAAGCACCTGAAACCAAAGGAAAGATTGTCTGTCACGTTGCAGAAGGTGATGTGCACGACATCGGAAAAAACATCGTGGCCGCACTACTGAGAGCAGCTGGTTATGATGTAGTGGACCTCGGAAGAGATGTACCTGTAGATGAAGTAATAGCGGCTGTCGAGAAAGAAAGTCCCATGATGTTAACAGGTACTGCCCTAATGACCACAACCATGTATGCATTCAAAGAAGTTAATGATAAGCTTCTAGAGAAAGGCTACAGGATTCCATTTGCATGCGGTGGCGGTGCTGTCAACCAGGACTTCGTGTCCCAGTATGAGCTTGGAGTGTACGGTGAAGAAGCAGCCGATGCCGCGAAGATAGCCGATTTCGTAAAGGCACATGGGGATAATATCGTAAAACTGAGGGAGAAATTCCATAGACACTGAGGAGATGGAATAAATGGCAGTAAAAAGATGTACTAAAATGGCTTATGCAAGCGCGGATGAGATGGTTTTTGGAAGGTCTGTCACGCCAGTTAAAACCGGACTGGGACTTGAAATTGGTGCCGGTTACACAACTCCCGAAGTAAACTACGCCCCAAGACCTGAAGCCGGCGCATCCAAAGAAAAGCTCATAAAAGAATACGAAAGGATCACCACCGACATTATGGCAAGGATGGTCCAGATTGGAGCTCCTTCTGTCGTGCTTGAAACCGAACATGTTCAGCAGATGTCTAATCACCCGGATTGGGGAGCAGCTGTTGCTCACGCCCAGAAAACTATCATGGAGGATTACCATGATGAATACGGCATAAAGTGCGCACTCCGCCACACTATTGGTGACATCCGTGAGAGCAGGGAATTCCTCGAGCTCAGAGGAGGAGACAAGTACAACACCTTTTTGGAAGCTTTTGAGCAGTGTGCCCAGAATGGGGCTGACATGCTTGCAGTTGAGTCAATGGGTGGAAAAGAAGTATTCGACTATGCGATTCTCAGGAACGATATGGCCGGAGTACTTTACGGCATAGGTGTTCTTGGCAGCATAGATATGGAAATGATCTGGCAAGATATTGTATCAATTGCAAAAAAGAATAACGTGATAGCATCTGGTGACACAGATTGCGCCCAGGCAAACACTGCAATGTTCATTGCAGGCGGGCTGCTGGACAAGAACCTCGCCCATACACTCGCAATCATTGCAAGAGCAATTTCTGCCGCCAGATCCCTTGTCGCGTACGAAGCCGGTGCGGTCGGCCCTGGAAAGGACTGCGGTTACGAGAACACTATTGTAAAGGCAATTGCAGGTGTCCCTATAACTCAAGAAGGCAAAACCTCAACCTGTGCCCACTCTGATTTGATGGGTAACGTTGTTATGCAATGCTGTGACCTCTGGTCCAACGAATCTGTTGAATATCACGGTGAATTCGGCGGTACCACAGTTCAGTGTTGGGGTGAGACCTTAGCTTATGACTGTGCCCTAATGAACGTTGCTCTTGATTCAGGTAATGAAAAAATACTTAGGGATATGTTCGTAGCTTCGGATATGTACAGAGACGCACAGGGCTATGTACTCGCATACCCGAACGCCTACAGAGTCGGGCAGGCAATTGCAAAAGATGGGAATGATATTTACCTCCGTGCTAAGAATGCTGCTATCGAATGCATCAACATCGTTGAAGAAGGGGCAAAGGGTAAACTTGAACTCTCAAGGTTCGAAACTAAAGCCCTTGCAGATGCAAAAGCAGCTTTTGAGAGTCTTACTGACGACAAAGAGAAGTTCATGAGTGACTGTCTTACAAAGTATAAACAAGAAGTCAAAGTCTTCAAGCCGGAGAACTATGGCCTCTAACTGAGGCAAGTTCTTCCCATTTTTCTTTTAAAATATTTTTATATATAGAGATCAGTTATTGAAAAAATCTAAGCATAAAACTGACTGGCATAAACCGACTTTCAAATTTAATACATTGGATATGCTCTTTTTTCAGATTTGATCAAAAATCACAGATGCGATCAAAAGAAAGAGGTATAACCATAGATAACGGATAATATCCCTTTTCACTCTTGAGCTTGTTGAGTTTTTTGGATACAGAATCAAAGAACTATACAAAAGAATAGGTCGAAAGCTCAATGAGAAACTTAAGAGTCATACAAATTACATTATACATTGTAATTGTTTGCTCCCTTTCACAGGCAAATATTCGTTAACACATGTGAGGAGTTAACGCAAAATCAACCACATTGATTATGTTAACGGGTTACAATGGAATACACCTGTTGATTACACACAATTCATTGATTTTTAGCCCATTCATTTATTTTGTAAATGCCATTATATAATATACAATAGTGCTTTTTTAACAATCATATTTATAACAAAAACGAGATTGATAAGATCGATGCTATTTATTTTTTGTTGCCGGATATTATAAATAACTTTAATTTAAATATTTAATTGTGGAAAGGTGGAGATCCGGACACTTCCCTATTTTTCCACTTCCCTATTTTCCCACTTCCCTAAGGTGAAGATCCGGATACTTCCCCATATTCCCACTTCACTATTTTTTTAAATGTGCAAGCCTGTCGACTTAATCAATTTGAGGTATGTAAAATGGATAGTTCACCAGAGGAAGTACAAGAATTAATAGAGCAAATGGATGAGGCCGCTGAAGATGAAGATGAGGAGGCAATAAAGGAACTTACCCAGAAGCTCCTTGCAACGGGCGTTGATATGCCACCTATCATCCTTAACAAACTTGCCAGCTGCGTGATGGACGGCGAGGATGAAATAACTCAGGGCTGGACAAAAGTTGCCCTTCAGGTTAGGATGAATCCATTCAAGACCCTTATCGAAGGGCTGGCAGAGGGCATGAACAGAATAGGCAAAAAATATGAGAAGGGAGAAGCTTTTGTGCCCCAATTGTTAATCGCTTCAGGGTCCATGTATGCAGGAATGGATATACTGGCCCCATATCTAAAGAATGATGAAGAGTGTACAGAAAAGCCACCTACCGTCATCATAGGGACAGTAGAGGGAGACATACACGACATCGGGAAGAACCTTGTAAAGACTTTACTCAGTGCAAACGGCTTCAACTGCGTAGACCTTGGAAATGATGTCGAGAGCCAGAAGTTCGTGGAGACTGCAAAGGAGAACAGAGCAACAGCAATTTCCATGAGCACCCTGATGACCACAACCATGGCCGAAATGCCAAAAGTTCTCAAACTGCTTGAAGAGGAAGGCATCAGGAGTAAGGTTAAAGTAATGGTAGGTGGAGCCCCGATTAAGGCAGATTATGCCAAAGAAATCGGAGCTGATGTATCCCCTGTCGATGCTGCAAGTGCAGCAAACTGGCTAAAAGAAGCAGTTGCCGGTTTTTCATCCGAGTCTGAAAGATGGGACTAACTATTCCAAGGAATCTCAATTAACTGAACACTTCACGTAATCGTTGTTAGATCAGAAAAATAGCGGAGTTGAAAAAATTGATCAATGAGATGACATCAAAAGAAAGGGTCCTTGCAATGCTCAATAGAAAACCTGTTGATAGGATCCCGGTAATCTCCGGTGTTGCAATGCTTAAGGAGTACATCGAAAAGACTGGAGCGGTTTGGCCTGACTATCACTCCAATGCAGAGATGATGGTAAACATTGCGAGCTGTGCTCCTATGGAGACAGGTATTGATAACCTCGTCGTAGCCTTTGGTATGTTTGTTGAATCTGCTGCTACTGGGCTTGATGTGAAAATGGGAAGGGTTGACATTCACCCTTCAGTGAGGGGCATATTTAAAAAACCGGAAGACGTGAAATATGATAACTTCCTTGAAAACAAGTTTGTCAGGACCACAATAGATGCAATTAAACTTGCAAAGGAAAGATACCCTGATGTTGCTACTTATGCCCTCATGGAAGCTCCGATTACCCTTCTCGGAGACTTGATGGGTGCCGAAAATCTTGCCATACTTAGTTACAGGTGCCTTCAGAAAGAAAAATACATGGAGAAAATGCAGGAATGGCTTTCAGTATCTCTTGAGATCAGCAAAATTTATGCTGAAGCCTGTGCTCAAGCTGGAGCTGATGCTTTTTATTGTTCCGATGCATCGGCATCCCCAAACCTCCTGATGCCTGAGTTCTATTATAAAGTAGCAGGCCCATCAGAAAAGGAGCTCGGAGACTTCATCCACGAGAATGGATGCCCCTGGGAACTGCACATCTGCGGGAATACAACCTCGATTATTGAAGGTATGGCCGCCACCGGAGCAAATTGTCTCAGTATCGATCAAACGGTCGATATGGGTGAAGCTACAAAACTTGCACGTGACGTTCCTGTGGTTGGAAACGTGACTCCCCTCCTGATGGTTGATGGTACGGAAGAACAGATTATTGCAGAAGTCAGAAAGGCCCTTGACAGCGGAGCAAAAGCAAGTAAGCTCGGATGTGGGACTCCACCTCTTAGCACATCTGACAGACTTAAGATCTGGGTAAAAGCTGCAGCTGACTGGTCAGCAGAGAACCTGTGAAGTTGGCCTCAAAAAATTTAGGAGTAAAATTTGGATTTTTATTTGAACGACCTGGGTGCCTTGAATTACCAGCACCTTGGTTATTACTAAATTTCATCCAAGTTTTTCCAAATTTTTTCATTCACATATCCTAATTGAGGCCCCTCTCCTTTTTCCTATTTTCAAGATTTATAGCCTGAAGGAAGCTCAAGACCTGGCCCAAGACTTGAGAACGTTCAAAAATAGGATCAGAAAAACAGGTTCTCAAAAAGTAGAATTAAAAAAGTAAAAAGAAGAAACCTGTTTAAAAAATTAAAAAAACTGTTTTTATTTTTTAGGCCCCTCAAGCATAGTACTCGTTTCTTGCCTCGACCATAGCTTTAATGTGGGAAAGCGGAGTCATAGGTGCAATACCGCAACCAGGTGCCAGTACGTCCACACCTTCAGCAATAGCTTTTTTCGATTCTTCTTTGATCTTATCAATCGGACCTGGAAGCAGAACAAAGGGACTTGAGATGTTTCCCACAAGCCTTGCTCTGTCCCCAAGCACTTCCTTAGCCTTTTTTATGCTACCAACTTTTTCTTCAACACTCAAACCTTCGAAACCGCAATCTGCCATATAGTCAAGGATAGGACCTACGCCACCACAGATATGCAGTACTGTAACTGAGTTTACTTCTGAAGAAAATCTCTGTAACCTTGGTTGGAGTTCATTTTTGAAAGAATCCGGACTCATCAGGTCAGGAGATGCTACAGGGTCAGCAACTGAGATAACATCTGCTCCTGCAACAACCATTGAATTTGCATAAGCTATTGTGGCATCAGTTGCAAAATCCAGTACCTGCCGTAACATATCAGGTTTTTTAATAGACCATTTCATAAAGGACTTTACACTTGCCAGATCGGAGGCAAGAGTTATTGGTCCTTCCATTCCTCCTATAATAGGTACATCTGGTCCTACTCTTTCCCTTATAATTTTGATTGCGTCAAGTACAGCCCGGATCCTGCCCATATCAAGCAGATTCTCAGGCATTTCCATACCCTCTAGATCTTTGGGGTATGGATGTGCAGTAACTGAGGGTTGCCTATTTTTGGTCCCCATATTAACCTCACAGCCCATGGCTTCGGCAAGTACAGTAAGGCAATATGGAACCCTTACAGCTTCAAGCCCACTAAGCTCATAATTTGCAATTGCAAGCTTTGCCATTTGCTCAGGGTTAGAATGAGCCTCCGGCCAGGGAGCCCCCACCTCATCCATTAATTCAACGATTCCTGTCTGGGTTACAGAACAGACCGGCACTTTGTCAACTTCTTTCCCTTCCAACGCATTTAAAAGTCTCTCCTTAAGCGTCATTTCATCCATAATTATCTCCCCCATATTAAATTCAATTTGGAAGTTTTTAACCTTTTAATTTTTCAAGAGATTCTCAGCATTCAACTGATCTTTCAGATCAGTAATTAACATAGGTCTTGTAACCCCATTGAGGCATATCAAAAGTTTCAGTGTTTTCATCAAAGGCAAATAACCACCTTCGGAAAACCGAAAATCCCCATGCCCAGATTGAATATTATAATCTAGATTTTATGCTATATGATTGTTTGGGAATGCACAAAATGGAAATATGAACATTAAAAAAACTATACTGAAGTAGCAAAGGGATAAAACAGGTAGGTAAAGTAAAAAAGTAAAACAAAATGATAAAGTAGAAAAAGAAAGTAAGAAAATAATATAAAAATAGTAGAACTAGAGCATCTCAGGCAATAAAAATAATATAGTGATAATGATATTGCTCTGTAAGCACATTATACATTATATATAAGAGAACAGAAGCAAAAGAGAAATTATGTTACATATTTCAGACAGGATAATAATAATTCAAGGAAATATCGTAAAACTGGAAGTGGATGCAGTCGTAAATGCTGCAAATTCGACTCTTCTTGGAGGAGGAGGAGTCGATGGCGCAATCCACGGAGCCGCAGGACCCGAACTGCTAGAAGAATGCAAGGGTTTAAAAGGCTGTGCAACAGGAGAAGCAAAAATTACAAAGGGATATTTCCTGCCTGCAAAATGGATAATACATACTGTCGGTCCTGTATGGCAGGGAGGCAAGAAAGGAGAAGATGGTTTGCTGGCTTCCTGCTACAGAAAAAGCCTTGATATTGCAAAGGAATACGTTGTAAAAACCATCGCTTTTCCAGCTATAAGTACAGGAGCGTATAACTTTCCTTCGGAGAGGGCTGCAGGAATTGCAGTTTCCGAAATGATAAAATTCCTTCAGGAAAATGAATTACCTGAAAAGATTTTCCTTGTTTGTTTCAATAAAGAGACATGTCGGCATCTTCAGGAAGCATTGTCAGGAACCACTATGATTTAATTTAAATGTTAGAAATTTATTTTAGATTTTAGATTTATAATTTAACCGGCTTGCAACGTTCATTGAGGACGTCTTCAAAAAATAGTTAAAAAACAAACTAAAAATTATTCTTCCACGCTCAATTATTGAGGATCGTTTATATACAATGTTAGGAGATTAGATCCTAGATAAAAATTGCTGATGATAAATAGGTTTTTGGATGGATGAAGTATTAAATTTAACGGTCAACAATTGTAAATAGTTAGCTTATTGGAAAAGAGTAATTTAATGACAAGTGAAAGGTAAAAGCTCGCAAAAACGCTAAAATCGGAAAACAAAGCAAAATATTATTAAGGCCTGATAAAAAAGACTAGCATTTAAATTTTAGATCTTTGAGCTGCAGGAATACGAGTAAAAAAGCGCAGGAATATGATTAGAAAAAAAGATCGGAGGAGTTGGTTATCAATCACGATGAAGCCTTTCAAAGAGGCCTTGGTCTGATCAGACAAAAAAAGTACGAAAAATCGATTAACGTTTTCAACAAGATTCTGGACAAGAACCCGGATCACACCGGCGCTCTTTTCAACAGAGGACTTGCCCTGTTAAAAATCAAAAAACCAGAAGAAGCCCTTGACTCCCTTGATCAGGTCCTGCACTTAGAGCCAGAAAATCTCGATGCCCTGTACAAAAAAGGAATTACTCTGGCCACCCTCGGAAAGTTTGAAGCAGCTCTTGAAGCCTATGACAACGCTCTTGAAATAAATCCTGAAAATCCAAAAATCTGGTACCAGAAAGGCCTAGCGTTTGCCGAACTGGAAAAAACTGAAGCTTCGATTCTTTGTTTTGAGAAAGCACTTGAACTTGAACCAAAATGTGAAATTGCCTGGTATGCCCTGGGGACCGTAAATGGAAAAGCTGGCAGCTACGAAGAAGCCCTAGAATGTTTTGATCACGCACTTGAGATAAACCCTAAAAATGCAGACGTTTGCTACGCAAAAGGCCTGGTTCTTGCAAGGATTGAAAGGCACGAAACCGCGCTGGAATGTTTTGATTATCTGATTCAGGCAAACCCTAGGCAGAAGGATGCCTGGAAACAAAAATATTATTCACTGATAAAGCTTGGGAAAAATGAAGAAGCTCTAGAATGTATTGACGCATTTTTAAAGAGATTTCCTGTCAGCGAGACGGCTCTCTATCAAAAGGGCATTCTTTTAAGCGAACTCTCCCGTTATGAGGATGCTGAAAAAACTTTTTCTAAAATATTGAAGATTAATTCCGGAAATAAAGAAACCTGGCTCAAGAAAGGCCTTGCTCTTATCCAATTGCTCAGGCTCAATGATGCCATAGAGGCTTTCGAAGAAGCCATTAAATTGGATCCCACTTATTTCGAAGCCTGGAGTTACAAATGCCTTGCTCTGATGAAACTTGAGGTCTATGAAGAAGCTCTTGAAGCCTTTGACTCTGTACTTGAAATGTATCCGAAAATGAAGGAAATGTGGTACAACAGAGCTCTTGCTCTCGTGAAACTGCAGCGCTTGGGGGAGGCTGCGCAGGCTTTTTCCAGAGTTGTAGAACTGGATCCTGAATATGGGGATGCCCTGTACCAGCAGGGACGTTTGCTTGCTAGAGAAGGAAAATATGAGGAAGCCCTCAAAGCTTTAGATTCCATGCTTGAACATAATCCAGGATTTACTGAAGCCCAAAAGCTCAGAAGTACTATACTGGTCAAATTAGGCTGTATTGAAGAAGCTCTTGAATCGCTTTCACAGAGCCTTGAAAAAGAACCCGAAAACTATAGGCTCTGGCTCCGGAAGGGATTAATTCTTCTTGAGAATGAAAAATTTGAGCCAGCCCTGGAAGCTCTTGATAAAGTTGCAGAACTAAAACCCGACAACGAAGCCTGCTGGATGAATAAGGGATTTGCTCTCTATTCCATTGGACGCTACGAAGAAGCCCTCAAAGCTTTTGAAGAAGGTCTGCGGCTGAACCCGTATCTCGAGAAAGGCTGGAATAATAAGGGAATAGTGCTCGGGAATCTTGGAAGAACTGAAGAAGCCCTTGAGGCTTTTGAAAAAGCTGTGAACCTCAGGCCTGACTTCGAGGAAGCCTGGAGGAATAGAGGACTGATTTTACTGGCTGCCAACGAATATGAAAAAGCCAGCGAAGCCTTTGCCGAAGCCCTTAAAACAAGTCCTGAAGATCTTGATTCCTTATACAATAGAGGAATAGCCCTGCTAAAGCTCGGAAGGCCAGAAACTGCCTTAGAATGCTTTGAAAAAATCCTGACTCTTAATCCCGATTATCCCGAGCTTTTAGACAACCTTGTGACTGCACAGGCCGAGCTAGGAAAGCAGGAAGAAGCCCTAGAAACCTTTGAAAAGCTGGCTGAGAAAAATCCCGAAAATTCAGAAATCCAGTGCAGGAAAGGAAAATTTGCAATGAAAATCGGAAAGTACGAGACTGCGCTTCAGGCTTTTGATAAGGTGCTCAGTGAAAGGCCGGAATCCAGAGAAGCCTGGTATAGAAAAGGGCTTGCCCTGATAAAACTGGAACGTTTTGAAGAGGCTATAACAGCCTTTGACAAAGTAATTGCAAAAAATCTAGAATATAAGGAGATAGATAACTCCAGGATAAATAACTCCGATCACAGTGAGATAAAAAATCTCAGTTGTGATGAAATAAATAACCCCTTATGTGATGAGATAAAGAATCTCGATTACGAGGACGCCCAAACTTACAAAGGCTTTGCGCAGATGCAACTTGAAAGGTACCTCCCTGCCCTTGAAACCTTTGAGAGCGCTCTTGAAGAAAAGCCGGATTCCGACATTCTCTGGTACTACAAAGGCCTTAGCCTTTATAGAATAAACATGTTAGAGGAAGCGGCATATGCCTTTGAATCAGCCGTTCATCTTAATTCTGAAAGGGAGGAAGCTCTCGAGTACTGGAGCCTCTGTCTGTTTGAAACCGAACAATACGAGGTTGCCCTGGAAGCTCTTGAAGCTGTACTTGAAAAAAATCCGGAGAACCTTTCTGCCCTCCATAAGAAGGCTATTTGCCTCCTGCAGTTAAAGAAATCTAAAACAGGAGCTGAAACTCTTTCCAGAATTCTGGAACTCGACCCTGACTACAAAGAAGTAAAGTTTGAGCTAGGGATCGCCAGTTTTGAATCCGGAGAGTATGATAAAGCCCTTTCTCTTTTTGAAGAAATAGTTGAGGGTTCAGAGACAGGCTCTTTTGTATACTGCCCTGAACAAAACTTATCTGAACAAAGTATCTTTGAACAAAACCTATCTGCACAAGATAACTCTGAAGAAAAGTTCTCTGCGCTTTACTGGAAAGGACTTGTACTTATCAAGCTGGAGGCTTACGAAAAAGCGCTTGAGGTTTTCTCAAGGCTTGCTGAAGAGAATCCCCTGTTTATAGAGACATGGTATTTGAAAGGCATATCCCATTCAAAGCTGAAGCAGCATGATGAGGCAATAAAAGACTTTGAGAAAATCCTTGAGCTTGACCCTGCTTATCAGGATACCTGTTATCAGTTAGGGAATTCCTATCTTGAACTTGGGAACTTTGAGGACGCTATAAGAGTTTTTGAAACCGCCCTTAAAATAGATTCTGAAAACCTTGATGCCCTTTACATGAAAAGCCTCGCTTTACTACGGTCAGGAAGATATGAGGAATCCGCTTCAGGTTTTAGAGAAGTCCTTAAAAGAAAACCGTCAGATACTGAATCTCTTGCACACCTGAGTACAGCCTGCTTCAAGCAGGAGCTTTACGAAGAATCCCTGGAACTCTTTGATCAGGTTCTGAAAATAAATCCAGAACGAAAAACCGTCCTCTTCAGGAAAGGACTCGCTTTAAAAGCCCTTGGAGATGTAAAGAAAGCTGCGACGATGTTTGACTCGGTCCTTAAATTGAAGCCTGACTGTACCTACGCCCTTGAGCAAAAAGCCTATACTCATTTCGAGCTTGAAGAGTATCCGGAGGCCGTTGAAGCATTAAAAACGGCACTGGAATATTGCCCGAAAAAGGAAGATCTGCATTACTGTAGGGGTATTGCCTTCTTCAGGCTGGGGAACTTTGAAGAAGCAGTAAAATCTTTTGAAAAAGCTCTTGATCTAGGCTGCCAGCAACCCGAAATATCTTATTATACAGGAATTTCCTACTTTGAAAACGGAGAATATGAAAAGGCCGTGGAAGTTTTTGACCCTATCCTTAACGCGGGAGCAACCAATCCAGAACTTCTGTACAAAAAAGCCCTGGCCCTTTTCGAACTCGGAAAGCCAGAAGAAATGGTTTCTACAGTTGACACCCTCCTCGAACTTGAATCTGAAGACCTTAATATTAAAGACACTGGAGAGCTTGGGGAAGAAAACTACGAGGAAAGCACAAGAGAAACTCCGGCTTTCGAGAACTCCAAGAGTTTTGAAGAACTCCTTGAAAAGTTTGCATTCTCCCTGATAGAGCTTGGAAGGTATCAAGAAGCCCTGCTGCCTCTTGGAAAGCTTACAGCGAGCGAACCGGCTTCAAAAGAAACTCTTTACGGTAAAGGGATTGCACTTCAGGAGCTCGGCAGACCTGAAGAAGCTCTAGAGATATTTTCAGAACTTCTTTCCCTTTATCCTGACTTTGAAAAAGCCTGGTACAGAAGAGGGCTCATTCTATTTTCTCATGGGTACTATGCTGAAGCCCTGGAATCCTTCGAACAGGCTACCCTGGGAGATCAAACGGAAACTTCTGAAGAAGAAATTAACGAGTTAAGCTTGGATGGCACTCAGAGAGAAGAACAGAATGAAGGCCACGGATTAAAATGTAAATTCAAATTAGAAAATAAATTAGGATTAGAAGATAAATTAAATGACACTGAAATCGAAGAAGCATGGAAGAAGATAGGGCTTTCACAGTTTAAACTGGGATGTTATGAAGCCGCTCTTGAGATATTTGAAAAAATCCTTGAAGTAAACCCCGAAGCTGCCGATATTTGGTATGTATCAGGAATTGCTCTAAGTGGAATTGATCAGAATGAGCAAGCCGTTGAAGCTTTTGAAAAAGCCGTAGAGTTAGACCCAACCCTGGAAGCTGCCTGGGAACAAATGGGGCTTTCCCTTCTAAAATTAAATATGTACGAGGAAGCTAGCCAAGCTTTCAATTTCGTTCTATCCCTGAACCCTGAGAATATAAATGCTCTATACAACCGGTCAGCGACCAGTTTCAATCTCCAGCAATTTGAGGAAGCTGCCAATGACCTCGAAAGGGTGCTCCTTTTCGCGCCTGATTTTCCGGATTATATTGAAGCCTGTTATAGGCTCGGAATTGCCAGAATGGAACTTCAAGAGTACGAAAAAGCGCTTGAGGCTTTTGATATAGTTCTGGAGCAGAACCCGGCACACAGGGAAGCCCTTTATTATAGCGGGCTTGTGTTTTTCAATCTCGGAGAATACGAAGCTGCCGCCGATACCTTTGGAATGCTACTGGAAGCCTCCCCCGAAGACCCTGAAAACCTGAACTACCTTGGGCTCTGCCTGCTGGAACTCGAAAATCCAGAGGCAGCCCTGAAAGCTTTTGAAAAAGCCGTCCTTTTCAATCCGAAGAATGGAGAAGCCCTGTACAACGCAGCCACGACTCTTGTCAAGCTCGGCCGAGCCCAGGAAGCTATTGGCTATTTTGACCGCATCCTTGAGATTTCCCCTGAAAACATTGACGTCCTGAACTACAAGGGAATCGCCTTCTGCACGCTTGAAATGTACAGAGAAGCCCTGAAAGCCTTTGACCTTGTTCTGGAAAAAGAGCCTGAAAACATCAAGGCGATATATAATATAGGGGTTGTCTGCTTTAAACAGAAACTCTATGAAACTGCCTGCCGGGCCTTTGGCGAAGCTCTTGCCCTTAACCCCTGGCACGAGCAGTCCCTGAAATATCTCGGAATCTCTCTCGCAAAAATGGGAGAGTATGAGGATGCCCTTAGAGCCTTTGATAGGCTGCTCAGGATAAGACCTCACGATGTGCAGTCCATGAATTACAGGGGAGTTATCCTCGGAAAACTCGGAAGGTACGCCGAGGCTATAAACACCTTCAATGAAATCCTGCGCCTCTATCCCGACATGGCAGACGCGAAAAGGAAACTTGAAGCCTTAAAATGTATTGAAAACCAAGAGAATTCCAGCGAAGATCTCTACTAAGGTTTCTGCCAGAGAAAAGACTCCTGATATACAGAGGGAGTCTTTTTCAGATCTCTTGTTTCAAAAGATTCACTTTTTTAAAGATTTTTTCCACAGAGTATATTCCCAAACTCAAAATTATTTTTTAGATTTAGAATTTGGAACATGTAATCAAGTTTTTAATCCTGAAAAATGCTCCTGAAACTCTTACTCAATGAGAATAAAATTGATTTTGGGATGAGTCTACCTAATATAAAAAACAGTCTCTGTCTAAAAAAATCGATAATTAAACACGAGACTAAAACGCCGATTCCTGAAAATAGCATATGATGAACAAAAACAGGACTGGAATAATAATCAGCACAATGTAGGATCTTGGAGTATAACACATCTAGTACAAATGGATGATTTGATATCAGATATACACCAAAAACGGATGTTGCCATAAAATTTATTGTTTGGGATTGTATTTTGATGTTTTTGAACACCATAAAAAAGCAAATAGCTCCCAATTCTACAAAAATAAAATTATAGTTCCAGGGATCGGTAAAGAAGTACTTGGGAGTTTCAGAAAATGTTCTAAGAAGCATGACTCCAGTGAATACTAAAAGACTACACATAAGATATCCTAATAAGAAATAGGTTAGATTCTTGACTGGAAGATTATACTTTCTGATATATGCACCTACGCAATAAAGAAAGACAAAATTATATAAACTGTATCCCATATCAGTAAAATAAGTGAAATTAATAGACGGCAGGATTACAAAAAAAACTGCGGAAACTAGAATTAATTTTATATGATCTTCTTTCTTCATATTTTGAAGAGCTGTGTTGAGGAATGGAGAAAAGAGATACAGAACGATGTATAATGTCACAAACCAGTATGTCCCGGTAATTACTGGGAAAAATGCTTGTAATATTGTGGGCACGGTTAGAGGTTCAATCCCAGCAAACCAAAATATTGATGAAATCATTACCGAATAAAAAATAACCTGAGCCCAGAGATCAATGACTTTTTTTAATTTAAATTTTCCATTAATTTGATAGTATCCGGTTATAAGTATAAAACAATCTACTGCAATGATAAATAAGCTTTCCAACCCATAAGTGAAATAATAATTTGAATCCGAAGGTGTTAGTGCATGAAGAGCCCCTCCATACTTAAAATAATGGAGACATATTATCATTGAGATTAAAACAATCCTTAATAGCTCAAAATTTGAGTCGCGAATAGTACTTTCATTAGGTGACATAGATATCGTTTTATTATTGTTTTGTGCTTTGTACCGAAGTTTTCAATGCCATAGATAAAGTAAAATGAAACAAAAATAAGAGATATTGATTTAAGGTATTAAACATAATTTGTATTAATTTCCATAGAATTTTTACATTACCATATTTTTATATATTATTTGAATAAAAATATAAAATATTAGATAGATAACATTAAGTTTTAAATATTTTGTTTCGAACTTAGTATAATAAGTTTTTGTTCTAGGTTAAAAATATTAATTACTAGAATATACCTATGGAAGGCCAGCTCTTTTTGAGACTCCTAGCTGTTTTGTGTGGATTGTGAATTGTTTATCAACTAAAAAGATCATACAAAATGAATAAACATCGAACCTAGATTCGGTTATAAGTAGTAAAGATTTTCAGGAATTATTCCACAAAATCTATGATTTGAATAAAGTGCCTTAAAACTACCAATTCAAAAATAAAGCCCTAAAAAGCTTAGAATAAACAAATCAAGATATGCAGCCTTGTGCGATTATTACTTATGCTGATGGAATCCAGCAAAATTTGGATATTAAGATGCTCTCTTTGAAAGTGGCTATAAAACTTACTATAAACTACTACTCGAAATAGCGAAGAGCTGGCTTTGAGATATTTTCATAAAAACACACTAGAGGGTAAAATGAAGACGATTAAATATTTGATGTGTTTATTTGTTCTGCTGATTGTGGTGGTTTTGGCTATTCCATCAGGAGTGAATAATACATATCCTTCACATGGAGTACTTAACTGGAGAGGGCAAAATTGGACTTTGACATCTGGCTACGGAGATCCCGGTAATAATTACTGGAATAATATAACAGGTGCACAGATAGATGAGCAACCATCAGGAGGAAATACATACCCTTTACATGGAATACTTAACTGGAAAGGGCAAGATTGGTCTTTAACATCTGGCTACGCAAATCCCGGTAATAATTACTGGAGTAATACAGGCGCATGGATAGATGACCAAAACAGACTGCACTTAACAATTGTAAACGATAACGGTATATGGAAAAGTACAATGTTAAATAGCCAAAATACATATCGTTATGGTATTTTCACATGGAATGTATCTTCACCTGTTTTTAATTTTGACAAAAATTGCGTGGTTGGACTTTGTACTTATTTAGATGATTCCCATGAATTAAATATTATAACATCAAGATGGGGTGAAACTAATGGAAATCAACTTTGGTATTCTGTAGAACCTTCTAAAATTGAAGGAAATAGTAGAGATTATCTCGTTCCGTCGAGTGTCGAAGGCACAAACACAACTTATAGAATAGAATGGGAACCAAATTATGTAAGATTCACATCTGTGGAAGCAGACGGAACAGTTATAGCAGACTATAATAATACAAATGCTTCTGCAATCCCACAAGAGCCCCAACATATCATAATGAATTTATGGTTAACGGATTCTCCATCCGATGGAAAGAATATCGACCTTATAATTAGTGATTTTAAAGTTGTTAACGATTGAATTAAAAGTGGCTTAAAAGCCACTAAACTCCTTTTTTAGAGTTATATGGAGAGTAGTTACAAACCCTCTCACATATACTTTATTTGTAAAACAATTACAATTAAACAAAGTAAATTCTGAGACGAAAGATCAACCAACTAACAGGGGTATGCCCTGCGCTTGTGATTGAGCAATTTTGCAAGCATTAATAAGAAGTAAAAATAAGAAGTAAAAATAAGAAGTCAATGCCTTTATACATAGCCTCCCTACTAAATAGCGGAACTTTTCCAAGCGCGGCTATGTATTCCTGCTCATTGAAGCCATATTTCCGGGATTAGGATCGGAAAATTCATAGTCCAGAGGCTCGTCCTCAAAAAAACTGCCCGAAGTAGATATATCCGGGCCACCTACACTAATGGGAGCTCCCATATGTTGTTCTTTCATTTGTAAAGCTTAAACTTTCCTGGGGAGATGCCCGCAGATAGCTTTATATCACTTTCTATACAATGTTTGCAGGTTTCGGGGTGAACCCTATGGAATTTAGTGCAGATATCCTGCCATCCTACACCTACCAAAACATTACCTTTCACATTGGTTAGGCCCACATGAGTATGAACAAGCCTATACAGATCATTAATGAGAAATTGAATCACCTTGATATCAACGATCTTTCTAAGTTCCAGGCTCCTCACCTTCCCTAGAAAATGAGAGAATATTTCCCAATTGTAGCCTGATGCACTTTTTACTCCATCTTAGTAACGTCTCTACTTGCTCTCTCCAGATAGTGTTTTGATTTATGCCAAACTCGCTAAGAAACATGCTGTGTTTGTCAAACGCAGCATGTGCTTTTTCACACATCCGTATAGGCATTATCCAGTTTAATTTTAACAATCCTTTTCGATTCTTCTGCAAAATTCTTGCTTTATATATATCCTTTGACAATTTTATGGCAACATCTGCCAAAACGAGCACTGAGACAAATGTCTGCAGGCGCCGCATCAATAACATATGCCAGATACTGAATTGATCAAGTCCGCAAGACGGAATCATATACAGGTACGGAGTCAATGACATACTATCACTCCTGAATTACCAATCCTGATTCGGTTTAAAGAGGAAGAGGTAGTATGCATAGACTAGCTGAGCAATAGTAAACCACGCATAAAATAACTGCGGAATAAATGTCATTCTTATCAAATAATCCCACTTACTGGGATTCTGCACATATCGCAGTGTGTAAACACAGTCAATGTACATTATACTCATTACCAGTAAGAATAACCAATTGGGAAGATAAACACCTCTAACTATGTCATACAAAGCATAATACAGCAGAATAATCTGGAAAGACAACA
The DNA here is from genome assembly GCF_002495725.1 of Methanosarcina sp. UBA411. NCBI lineage: Archaea > Methanobacteriati > Methanobacteriota > Methanomicrobia > Methanosarcinales > Methanosarcinaceae > Methanosarcina > Methanosarcina sp. UBA411. The sequence goes on from NZ_DAGK01000031.1 coordinate 18,336, forward strand.
TAATCCAGAAGAATCCAGCATTTAGGATGTCTTTTCTGGTGCTTTTATTCCATCCATGCTCCCACAATGTGTCAAGACCGCCGCGAAGCCAGCGAACCCGTTGTTTCCACAACTCACTTAGTTTTAGTGGGACATCTGTCCAGGCATACATTCCAAAACCTGCAGCGACGTGGTAACCAAGTTCTTTTAGAGTCACCGTCAACTCGTAGTCTTCGGTGATATTATGCACATCATACAAAGTGCAATCGAGTTTTCCGGTAGCTATACGCCTTGACATGACTGCTTTTATTGCTTCTACCTTATATACCGTGCACATCCCATGCGCGACTTTAATGCTTCTATCTTGACTGATTCTACTTCTGTCAAATTCTGCGTATTCGACATACTGCCAGTGATATACTAGCTTTTCAAAAAAACCGTTAGTTATCTGTTTGACTACACCAGCACGAGAACATACTGCACCAAGCAGGGGATCTAGCTGAAATTCAATTAATGCTTGCTCAACAAGATCGGGAGCTAGGACTGTATCACCGTCGACTGATAGCACGTAATCGTATGGCTCCAGATCGATATTTTGATATGCAGCATTCAGTGCCCCAGATTTTTTAAACTTATTCCCAACAGTTTCTATTAGACTTACGCGGCTGTTAGTGGCAGCTATACTTTTTACTATGCTGACTGTGTTATCTGTACTATTATCGCTGATTACAACAACATCGACCTTGACTGTTTGAGTAAGAATAGAGTCAATGGCCGAACGGATTATATCCTCCTCATTATGAGCTAGCACAAATGCGATGATATTTTTCCTTGGGTGAATCAGAGTTTTTATTTCTTTTTCGTTAGAATTATCTACAGGCAATAAGTTTTGAATTATAGTGTAATCCCCCAGAGTAAAGAAAATTAAGATTTATAATAATAGATATTATATTATTATAATCATATTTTCAACTAATTAATAGAGTGTGGCGAAGTAAAAAAACAGTTTATAATATATAAATTTATTTCCTGGGTGATATATATGTGATAAGAGTAGAATACATTTGCAGATTTGTGGAAAATATTAGTTTTCTAGAGAATAAACATTTAAACTCTGCCATATTAAGAAACTTGAACTAAAACTATTCGCATTCAGCCTTAAAATATAGAAAATATAATTTTAATTAATGATGGCTATTGAGAACTTCATGAGACAGATTCATGAGGGTTCCTCAAATAAAAAGGTAGATTGACAACAATTCTGAGTGAACAAAAAGTTCCAATTAATCCATTTAAGTAAAAGAGAAAAGAGGCTTTCGCCTCAATTAAGATTGTACATAACTAAAGTTAGATAAAGTCATTTTTGTCTGTAGTGTTTCCGGTAGATGGGACATAACTAAAGTCAGAGAAAACCATCTCTGCATTCTGTCCATTTAACGGTGCTAAGTTACTCATAAGCCACATCTGCATCAAAATACTTCCGCCAGTTACCTGTGGAATGCTTGTCTGATCCTTACAGTTCCAGTCAGATATAACAGTCCCATCAGCAAGTTTTGCTGTAAAGTGAACATATGTTGGCTCCCAATCGAACTGGTATGTCACATCTTTAGCGTCTTGGTAAGAAGAGTCATAAGATATTGCACTCTGGTATGCATTTGGTGCGACACTATAGCTGAGTCTGTCGCTGTATGTCCAACCCCACTGAGTAGCGTCAATATCGATCTCACTATTGCCATTAAGGAAGACCATAGCAGCCACAATGTTAGGATCGAGATTCAATATTGGTGATGAAACAGTCCACTTGTATACACCATATGTATAGTTATCAGATGCTGTAGAAACCTCTGTTGAATACCAAGTATCTCCGACTTTCCGGATTGTCAAGTGTAGGTTTTGGTTTTCATCAACCCAAACACTATTAGTTAAATTGCTCCAGGTGTTACCACCAGGATTTCCAGTTCCACTTCTTACCCACCACTCTTGACCACACCAGTTGAAATAGTCGTTTGTTTGCTCATTGTCTGTGGTGTTTCCAGGAGTATCAATTGTAGTGTTTCCAGTAGATGGGACATAACTAAAATCAGATAAAATCATCTCTGCATTCTGTCCATTTATCGGCGCTAAGTTATTCATAAGCCACATCTGCATAGCAACTCCGCCAGTTACCTGTGGGATGCTTGTCTGATCTGTACAGTTCCAGTCAGATATAACAGTCCCATCAGCAAGTTTTGCTGTAAAGTGAACATATGTTGGCTCCCAATCGAACTGGTATGTCACGTCTGTAGCGTCTTGGTAAGAAGAGTCATAAGATATTGCACTCTGGTACGCATTTGGCTGGACACTATAGCTGAGTCTGTCGCTGTATGTCCAACCCCACTGAGTAGCTTCAATATCGATCTCATTGGTATCGTTATGGCGGAAGAACATAGCAGCCACAATATTAGGATCGAGATTCAATATTGGTGATGAAACAGTCCACTTGTATACACCATATGAATAGTCAGCAGATGTTGTATCAACCTCTGTTGAATACCAAGTACCTCCAACTTTCTGAATTGTCAGGTGTAGGTTTTGGTTTTCATCAACCCAAACACTATTAGCTGAATTATTCCAGGTGTTACCACCAGGATTGCCAGTTCCGCTTCTTACCCACCACTCTTCACCACACCAATACAGGTAGGTGTCTGCAGCAGCAATGTTTGCGATCAAAAGCATGAATAATGAACTCAACATCAAGATAGATATACATTTTTTTTTCATGATAATCATATAGACATGTATGTCGATATATGATAAAGTTAGTTATATGAGCATGAAGCATAATTATATAAAAATGAAATCTTTTGATATAAAATTAGCTTGTAAAATTTGAAAAATTAGTGAAATTGTCAAACAAACAGATTTTGACAGAAAAATATGTCATTATTTAATCATTAGTAGTAATGTTTTTAGAAAATGTTAAAAATCAAATTGCGTGTGGCTACCCTACCCTAAACAGGCTGTCCGACAGTTACTTTTGGAAAATAATCAAATTCCTTCTTTTTCGATTTAAAAGCTTTACATGCCTTATTTTTCACATGTTATTATCTTAAAATTGAATTGTAGGACAACCTATAAAGAAGAGCTATATTTCAAGCCGCCCACTCGATTTTTTGAGATTAGTTTAGCATCCCCTAACAAGACTTTCTTAGTGTAGAGCTGCATTCACAATTACCATGCCCATAATACCAGAAAACTCACTTCACAAAAAACAATGACAGGTAGGTTTAAACGAAAACAAAAAGAAGCGAGGGTTCACTTCATCCCCAACCTGAAAGACAGTGGATTTCTGACCCTCATCACTCCCGAAATGATAAAAAGTTTAAAAAATAAAAAGAAGTCGCTTTATCTTCTAATATTCAGGCCTGCTTGATAACCTCT
>NZ_DAGK01000031.1:21958-22110 GCF_002495725.1 Methanosarcina sp. UBA411
TCTTCATAAATGCACTGTAGGGCCTCTTGCTGTCAGCTTTACCTTCTCTAAATCCATCTTTATAGCCATCTCTGCAACCGTCTTTGTAGCCTCTGTCATATTCTTTCTGTTTTCCGCCTCCCGACCCAGCTTTCAGGCCTGCTTGATAACCT
>NZ_DAGK01000031.1:22329-41610 GCF_002495725.1 Methanosarcina sp. UBA411
TCTTCATAAATGCACTGTAGGGCTTCTTGCTGTCAGCTTTACCTTCTCTAAATCCATCTTTATAGCCATCTCTGCAGCCGTCTTTGTAGCCTTTGTTATATTCTTGCTGGTTTGCGCTTACCGCCGCAACTGTCACTGACACTATAAAACAGACTACCAGCAAAATAGCCAATGTCTTTTTTATACCCATTATTCATTCCCCCAATCTGTTTCAACTACACCAATTTTGCGTATCATTACTTATCAATGTTACAGATGTTGGTTTTTCAATCTACCCAATGTTAGCAAACACATTTATTTTAACAATAAATAGTTCCAGTTTGTTTTTGATGAGATACTAACAAAAGTAAATTTTCTCACCGTTTCATCCATTAGAACTTGCTAACAAAGTCAATTTCAAACATACGCAACGTAACTGTTATTATCCATATATTATAATATTAATAGAAATATAAATAAGGAATAAAATTAAATTTCCACATCGAAAGAACCAGGATGTACATAGGTACAAAACTTGGCTTCAAATTTATAGCAGGTTCACAGCAAATTCACAGCGCTGACCGGGAACTTCAATTACATCAAACTATATTAGAAAATTAGGCTATTGTTTCCACAGTTCACTGAATATATATTTTTAATAATACAGATAATTATTTATAAACAATCAATTTTGTATCTATGGTAGTTATGTGGAAACTGAAAGAAATAAAGGATAATGCAAAAAAGTACATAGAGCTATGTAAACTTATATATGCAGATCCTCGAACCCCAAAAACTGCAAGAATACTATTATGGATCGCTATAGGCTATGCATTATCACCAATCGACTTAATACCGGATTTCATACCTGTAATTGGACATCTTGATGACCTGGTAATTATTCCTATTCTTTTGTATATCGCAATGAGATCAGTACCCAAAAATGTATACATGGAACATTATGTTCAGATATTAAGGAAATAAGTTTTTAGCCAGAAAACGGGTGTGACTTTTAAAGTTCTGCTTTTTAAACACAATTTACTCCCTACTCAGATAGAAAATTGTAAAACTTTTCAAATTTTAACTAGACGCAACTTAAATATTATCTCAGTCGAAAAAAATAGAGGTGAATCCCCTTTTTAGAACCTGTTTTACGTAACATTTGTTCCTAAAAGTATATGCCAGTTTGAAGAGAAACAATACTAACTTTACCAAATATATCTTTGAAGCCGATTCAAGTTAGATGTAACAGAATTTCGATTTAACTGAATTAGGATCGAATTTTGAGTTTGGGGGTATTAGGAAATGTTACTGATGGATATAATAACCTGGGAGCCAAAAGACTCCTTGAAAGTCGCAAAATTCTATGCGAATTATGAATACCCAAAAGGCATAAAAGTAATCGACGAATGGACTGACCTTACCGGCTACCGCACATTTATAATTTATGAAACTGACGACGAAAAAACGTATGCATCATCTGTGTTTCCTTTCATAGGGCTGTGCAGGTTTGAAACGTTTCCGGTTATGAGACTGGACAAATTTATGCAGCTGGCCGAAAAACTTGCCGAAAAAGCTGGAGGAAAAGGACCAGGCGCTGGGCAGGGTGAGGGTGGAGAAGTCTCAGAAGAACTGATTCAGCAAATTGAGAACCTTGAAAAGAGAATTGAACGTCTTGAACATCATTCTTTTGTTCAGCAGGAAGATGTAACGTAAAAATTTAGGTTTAACGCGAAAACTTAGATATTACGTGAAAAACTGGGTCCAAAACAAGTATTATTTTTGCAGAGAATTTTTACCTCAAGTTCATTTTTTAAGTAACTTTATAATTCTTCATTGCTTATGCAGTAGATGTACCACCATCTACAGGGCCTCCTCCAAGATGCTCATAGAATTCCCTTGCAGGGTTTCAGTCAAGGACTGCCCATTCTATTCTTCCGCAGTTTCTTTTACAAGCTTTATGCAGTGAGGAAACATTACTTTTTCAATTACTTTTTCTCAGAACTAGGATTTTACTCCATACTTTGCGAATTTTATTTCGTTCTCTTACGTTTTTCCATTTATTTATCGAATCGATAGATTTAGATAACCTCAATAAGTTTGATAAAACTGAATTTATTTGATTTAGCTCAATGCATGTAATTTTTGTTAGCCTAAAATTGCCAATAAAAATAAGTATGAAGCCAAAAAAGTCTTGTTTAAAATGCTTGGTCAAACAGATTTCAAACCTGTCACGCTCGCAGATCGGGCTTTTTTCGAGCGCCATTACGCACTCTACCCACAAACCCACGGCGACAATACTTTCACAAGCATGGTCTGCTGGAACCACTTTATGCATTACCAGTATGCATACGTGAATGAAAACTTGATTCTTTCGTGCACCGCCGGAGGAGTGACACGCTTACACCCGCCTATAGGCCCTCGTGATCCTGCGCTCATGCGTGAAGTAATACGGCTGGCTCTGGAAATCGGCGACGATAATAAGCCCCTTATACTCATCGATCCTGAAACTGCAAAGTGGATGAAAAAAGTCGATCCTGATCTTTTGCTGGTTCCAGATCTAAATCATTTTGAGTATGTGTACCGGGCCCTCGACCTTGCTGAGCTTCCGGGAAAGAAATATCTCAAGATCCGCAGCCAGATAAACAAATTTCGAAAGAAATACCGGCACTTGATCGAGCCGATAACTCCCGAAAACCGGAAAGAGATAGTGGAGTTCCTAGTAAAATGGTGTGAGAGCAAAAAGTGCGAGGAGAATTACACCCTTGCTCACGAAATAGAGGCTGTCTCCTATGCAATCGAACACTTAACCGAACTACCCCTAAGAGGCCTTTTGATAAGGGTCGGTTCACAGGTCGGTGCCATCTCTCTTTTTGAGCGCCTCAACGCTAATACAGCGTTAATCCATTTTGAGAAAGGGCTGCCGGAATATGAAGGAATATACAAGGTAATCAATGCGGAAACTGCAGCGCTCCTTGTCAACGAGGTTGAATATATCAACCGGGAAAGCGATCTCGGTATCAGTGGACTTCGAAAGGCGAAGCTGAGATATCACCCGCACCACATGGTAGAGGTTTATTCGCTCAAACGCCAAACCTGCTTTCCATATATCATATGAGAGTATGCACTCTAATACATACCAATATATAAGCCGAGTGATGGATACATTAAACAGATTAATTTCAAACGTTCTGCTAGGTTAAACATACCTGAAATTGCTAGCGCTTAATGACTCAAATTTTCCATACAAAATAAAGGAAATCTCTACTGAGATAAATGATGAAATCACTATGCATGAACATGAATGGACTGAAGTGAAAAGAGAACTTAGAAACAATTTAGCTATAGGTATAACTGGAATTGCTGCTAGTATAGTTTCTACGCTTGTTATGGAGGAATTTCAACTTTTACGTTATTAGGTATCCTTGGAGCAAGTACGCCATTAACAGCAAAATAAATAATACAATGTCTCAAAAATAGAAGAAATCTTAAAAAGAACGGAATCCATTTACAATTTGAAATTAAAAAAGATCAATCTATTAGAGCTTAAATCCAAGTGAATTTAGTGTGATTTTAATTAGAGTCTTTAAAAGATATCTTCCTATGTATGTGCCGATTTACTTTCTATTTTCTAAATTTTTAAGAAGTAGATATAAGATGATGATAATAAAAATCATTGTGTATATTTCAGGAATTCCTAATTCGGTGAAACTCTTTAATATTAATGAAGGGGACATATTATTCTCCAAATTTTTTATAAATTAGATATAAAACACATATAAAAATAATAAAAAAAATATGACTCCGTAGAGATCTTCCAAAGTAATCAAAAAGCATTTAGTGACGCTGGATTAGAATTATAGAACATCATCGATTTTATGGAATGACATAGTTATAAATTTATAGTTTCTGCATAATATTAGTTTAGGATAAGACCTCAAAACAACATATAGCCACAGCAATTAGCATTATTACTAATATTACTAATGAGTTTAATGACTCATTTAACTTCTCTATTATATGATCATTTATACATAGCAGAGCCTTATGTACCTCTTGCAATACTTCCAGAATCTCACGTATCATTAAATTTTCCTCTTATTTATAAAAATGTATATTTCAAAAATTAATAATTTGAGAAAGCAGCTGAGTATATATGAAAAGCCCGATAATAGAACAAACTAATACGCTTATGTACATTAGTACAAAACTAATTATGATTAATATAGAAACAAACTTCATGCTATTCCTCAAAGGCAGAATGTCAATTTTATCTAGTAAAGCAAACGATTTCAAAATGGCAGAATAAATATGAATCTCTGACTCTTTGAGAGCAGATATATTAGCTTCTTTTAAATTAACAGTTTTTACCGTTGAGAGACAATGACCATTTATTTTCGTTATAATTAATTCAGTTATTTTACTGCGCCCAAAAATAAATAATACTATTATTAATATCATTAATAATATGAAAATTGTCAAATAATTCTCTTTTAAATAATCAAACTTTATTATCAGAACTATAAATGGCGCAAAGATTGGGATAGTCATTGCTAGAATTATGGATATAAAACTACAAGTCACAGGAACTAAATTAAATAGAATAGACAATAAACTTTTGAAAACTATTGATACATATGATAATACATTCTCTACTATTTTATCTATTGTCTTCATCATTTTACTTTGTGTAAAAATAATTATTACCATTATTAACATTATACTTATTAAAGATATCAAAGATATTAAAACCGTTAATAGATAATTTTGTTTTAAGTAGTTATACTCTATTGCCAAAATTGTAAACAATACTAAGATTGGGATAATTACTGCTAGAAGTAAAGATCGAATATTAAAGGAACCTGCAGTAAAGTTAAAAAGCGAGGAAATATTTTTAAGGAAATCCTTAATATACATAATCTTACGCTCTCTATTATTTTACCCATTCTCTTCACTATGTGGACAGTTTGTAGTTATGGAAACACTACATTTAAAAATATCGGTTTAGATTTATTACTAAGATTTATTACTAAGATGTCCGTAGATTCTTACTTTAAATACATTTTATTATTGGCTCTGTAGAAATCCTTAATTTTATGCAAATTATTTCTATCACTTTTTTGTTTATGTTGTACACTATCAATTTAAATTTAATTTCCTTTGCTTGATTCCGGAACTTTCTTGCCCTAATTGTTTCCCCAAACTTCCTTTTCACTACAGAGAATGTTGTCTCTGATATATTCCTATGATTGTATTCATCTTTGTCAAAGACCAAACACAGTTGTTATCTATACTTTTCCCCGACTTTTTTCCTTTTTCTTTGTCTTAGAGGTATAATTGAGTCTGCTTTGATCTCTTCTCTGATTAGAGTATGGATTTTTTCGGAATCGTATCCTTTATCCATCACATAACATTGTGATTTTCTTGTCCTATTTGATTGTCTTATTAAAGCATTTGCATGTTTTATTTCATGATCTGTTTTTTGACTAATTTTCTATCCTAATATTACCTTCTTTTTAGTGTCTACTGATAATGAAATTTTCAGAAAATTTTTCGCAGCTTTCCTGTTCTGCGTGAATAATAATAACTTGCGTAAGAACTCGTAAATCCTGTTGTATCAATTACCGTAATAGAGACATTTTCTCCATGTGAATAAAAAAGCTTTAGAATCCTTGACAAAATGAGGTTAAACAGAAAAGAAGGAATTCTTGATACAAACTTTTGAAGAGTAGTGAAATGTGGAATCTTATCAAGATCAAGTTTTTCTTTTATATCGTTCATAAGATCAATAAATTCTACAAAATCACGTTAGTCTGTGCTTATATATTCCTTCAATAAAACCAGAACAAGAAGCTGATGTTGAGTATAAACATGCTTGGAATATTTGCAGGAATAAAGATTCAGTCTCGAAGATTGGACAGTTTCAAGGCTGATATCAACAAATTTGATGTATGTATTCGATTTCAATATTGGAAGATTCCTTCATTTTTATGGAATAAATAAGGAATTATAATATTACATAAAAACTATATAAATATAATGTTGGAACTCAATTTGGAGGATTTCTACAGAGCCAAAATATAATATCGACTATAGGGATTCCAAACAAGGTTACGACACTAGAGCTTATTGTTGACATGCTTTTAAAATTATTTTAAATGGTTATAAATTTTGCACAGGTTCCGCATAGGAAAATTAAAACTAATCATTCAGTTGTTCTTGCAAAAACTCCAGATCCCTGCAAGCCAATTCAATTAATTTTTCCTTGCCTTTTTTGTTTGAAGGTGTTCCAAAAAGAAATCTTATCCTAGGCTGTGCTAAATATTTGTGACCAATAATTGTATTTTCAAGTTTGTGTTTTCTGTTTCAAGCAGATCAAGGATAGGGATATAGAATCAAAGTTGAGTTGGCGAATCCCGCTGCAAGCAACAGGGTATGTTCGCGCCACCACTCCAACTTCCATTAAAGGAAATAATAACCCTAAATAATTTGGTTTGAGCAGAAGTTGAGCTGATCCCAAAACTCAAAATTACTTCTCTGAATCCTGTATTCCAAATAATCGATCAAGTTTCAGACCATGAAAAATAACTCATCAAAAAATTTAAAATTTAATGATTTGAGAATAAACTTGATTTTGGGATGCTCGTTAATAACCGAAAATGGAATTGATAAATCATATTATCATCAACGGTTACCGGGGAAGTTTTCCATCCACGTAGCAAGCTAGTGAGGTATTCGACTGAAATAAGAATTGAAAGAACCTCATTATTCCATTTTCTTTGTCTCAAAAGCTTCTTTTACGATTTTCAAGGCACAGAGATCCCCGCACATTGAGCAGGTGTCGCTTTCAGTTCTTCGAGCATCCCGGATTTTGCGGGCTCTGTTGCCGTCGATTGCCAGTTCAAACTGTTTTTCCCAGTCAAGGTCCCTGCGGGCATAGGCCATAGCAAGGTCTTTTTCCCAGGCATGTTCTCTTGGGCCTTCCTTAATAAGGTCAATTGTGTGGGCTGCAACTTTTGTTACGAGCAGGCCTTCTTTTATATCCTCAAGGGTTGGGAGGGCAAGATGCTCCGAGGGGGTTACCATACAGAGGAAATCCGTACCGTACATCCCTGCAACTGCTCCTCCGATCGCGCCTGTAATGTGATCGAAGCCTGGCGCAATATCAGTTACGAGCGGGCCCAGAAGATAGAGAGGAGCATCGTTACAAAGCTCTTTCATGCCCCTGACGCTCAATTCAATTTCGTTTAGGGGTACATGGCCCGGCCCTTCTACAAAAGTCTGGACATTGGCAGCCCTTGCTCGTTTTACGAGTTCTCCTAGTGTGATGAACTCCATGAACTTCGGGCGGTCGGAAGCATCGGCAATGCAGCCAGGACGCATACCGTCCCCAAGGCTCAGAGTCATATCATATTCTTTTGCGATCTCAAGAAGATAATCATACTCGGCATAAAAGGGATTGTCTTCATCGTTGTGCAGCATCCAGGCAAGAGTAAAAGAGCCCCCGCGACTCACAACATTCATTATCCTGTCGCTCTGTCGCAGGCGCTCAAGGGAATTTAAATTGACTCCGGCATGCACGGTAACAAAGTCCACACCCTGCTTGGCATGTTTTCGGACGGTGTTGAACATGTCATCCGAAGTCATCTCCACAACAATTTTCCTAGAAGCTGCAGCCTGGTAGATTGGAACCGTCCCGACTGGAATGTTAACGGATTTCAGGATGCGAGTACGAATTTCATCCAGATCCCCACCTGTAGAAAGATCCATTACAGCATGAGCACCAAAAGCTTCCGCAGCTTTTGCTTTTTCGATTTCGGCATCGATATCTATACAGTCCCTTGAAGTTCCGACATTGGCATTGATCTTTGTGCTCATATATTTGCCAATGCCAATAGGAAGGGTCTCTCGCCTATCATTTACTGGGATCGCTATCAGCCCCTTTGCCACGCAGGATCGGACAATTTCAGGGTCTATTCCTTCAGCTTTTGCCACAGTTTCTATAGAAGGGGTGATGATTCCCTTCTTCGCATCTTCCATCAGTGTCATTTTTACTCCAGATTGAGGTGAATGAGATAATTATAATAAGATAGTAATTAAAAGATACTGATAATTGATCAACGGTACTGGATAAAGCACATCAATAATAACATCAACACTAATAACATCAACACTAATAACATCAACATTATTAACTGCAACTAAGCGTCACGTAATAAGGTTGACCGAATAGTTGAGTATAAAGATACATCCAAAATTTGTCTTGCAGACAAGAACAAACAGTGAACTGATATATATCTTTTCACGTTTGAGAAGTCAATTTTGGGAAGTCAATTAATATCTATAAGTAGACAAATATATAAATAATGTATGCATATTATTTAGTACATGTATTAAGAAAATTACAAAACGAAAACTACGGAAACTGTTTTTAAAGTAAAAGGCTTTTACAGATTACCAGTATAATTGAACTCAACAGGTATAGTTAGTTAGACCTAACCGATATGTAGCAACAAGACGAGAAAAAGAGACAGAAGGGAAAGCTTTTCTGTTCATTTTCTTACGCATATCATTATTCATTTCTTTATATATCCCTTTATATATTTCTTTATTTGTACTATTTTAAATCTCAATATTATCTCAAAACAGAATCAAGGTATTTTATATGACAGTTGTCGCATTTGCAGAAAAGAATAAGGCAGCCGCCCAGATTGCCAGCATCCTGGGTGAGGGAGAAGTTGAGAAGATAACAGTTGAAGGGCTGCCGGCATACGAATTTAAGTGGAAAGGTGAAGAGTGGCTGGTAATGGGACTTTCCGGGCATATTATGAATTATGATTTTCCGGAGCGGTATAACAAATGGAATGAAGTTAACCCGGGTGTACTCCTTGAAATCGACCCCGAAAAACTGGTAACGCGAGTTGACTACGCTGCTGCAGTAAAAAACCTGGCAAAAAGAGCAAACAAGATCGTTCTTGCCTGCGACTATGACCGAGAAGGAGAAAATATAGGATTTGAAGCCAAAACACTTGCAGAAGAAGTAACAAATGTGCCGATTTCAAGGGCACGTTTCTCGTCCCTTTCCCCAAACGAGGTAAGGAAAGCTTTTGAGAGCCTGATAAACCCGGACTATAATATGGCAATGGCTGCAGAAGCCAGACAGATTCTGGATCTTAAAATGGGAGCCGCGTTCACCCGTTTTGTCACGCTTTCGGTAAGGGAAAGAGCAAGGACAAAGGACATCCTTTCTATCGGTCCCTGCCAGACGCCCACCTGTGGGTTTGTATATGAAAGAGAAAAGGCAATCCGGGCTTTTCAGGCAAAGGACTTCTGGAAAATAACGGCAATTTTCTCGGCAGAAAACGGAAAAGAAGGAGAAAAAGAAGGTGGAGAATTCGAAGGGACTCACAGAGCAGGAAATATTCATGATAAAGAAAAAGCCGCTGAGATCTTCAAGAGGCTGAAAGGAGCAAAGGAAGGATTAGTTGCGAAAAAGACAGTAAAAGAAGCAAAAACCAGCCCTCCTAATCCGTTAAATACTACCGAATTCCTGAAAAGGGCTTCCAAGTTCCTTGGAATAAGCCCGGAACTTGCCCTTGAGGTTGCAGAACAGCTTTACCTTGCAGGGTTTACCAGCTACCCCAGGACCGAGACAAACAAGTACGCTGAGGACTTTGATTTCAAGTCCCTTCTCTTTGATTTTGCACGACAGAAGGAGTACAAGCCTTTTGCAGAGTCTATCCTTATAGCCCCAATTGTCCCGAAAAACGGGGAGAAAGATGCGCACGATCACCCTCCTATCCACCCAATCAGGGCGGCTTCAAGAGGAGAGGTAAGCTCTGCAGTAAATATCCCTCAGGCCCCTGAAGTCTACGACCTTATAGCAAGGCACTTCCTAGCAAATCTTATGCCAGCAGCAATTTTCGAAAAAACCCACCTTCACCTGCTTGTGCAGGAGGAACCTTTTGACTCATCCGGAACCGTGCTTAAGGATTCAGGCTGGCTCGAAGCCTATCCCTTTGAAAATAAAAAGGATAAGCTTCTCCCGTTTGTAGAAGAAGGCCAGAAAGTGGGCATAAAAAAGCTCAGCAATACAAAGTCCAAAACCAGCCCCCCAAAGAAACTGACCGAAGCAGAACTTTTGACCCTTATGGACAAAAACGGGATCGGGACAAAGGCAACGGCTCCTACCCATATTGAAACAAATAAGAAGCGAGGGTATCTTGAGACAAAGGGAAAAACTATCTCTATTCTAGATACAGGTTTTACGCTTATGGAAGGGCTCTCTCTGACCGTCCCGATTCTTGTAAGGCCGGAAATAAGAGCAAAGATCGAAGCTCTGATCCAGGAAGTAGAAGATGGAAAAAAGGAGTTTGAAGCCGCCCTTGATGAGGGTACAACTCTAATTCGGGAAATGTATGCCCAGCTTGAAGCAAATAAAAAGGAACTAACTTCAAGCATATCAGGTACGATAAAGGACGAAGCTGCCCTTGAAGACAAAAAAAATTACATTGGAACCTGTAAGGCCTGCGGACACGTGCTCAGGATTGTACAAACGGATTCCGGCCGCTTTGTGGGCTGTACAGGCTATCCCGACTGCCGAAATTCATATCCTTTGCCAAAAACCGGAGCTCTAACCGTACTCAGGAGCAAAGAATGTAAAAAGGAAGCAGCAGCTGTCCTGAAAGTAGGAAATAAGTATAACTGGGCTGTAGGCATAGGACCCTGCTTTACCTGCGACCTTGAAAAAGAATGTTATCCCCCAGAAACGGTCGGTCCCTGTCCGGAATGTGACGGAAGTATGTTCCTGATCACCTTTAAAGACACTCGATTTCTGGGCTGTACAAAACGCTGTGGGTACACCCATTCAGTCCCAAAAACCGGAAAATTGACTATGCTTGATAAAACCTGTGAAACCTGCGGCTGGAAGCTGTTCAGGTTAAAAGAAGAAGGCGAAAGCCCAGAAGAAGAATTCTGTGTAAACCGGCGCTGCCCGGAAGGCAGAAAATATTGGAAAAAGCCAGGCAAAGGAGCCGAAACTAGAATCAGGGAAAAGTCTTCTGTAAACCGCCCCGCAACAAGTTCAACAGCAAGCCCGGCAACAAACTTAGCAGCAACCCCACGGGCAGAAAAAACTTCAAAATTATCAGCTGCAGGTCTGAAAAAGAGTAAGTAAGGACGACAATCTTCTTGCTCCGCCTGTATAAAATAGAACATAAAAGAGTCGAAAAGAGACTTAGAAATACAATTAGAACGGTAAAGAAGAACACGAAATTCGTATACTAAATAGGACTCAGAAAAGAGATAAGAAAATCCTTTCGGATTTTCTCCTGCCTCTTGGAATTAAACCGGGAAGAAATTATGCTGCTGCAGGAGCTGCTGCAGGTGTTGGCACGGTTTCAACCTGGGTCTTCCGGATTTCGACTCTGCGAAGCGGGTAGATGAACTTGGCCTGTCTGTAAATAGCTGCTGAGAGCCTGCCAAGGATTGCTTCCTGCATAAAGGTCTCGAAATCGGATTCAGATGCGCGCCTTGTGACAATATCAACCATCATTTCTCTGATGGCTTTGATCTGGCTTGAGCGAGCCCTTTTGATAGTGAAGCAGGTGGGCTTTACACGGATGATATAGCCGTCTTTGGTTTTGACATCAATATTAGCATCGATTCTGGATGTCTGCCTCTTCACGATTGAGCGAATATAGTCAGTTGTAAGTTCGTGGCCCATGAGGTCAGTGGTTGCGATTTCTCCGACGACATTATTAATCCTGAGAATGACCTTTGTGTTGTTCTTGGTCATATCGTTGGTAAGTTCCCCAACAGTGGTTTCAATATTGCGCCCTACGAGCAGGGAAGGATCTCCTGCCATAGTGTTACCGACGATAGCTCTGTTTAAGTAAGCAGGGGCTTCAATATTATACCATTCCTTGGATTTCCATCCGTCAAGCTTTCTCTGTACTTTCTTTCTTGCCAAGTGATTCCTCCGAAGTAACTTTCATTTTTATAATTTTGTATTGTTTTTAGTATTTTTGTTGCATTTCCTATGCTGCTGGTTTACCTGCGGCCCTCAAGCCTTTGAGTTTCTTATTCCGGATGCTCGGATGAGCTTTCTCCTTAATCAATGAGCATGAATGACCTTCAGCGCTTTTGCAAAGATTTTGCGCTGTTCGGCGCAGTTTGTGGTGCTTTTAGCACTAGCGTTTCCCTTTCAAGGTGAAATTTCCAAGCTTTCATAGGCTTCCGAACCTGGACCCGTCCCCTATATTCCGGCAGCTACAGGCTCCTGATAATTAAAAATATGATCCGGAAAATCGCCAGAAGTTCTCAGAAATTAGCGGCATCTAACTAGTTAATGGCTCACTATACATATCATATCAGTATATAAACAAATCGGTCAGAAACGCTTTCTGCCTATATGCTAAAAAGAGAAATAAAAAAAGTTTGAAGAAAACATGAAGAGAAAATTTTGAAGAAAAGTTTAAGGAAAAAGTTAAAGAAAAAAGTTAAAGAAAAAAGTTTAAGGAAAAATTTAAAGGAAGCGAAGGCCTTTCGGCATTTCGCCTACCCTCTTCCTGAATTCCTCAGGCCAGTTTGCAGGGTCAAGTCCTTTCTGAGCAAGGAAGACCGCAGCCCATCTTTCAAGCCCGACTCCGGAACAGCCAGACCAGAGTTCTTCTCCGGATTGGAGTTTCACATTGAAGCCTTTGGGATACTTGTCTCCATTGATGCTTACGTTCTGGAACTCGAGCCATTCTCCATCCGGACCGCGGTAAGGCAGGCAGGCCTCATAGTCAGTTGTCCCGACAGTGTTTTCTTCGGCAAGCCCGAGCAGTCCTTCCTGTGCCATAAACCAAGGAGTGACTCTTGCTTTTCTCCACTCGATGTCCAGGATGTCGTTGAAGATATGCATATAGCGCTCATGCAGTTCTTCTGCGCACTTTAATACCTCTTCCTTTGTTCCGATCCAGACAATTTCGATCCTGTGGAACTCATCGACTCTCTCAATCCCGTGAATTCCACCGCTCTCATACCTGTGGGAGGTTCCAGACCTATCAAAGACCTTTACAGGAATTTCCTCGTTTGGAAGAGTTTCGCCTGTTACGTACATCCAGAAAGGCGGGCACTGCGCGTAGCACATGCCTCCGATTGGCTCTGCGATTTTTTCTTTGATCAGTTTTGTGGGTACTTCATGGGTAACCTTGTAATAATCAGCAACCTCTTCCCAGTACTCAGGATCCCTTGTCTGTGGAGGACATACATAATATATCTCAGGGTAGACACCCTTCGCATGCCCGGATTTCATCCAGACTTCCCAGGTAACCAGCTTCGGGAAAATCATTTCTCTGTATCCAAGTGGTTCGAGAAGTTCTTCAAGGACGATCTTTTCAAAGGTCCGGAAGATCCTTGTGGACTGGGGCCCATGGATCCACTGCCCGCGGCTTGCGCCTCGCTTGAGCCAGCCTTCTTTCATCATGACCTGGGTCGGGTCTTCCTTGAAGGGATGTTCCATTGGTTCTCTCTGCCAGAGCAGATTCCAGTGCTCAGCTTTTGCTCCGTACTGAGCAGCCTCGATCTTCTCTTCAAGAAGCGTGAGAATCCTGTCCGGCACCCGATTCTTCATCTCAGCTTCCCCGACTTCAAGCTCGAGCTGAATCCCGCCTTCGATATTTTCCATACTTTTGATATAGGGTACTTTCAGCATCCTGAGCTCGTGGTCAGCCGGTACCTTAATTTTGAAGGATTCAACCTCGATTCCGCGAATCCCGATCTTATACTTCTTTCCGAGCGCTTCGGCAAACTGTTTCCTCAGCCTGAAGATCGCATCATGTACCCTGACATACCTGCCGGATTCAAGCGCAAGCTCGATCCTATCCTCCCCGAGCTTCCATTCAGTGACCTTTGCTCCCTGCCCTTCAGGTGCCCCTCGGGTGAGAAGGGTATTGTTTGCCTCTTCAAAAAGCGCAGCTATAGCATCCTTTGCAGGAGTGGGGTCTGCACTTGTTTTAAAATAAGCTTTGAGATTGAACTGTAATTCCAAAGTTTGAGCCTCTTTTAATTGATGTAGAATAATGTAATTGTGAATTGAAATAAGGACGTAAACAGAGTCTAAAATTCTGTTTCTGATATAAATAACTCGTTATCCGTAACTTGGATGAAGATACCGGGTGTCAGGACATTAGAATTATAGTTTGATAGTACATAACTATAATTCAAACACAGAATTAGATATAGGTATCTGTAAACCACTTATATTCGTGCTTCTACATAAAAACCTGACCGGTTATTTAAATATTAGCATCTACAAAAAATAGCTAGCTGCGTGGTAGATGATTAAATTCGTTTAAATTATATTATTGTAATCGGTGTTTATAAGTTGATAGTTTCCGATGTCAGTAGTTGATAGTTTCCTATATCAGCTATTGATTAGAGATTGTCTCAAAAAAGCCGCGTTTCATAACTCTAAAGCTGAAATCTGAACCTTGCGCCGGAACAGAAGCAGCTAGAGATAGAACCCCGGCTGCGTTCACGGTCACGCAGTGACCGGCCTTTAAGAAAGAGAAAAAAGCGAGAAAAAAAGCACAAACTGCAATGCAGCAGGTTCTATATTTACAAAAGAAGAAAGCGATATTGACGTCCTGGTGAGATTTGAAGAGGGGGCAACCCTTTTACATTTTACAGGACTCGGGTATTATCTTGAGGATTTGTTTGGAGTTCCAATTGACGTTGTTTCAGAAAGGGCTCTCTACCCGATGATGAAAGATGACGTGTTAAAAGAACTGGTGCCGGTATAAAGTATACCACTTATGCAGTTACCCAGCAATGAAAAGATAAGGAAGAAGATAATGACCAGAACCGGGCTCAAGCCAAATGTTGGAAAACATGTTCTCAATGAAGTGATTTCTTTATGGCTTACAAGAGAGATCAGAGAGATTTCACTCAATTTTTGTAGGATACCTTTGATGCCATTGATGACATTGAAGGATTTATCAAGGGAATGGAATTCAATGAGTTTTCCGGTGATAAGAAAACGATATATGCCGTAATAAATTAGTTCTGGAGCAGTTCACTGAATAATATGTTCTTGACCATCAATTATTATTTTCCATCCGGGATCTAAAAATTCAGATTTCACATCAGCATAGTGTAACTTTCTGTGACACAGTGGACAAATGACTAATAGATTCCAGCTTTGAAGTGTTTTCGGTGCTTTTTGATTTAATTCGATCATATGGTGAACTTCTGCATATTTCTCACCGTTCTTTTTCAAAAATCCCGGATATCCACATATCATACATTTGTAGCCATATTTCCCTTTAATCGCGTTAGACAATAAGGAAGGTCTTTGAATCAATCCAGTAATAATTTCTTTAAATTCTGGAGTATTTCTGTATTTAATATCTAATTTTTGTATCAGTTCATTGTAATCCAGAGTTTTTCCTTCCCTAAATTCTTCAGATATAGCAGTTTTATTAGATACATAAGTACTTACAGCTTCAGATATCCAATTCAATATCCTATCTTCATCTTCAGGCTCTATTACAGCAAAAGTTTGAACTGCATCATAGTTTTTAGAAGTAACTTTTACTTCGTTTATATCAAAAGGCTCAACGGGTCTTATGTTTTCCCCCTTAATTATATATCGCCAGTGCTTTTCCCATATTTTATCGCTTAAATTGTTTATGTCTTCCTCGCAGGATACAAAATTCATTATCCATCTAATTGGTTTTTGCCCAGATGGGAGCGTACTTTTAGTTTGAGCAATCAATATTATATCGCCCGACTTTACGTCATGTGGTTTTCCATCTGTAGCATGTTTTGCGTTATTGAGAACGCCTTCCATCGTTTTAGCTGAATTTTTGAAAAGTAGCATGTATTACAGGATAACTTATTTAATTAATAAGTTCTTTGATTTTTTCCAAATATTTCAAGAAAAAAGCTATGTTAAATATATATTTTAAAATCGTATATAACAAAAGAGAATGGTTTGACAAAAAATTTGTTTTTTGATGATTGCATGAGCTCCTGTAAATTCTATAACCACCTCCTGAAGCTTTTTATTAAAAGATCTCACTTATTCCCGGTCGCTATCTAAAATTTTGCATTCAGGGGTCCGGTTTGAGAATTTCATGATTTTGGAAAAATTGTAGTGGGGAGAAGGGAACAGTACGCGCCGGAAATATATTTGGAAATATATTTATTACAGAAATATATCAGAAAATCTCTTTGAAATCAGCTTCCTATAAAATCTTCTTCCTGAAATAGACCTGCAAAGAGAAAACGAGGAAGTTAACACAGCTATAAATAAAATCATTGGAATATGACTATTTGTATCTGAAAGACGAGGCCAATCAATGAGAGAATTTACTGTTGTTATTGAACAGGACGAAGATGGAGTTTACGTAGCTTCTGTGCCTGAACTTCCGGGATGCCACACCCAGGCAGAAACGCTTGACGAATTAAACAGGAGAATAAAAGAAGCAATTGAACTCTACCTTGAAGTTGAAGCCGAAGAGGGAGAAAAGGAACACCTTGACTTTGTCGGGATACAGAAGGTCAAAGTTGAGGTTTGAATGGATAAAATAGTGCCTCTTCCCAGCAAAAAAGTCATAAAAGCACTTGAAAGTATGGGCTTTGAGCAAATAAGGCAAAAAGGTAGCCACTTGTTTTTACGCCATCCAGACGGAAGAACCACAATAGTCCCTGTGCATCCCACAGATAAGATCGGAAAAGGAATGATCAACAAAATAATCAAAGACGCAAAAATTACACGAGATGAGTGGATCGAACTTATAAAAAGCTTGATTGTTTTTTAAAGATAGAATAGTGTTAAAATTTAAAAAGAGCCAAATCTTTTTTTCTAGTTAAGGACTTAGCCAACCGAAACCTCCACAGTAGCGATTTCTCCCAGTATCTTAGCTTGCTCTCTTGTTACTTCCAGGACAAGCTGAATAGCTTCCCTAATGTTTTCAAGCGCCTCTTCTTTAGTATTTCCTTCGCTGATAGCCGCAGGAATTTCAAGGCATTGGGCGGTATAGCCTCCCTCATCAGATTCTTCAAGTTTAATTGTAAACCGCACAAATATTAATTGGTGATTTTGCTATTAATACACTTCTTAATTCCAAAATTCGCATCGCTTACTCCAATCCTTAATCTCTGGAGAATCGAAATTGGAAAATAATTACTGAATGATGCGAGGATGAACCTGATGAGGGAATTCACTGTCGTTATTGAGCAGGATGAAGATGGAATTTACGTAGCTTCTGTACCTGAAATTCCGGGATGACACAACCAGGCAGAGACGCTTGACGAGTTAAACAGAAGAATAAAAGAAACAACTGAACTCTACCTTGAAGTCAAGCCTGAAAATTAAGAAACTAAAAATCGGTTATTCTCTTCCTTCTCTCCCCACATCCATCAGCCTCTCATTTGCGGTCAGGATCTCGACTCCGAGTTCGCTGAAGTCTTTGTCATGGGTTACGAAGACCATATTTTTTGCACGACAGATCTGGGCAAAGAGGAGGTCATTGAAATCGTATTTTCCCTGCTCGAACATATCCATGATTTCAGGAAGGTCTATTGCCTGCAGTTCGGGATCGCAGGCAAGGGTGCTTTTAGAGATCTTTCTTACGTTGTAGGCTATATCCTGGGCAATTGCTCGGAAGGCCAGAGAGTTTCGAAATTCCTTAAACCTCGTAAACTCGGTCTGCTGCTTGAATTCTATTCTGGCGAAGGTGTTAATGAATTCTGAGATTATCATGCAGTTAATATAGATCGTGCCGTCGGAGTTCCTGATTTCTTTTAAGGCTCTGGAATAGGCGTCCGACCGCTTGTCAGGCCAGCCAATTGGGCCGTAGATATACAGCCAGATGTTGGTGTCAAAGAAATAGCCTCTGCCTTCGGGAAAATTGTAGTCCTCTACGGAATGAACCTTTACAGGAACAGGTTTTATGGGCCTGTGCCCTCCGGCACGAATTCTTGGGCGGCGTCTAACTGGAAAAACGGTTGCATGGTGAATGCTCTTACGCATCCTCTTCTCCTCCAAGCACGTCTTTCAGCGCCTTTCTGCAGGTGTATGCATGCTCAAAATAGGTTTTTGCCCGCTCTATAACCCTCTTAAGGATAATCTCGTCTTCCTCGGAGATATCCGTGAATAAGAGGCTATTCTCAATTTGTTCTGCGGAAAAACATCCGTAAAGTTGCCCTATTGCCGAATTCAAAAAGGCAGGCGTCAGCTCACTCGCTTCTGCAAAAGAGAGTTCAACTTTCTTATTTTCGCAGAGAGCAGCCGTAATAATATCGTAAACCTTTTGTCCATCACAAGCGGCAACGCAACAGTTTTCCCCGACAGTTTCAAAAACATTGATCTTTACCATTTCTTCCGTAAGTATCCCCATATGCTTATACTCACAATGGTTTAAAAAGCTCAGGGTCTGACCTGTGTTTCACTACTGCGACATTAAGTTTTATTCATAAATATTAAGTTCTAGTAGGCTTTTAGTTGACCTTTTTAAAGAAGAGCCAGCCTTTTTCCCCTTTTCCGTACTTTGTCCGGACTAAAACATAAGTCCCTTTCAGTTTATCTCCTTCAAGTGCTACCACAATTTCCCTTTCCTCACGTTTCAAAAGCTCAAAAGTTCCCCTATCCCAGATCTCAACCTTGCCGGCTCCGTACTCTCCGGCCGGGATTTCACCTTCAAAATCAGCATATGCCAGAGGATGGTCTTCAGTCTCGATAGCAAGCCTTCTGGTGCCTGCATCCTTTGGGGGCTCCTTTGGCACAGCCCAGCTTTTCAGAACTCCATCCATCTCCAAGCGGAAATCATAGTGAAGCTTACGCGCATCATGGCGCTGAACCACAAAAATCGGTTTGTTGGAGCTTTTTCCAAAATCATTGGTCGACGGTTCAGGTGTTTTTTTAAAATTTCTCTTTCTCTCATATTCTTCAAGCATGGAGGATCAATAGGAAATATGATGTCAAACGGATTTGAAACTTATTTTCTACTTCTAGCCAGAGCATAATCCGAGTAGATTTTCAAAAACTCCCTGTCAGTTTGTAGGAGCACGGTTTCAAACATAGCTACATGGATTTTCTCTTTTCTGGCAATGTCAAGCAGGACTTTACGAATTTCTTCGTTTTTTGCCAGATTTGCCATCTGCTCATAAATGTTGATAGCGTCCAGCTCTGCAATCATGGCAGCTCTAAGGATCTCTTTATTAAGGTCTTCAGGTCTGGTTTTTTCAAGGTCTGCAAGTACTTCCGAAAGCAGGTTTTCACCCCCCTTAAAATATACCCCTAAAATATAC
>NZ_DAGK01000031.1:41761-110985 GCF_002495725.1 Methanosarcina sp. UBA411
TATACCCCTAAAATATACCCCTATTAAATTATGGAAGGACAATAGTAATGTTTCTTTCTATTGGAAAACAGCCTCAACACAATAGTTTATAAAAATCAATTAACTGAAATGGGAGTAAGATAGTGAAATTAAAATTTTTAGTACTACTTACAACCTTTTTTATATTCAGTAATTTATCGTATTAAAAAAATTTAGAGTTTATTTTGTAAATCTTTGGTTCAAATTTAGTGTTTTTAAATCGCTCATAGGAGAAAAAGTTTGGTTTTGAGGTAAAAAATTATAATATGTTGGAAAAAGACTTATAGACAAATTTCATAAATAGTCCTATAATTCAGTTATAAAATAATGATAAAGAATTATATCCAATGATAAAGATTTACATCCCGGCAAGCTCCAAAAAAGCATATACAGGCTCGCCAGGAGACGATCTCGCCGAGGCCAAAGATCTTGAAAAGAACAAAATTCTCCCTACTTAAAAAATTAAAATCTTTTCTGCTTATTTTTATGGTTTTGATTTTGTGCCTGCCGGGAAGCCCGGGTTTTGCTGCAGGAAGTGCCGAAGACCCTGAAATAGTACAGAACTGCACATTTTCCGCTGAATCCATGGCTGAACCCATGATTGAAACGGCCCCGATGAACCCTGACTTTCTGGAAGACCAGCAGCCTGGATCAATTGAAACTTTTTCTTTTGTGAGTAGTTACGGACAGCTTTTAGGCACAGGATATAAGCCCTCGCCTGTAGACCTGTCGGGACTCGCAAGCTCTGAAGGAAGACCTTTGCTTGGAGCCTCAGGTTCAGACATTCCTGCTGTTTATGACCTGCGCAAAGAGGGAAAAGTAACAGCCGCAAAGAACCAGGGAAAAGATGGAAGCTGCTGGGCTTTTTCAAGTATTGCGTCTCTTGAATCTTATATCCTGGGAAAAGAAGGAAAAAACTATGATTTTTCTGAAAACAATATGAAAAATCTTATCTCAAAAAGCTATTTTCAGGGTTTTGATCTTACTGCAGAAGACGGTGGCAATGCGTTCATATCAACAGCGTATCTTTCCCGCTGGAGCGGACCTGTGAATGAATCCGAAGATCCTTATAGTGATTCCTCTTCCTATTCACCTACAGGACTTTCCGTACAGAAACATGTGCAAGAGGCACTTTTCCTGCCTAAAAAGACAGAACCCCTGGGTAACGAAATTCTCAAGAAAGCAATTCTTAACTATGGAGCTGTGTACTCCACAATGTACTGGAATCCTGGATATTATCAGCAAAGAAATTATGCTTATCGATATACAGGGAACCTAGCTGTCAATCATGCCGTAACCATTGTGGGATGGGATGATTCTTTTGACAGGAATTCTTTTACGCAGGTTCCTCCCGGAAACGGGGCTTTTATAGTGAAAAATAGCTGGGGTGATACCTGGGGAGATGATGGGTACTGCTATATTTCCTACTATGACACAAAACTCGGATACAACGAAAACGCCGCATTCACAGCTGAAAGTCAGGATAATTACGACCATGTCTACCAGTATGACCCTCTGGGATGGATAGTATCAAAACAATATGAAGGAAGCCTGGTTGCCTGGGGAGGCAATGTTTTCTCCTCGGAAAGGAACGAAACCCTTAAAGCCATAGGATTCTACACTACAGACCTTAATACGGCTTATGAGTTGTATGTCTACAAAAACCCCGTTTCTGGGCCTGTGAATTCAGGACAGCGATACTTTGTAAAGGAAAGTGGCCGATACTCATTACCAGGATACCATACACATGTACTTAATTCGGCAGTGCCAGTACATGCCGGAGAGAGATTTTCAATAGTTATAAAATTCACAAATCCCTCGGCTTTAGGTCCTCTTGCAGTTGAGGAGCCTATAGCCCGTTATAGCAGCAAGGCCCAGGCCAATCCCGGAGAAAGTTATGTGAGTCCTAATGGGGTCAGGTGGGAAGATATATCAAGTAATTCGGAAGCAAACCTTTGCATTAAAGCTTTTACAACAAGTAATGAGCTTCCTGAAGCTGACTTTTCTTCAAATATTACATCAGGAGTGTATCCTCTTACAGTCCAGTTCACAGACCTCTCCAGCAATGCCTTTTCCTGGAAATGGGATTTCGACGGCGACGGAAGAATTGACTCAATAGCCCAGAATCCGACCTACACCTACGGGTCTTATGGGACTTATACCGTTTCTCTAACTATCACTAACAATAAAGGATCTGACACAGAGACAAAACATGGTTATATAAAAGTGTCTCCCCTTTCAATTAATTCTGTCAACCCTAGAGGGAATGTTATAACCTATGAAGGAGAAAAGCAGGAGTTTAGTGTCAGTACAAACTATCCCTGCAATATAAGCTGGTATCTGAATGAGGAAAGCAGGGGCTTCAAATTCCGCGTTAAGAATAGTTCATACACGGAGGTTATCCGCTCACCAGGCTCTTATAATGTCAAAGCAATTGCCAGAATCGGAGACGAAAAAGTTATACAGAGCTGGAACTGGACAGTTCATACCTGGAACCCCTGGGATAGCCCTACTTCTCAAGAGGGAGAAAACATAAGCATTGAAGAGCTACAGGAAGCTATCCATATATATTGCAATAGGTTACAAATCCCGGAAACAGGAGCAGAACTCACGGATGAGAGGCTAAAAGAACTAATACAGCTTTGGCGGGAAGGTTCAGGGGAATGATGACTCCCGAGATAAAAATAGAAGGTAAATAGAGAAACAAAGCAAAAATAAACGGAAAAACAAGAGAAAAAAAAGGAAAAGAGAAAGGAAGAAACTCAATAATAGAAAAATAGGTAAAATCAAAGAAAATAAAAAAGAAGAAAAAAGAAGGAAAAATAAAGGGAAAATAAAGGGAAAAAAGAAAGTTTGTAGGTAAATTTAACTTTCCTGTACTTTATCTTCTTTTTCCAAAGCCTCTTCGATCCCTTCCCCAATTTTAACATTCATGAGAAAATCATCAACCGTTGCAAGAAGAGAGCCTATTTTCTCAGAATGAAACTGGACAGCAACTCTATCATTACTGATTTCACTTTCCATGCTTCTAAGGTTATCTGGAGAAAGAGCTTGCAGGATTTTCACAGCGTTTCTTCTTGAGTCGGGATCTGGAAATTCAATTTTACCTGTGATTTTCATAGAGATTCCATCTTTTTTCCAACTTTTTATTTTTATCACTTTTAATTTCTTGTTCCGTCCTTTTGGAGCTGGTCACCTATGATTCGATCTGCAATACTCAGGAATTCCTCTGCACTTCCAAGAGGGATTGCAGCCCCAGAAGCTACACTGTGCCCGCCTCCTCTTCCACCAACTGCACCTGCAGCTTCCCTCAGGGCAAAAGCAAGATCAAGGCCCTTTGAGACAAGTTCACGAGTGCCTCTTGCAGAGACTTTAAGGATACCTTCGGATTCATTTATGCAAATAAATGGAAGTTCGGGATGAATGTATCGGACAACCGTGCTTGCAAGGCTCCCTGTAGAAAGGGCATCAACGGTAATAACGTACCATAGATTCTCACCTTTGCGAATTCTTTCTACATTTTCCCTGACATCCAATGTGAGCTTCTGCTCATGCTCTTTTTTAAAAGAGAGAGCTTCATTGACAATCTCATGATCTTTGAGACAGAGAGAAATAGCTAGCCCATAGATTTTCTGCTTTCCGCATGTGTTAAGAATAGAGATAAAATCGTAAGCGTTTCTTACAAGCTCCTGGTTTAGCAGTAAAACTTCTCCTATAACAGCTTCAATAGCTTCCGGGCTTGCTTGCCTGACAAGTTTTAGGGCGACAGCATTGGCAAGCCTTGAGACTTCCTCCTCAGATAGGTTTTCAATCTTTCCTGAAAGCCCTAGCTGGTTCAAAAATTCTGTAACTTTTTCAGGATAACCAGTTATATCCAGGAAAGGTTCGGTACTGTATGAAAATACGTCTACAAGATCTCCATCACCCACTTTGAGTCCCTTTCGGATAGACACAATCCCTGCTTTTAAGGCTTCTTCCAGGATGAAGGCATTAGCCGTGTGAAAGAGCTGCTTGTCTCCGACTGCGCCTGCAAGGGCCAGTCCTGAGAGGTCAACGTTATTGGCTGATAGTTCTCTAGCTACCAGGTAACAGGTGCCAGAAGCCGAGATGTCAGTTGCCCCATCGATTCCAACCAGATGGGCGTTTACAACTGCTTTTGCCGGAGATTGCCCTACAGGCTGGTGGTGATCAAGCACTATAACATCGGCTGCAACCTTATCTATAAGTTCAGGTTGCCCACTGCCCATATCGCAGAAAATAACAAGTTCATCCCTAGAGACGCTCTTGTTCACATCTTCAATCACAGCTTCATCCAGTCTTCCAGCTATCGAAAGCTGGAAACAAATGCCTTCCCGCAGCAGGGCCTGTGCCATTATCCCGGCTGAGGTCAGCCCGTCAGCATCATTATGTGAGACTACACGCACAAAGCTGTGTTTCCGGATTTTTTCGGCTGCGTTTTTTGCAAGATTTATTAGTTTCTCAAGCTCGCTCAAAATCCATCACTCAAAAATTCAATAAATCAAAAGATTGAATTGAAAGATCAAATTAGCACATGCTGCCAGAGCATGAAGGATGCCAGTCTATACTGGCTTGATAATATAAAACTTTGCACATTCAATAACAGAAGAGTTTTTACATGAAATATGGGAGTTTTGGAAAAGAGAACACCGCACAAAAGTGTAGAATTACTAATAAGAAATGGAAATTAACAATGTTGTAAAACTACAGGAGTCTCAAAAATGCCAAATGATTAAATAGGGAACACCGAATTTAAGACTCTAATTTCAAGTTACATTAGATTTTGTAAGAATGCTTGTAATCGACATATATAGACTGAGACAGGCCATATAGATAACTCTTCAAGGTTATTTAATCACAAAGACGAATTCTTAAATTTATATACAAACTTCATGCCACACGAGAACAATGCCAAACCAATCCCAACATAAAAGAATCCTATGTCAAAATCTGGCAAAAGACTAAATTTCCGAATAGTAATTCCACCTAATACCATTACCACCATAATCAGGTATGACTTTTTATCAAAAAATTCCATAACAAACATTTTCTTTCTATTATCTTTACTTATTCGAGTCGTGTGCTTTTCAACTAATTTAGAGAAAATGAGAAAATAAAATACTGAAAATACTGAAGCGGCTAAAAAAACACTAAAAGCATATCTCCCTTGATTTATAAAATATGGTAGTCCAGTCTCTATTACCATTGTTCCAGCAAACATCCAAACGAGACCTGCAATCAAAATTAAATATTTATTAGGAATAGATGATTTTTGTTTGAAGCTGTCTTTCATATTACTATTTAACCTCTTGCATTCATGACATAAAAACTTATAGTATTATGGCTCCGTAGAAAACCTACATTTTAACTGAAACTACAGATAAACACATATGCATGTGGATAATCCATCTACACTCATCTGTGCCCCACTTTGTGGTTTGTAATCAAGAAATGCAATTTCAACAGAAAACATCAACTACTTTCGGATATAGCCAAAATCGAATGGTCATTTACTATTAGTTAGTTGATGTTATTTCCAAAACATTTTTAGTGGCGTATCATACCATTTTTGCAATTCAGTAATGTTAGTAACTGCTTGATACACGAAACATAAGGCATTTCTAGCACTGAAGAATCAATAATGAAAACATCAACCGCTAATGATGAACAGCCTATTTTTAATTCATTGAAATTTGTTTGTACTTTTATGTACCTACTAACAAGGTGGTTTTTTCAAGGAGACTTCCTGTTATTGAATATAAACAAAAGGTATGTATCTTTTTAGAGCTAACCAAAGTTTTCTTCTTTTACACTCTTTCCCACAGCTAATTTAATTTTTAGTAAAAGATAGTTTTAAGAAAACGAAGAATAAGTATACATGTCTCTAGACATAAAATGTTGTAAAACACATTCCCCGAAAATCTATCAGGGGTCAACTTAATTAGAGTCAACTTAATTAGCTAGAAAATATATAATATAAAACGGAAGAGAATCCTGTAAGCTTCGAACATCAGTAGTGTAGCGGTTATCACCGGGCGTTGCCAACGCTCGAACCCGGGTTCGAATCCCGGCTGATGTATTTCCCGAGTCCCGTCTCGGGAGGACGGGGCCCTTTTCGGCAGCAGAGTTGTGTTTTTCGGCACCCTGAAAACCATTTTACTGCCGCTCAAAAGAGCAAATATATTATCAAAATAAGCGTGACGGCGTGGTCACAACCCTTTTTAAGTAAGAATATGACAACGGGTAAAATTACTGTTTTCCAAAGAGCAGCATCTGAGAAAACAGGAGAATACTGGAGAACAGAGTTAAAAAAGGAATATAAGCAGCTTTGAATGCTGCTTTAAACTAAAATTTATTTTGAAATTTAGTACTTTTTTACTTTCTTCTCATAATCTGGTACACAGCTCCAAGGATTCCAATGGTCACTGCAGACTCAAAACCCGGGATAAAGCTCTTGTCAGGTTTTTCTGCATCATCTGCAGGATTCGATTTGGAATTGTTTTTAGGAGTGGAGGTTGTCGAATCGGGAGATTTGACTTTTATGCTCTCACCGGGTACTACGATTGTGAATGGTCCGAAACCCGGAGTTTTGGATTCGAAGAAGACATAGGTGCTGTCTTCACCAACTTTTTTAGTTTCAAGTTTGCTCCAAGCTTTATTGTAGTTCCAGAGAGCTACAGACGATTCATCAGCTCCGCATTTCTCAAGCCAGGACTTTTCGGCTCTGAAGCCGACAACTGCGTTTGCGATGTTTTCAGAATTTGCGATTCCTCCTGAACCTACCCAGATGTTCACGTTCTTATAAATAGAGCCTTCTGGCATGCCCGAAACCAGCTTGGACTGGCCTTTCAGCATTTCGACAATAGTAGTGACTTTTCCCATACTCTTTTTGGCATCAAACTCCACATACCTTATGCAGGTTACACCCTGTGGGAACTCGAATTTTACACGTTCTCCAGAGGTGACCGTTTTCTTGGATAGTTCTTTGACTTCAACATTGCTCTGAGGCTCGGCTGAAACACCGCCTCCGCCACCTGAACCGCCTCCGCCACCCGAATGGCCTGAATCGTCGTCTCCGTCACCTGAGCCACCGTTGGAAGATTGACTCACAGTAATTGAACAGTCGGCAGGACTGACAGAGAACTCAGTTTTGTTAATATCTCTTAAAATTCCTACAATTTTGTATGTACCGGTTGTTGCCGGAGCTTTCATAGTGTAGCTAAAACTCCTTTCAGTCATGAGCAGGAAGGAAACTTCACTGCCATTTTTAGTTACAGCTCTTTCCGGTAGGGTAGAACTAACAAATGTGAAGCCGGCAGGAAGCTTTTCAATTACCTGTCCAGCAGCTCCATAGTCAGCTACATTGACTGCTACCTGGAACTCCTGATTGGGACTTACCGAATTAGGTAAAGTCCTTTGTGCACTACCTGCAGAAGCCGGGGCAGTATATAGGGTCAGGGCCAGGAGCAGTATAATAACAAATTTAAATCCATTCCGTTTCATATCCGATCCCACCCATCAGCAAAGTATGTACCCAGAACTGCATATTTAACCCCGCTGGATACGTTATTATCCTTTACAAGATTCGCAATTTCCTCAGGAGAGAAGATCCCGTCAGAGCCCCCAAACGTTGTTGCGAGTTGATTTTCTTTCAGTACAGTGATAGAAATTCTGTCTTTATCCACAACACTGTTTCCTGAGGGATTCGCAGCCGTGAATTGGAATTTGAACTCACCTGCTTCAGTACTGGTTATATCATAGGTATATAGATCTCCACCCTCTGACTTTAATGAAACCACGCCCTGAGATATGGGGGAAAGGTCGAGAGTAACTGATTTGATTCCAGAGTCGTCTACAACCTTTGCCTTGACAGTCGAGAAATCCTTTCCATCATTAAGGATGTATGTAGGGAATGCAGATAAAGTTTCTATAGTAGGGGGTATAAAGTCTCCATTGAATGTCAGGTCGAGTTTAACTGGCGCATCTCCGTGTTTATAGGTCACGGAAACAGGCTCAGATGCAACACCTCCCAGCTTGAAGGTTATCGCTTTTCCGTTATCTTGCTCGGTACCGTTAACTGCTAACTTGTACTCTCCAACTTCTGTAAGAGTGTTCGAGCCAACAAGCTTTGAATCTATATATGCAGAGATTACGAGTCCGGGACCCGCGTGTTCAGCATCTCCTTTCAGATTTCCTTTAAACGCACTGGGGATAGGAGGAATATCTGAAGAAGAACTGCTGGCAGATGCGGCCGGAACAAATAACATGCCCAGTAGTAGAATAACCAGGCATGATAAAACTTTTAAATGTTTGTCCTTGATCGTCATCATGTCACCTTGAAATTTTACCGTTAATCATGCAGACTTTTTTTCAAAAAGTCCTTCAGGGATTCCTTCTAGATCCCCTCCCGAAATTGGATCCGAAAGCAAGCAGAAGTATGCCTGCAACCGCATAGGCAATAAGGAAACCTGGAGCACTTTCTGGTTTAGGAGAACTTTTGGAAGGTTCTGCCACCTCTGACTCTACTGCCTCTTTATCTTCGGAATTCTCCCTTGAATTTTTCAAAGCCGTCATATTCGGCTCAAGGACTGAACTTTCAACAGTATCGGCTTTGGAATTCTCTACGGAAACTCCCTGTTCTTTATTATCTGTCAAAGATTTTGAACTTGTTTTTAAATTTGAATTACTATTTGTGCTACTAACTGTGCTACTCTTTGAATTACTATTTGAATTACTATTTGAATTGCTATTTGAATTATCTTCATTAGTTTCGGAATAGATTGCCTTACCATCAGGTAGCTCGAGAGTAACTATAACTCCGGATTCCCAGGCAACACTGCTTGTGGCATCCTTTCCATCTACCTTAAAAGTAACCAGTTTTCCTTTATCTGCGGCAGCTCCAGAAATCAAAAGATAGTAATTTCCAGAGGAAGTATTTGCGAGAAACTCTGTTCCGTTAAGATAAGCTGCAACAATAGTCCCATCAGGAGCAGGCGTGCCGTCAATAAGAACAATCCCTGTTACTGTCATCGGAAGCATCGGGGGGGATGGAGGAACATCCGCTGTTGCCATACATCCCTGGGAAAAGGCCAGGAAAAACAGCAGTGTTATGGATATTCCTAAAAGGCCATTTTTCAATATTTTATTCATCGTAGACCTCCAATTATATGTGAACAACAAAAAGAAAAAGAACCATTCAGCCTGAAAAGGCTGAAAAGTCAGTTGTTCTGGGAATTAGCCCTGTGCAGACGGATCAAAACCCTCCGGCCAAGTAGACGGATCATTCAGATCAAAGCCTTCCGGCCAAGTAGACGGATCATTTGGATCAAAGTTATCCGGAAAACCGCCGTTGTCCGTTCCACCGTTACCATTCTTGAGTATATCCATGTTGTACACGTTTTCGATGGATGCATAGGTACCTTCATTCTTGATGAAGATCCAGTAGCCCTGTCCAGGAACCATATAGCTGTCAGACTGAAGTGCTCCAACTGGCAAAGAATCAGTACCATACATGTACTGGAGCTCTCCAGTGCTCATGCTATCTGTCATCTCAGGAATTATGCCACCCCAACCTTCATTACCGCCATAGGTTATGAGGTTGGAGAACTTGTAACTGTTTATATTGATAAGACCATTGAAGACCTTGCCACTATCACTGAGAGAAGCCAGAGTCATGTTCCAAGGTGCAGCATATGCAGAGGTGTGTCCTATCATGTGCCATCCGGGACAGAGAGTTAGAGAAGCGGGCACATCAGGTTTACCGCTGTCAGAAGACATTCCCTTAAGTTTGACGTTGTACGTGCAAGACTCATTGGTATAAACCCAGTAACCCTTGCATGGCTCGATAGTTTCAGGGAATTGCCAACATGAGCCATCCCAGTAGAGAACTGTGCTGTCTTCACCAAAGACCGATTCCGAACAGTCGTATGAAGCAGCGAGTCTCTTCGGCACGGATTTCAGGTTCCATCCATCATCAAGCGTGATATTCATGTCTTCGTATGTCCGAACCGGACCACACATGGAAAAGGATTTGTCGTAGTTGGAAGCGTTATCGCGAGCAATTACAGCTACCCAGTAGTCCTTGCCATAAATAAGGGGCTTTCCGACGTAGTCCTTAATGGTCAAACTCGTATCGGACGTAGAGGTTACTTGTTCCATATCCTCAATACAGCTTGGCTTAGAGGTGCTAATGAAGACGCCGTAAGGCTTAGAATCAAGATCTTTATCGGTGCTTGCATTCCAGCTAACGTATAATCCAGGAGAATTGTTCAGGTCAGTCCAGTTAGTTTCACCCGGCGTATCTTCAACTTTCAGGTTTGCTACACAAGCCGGGGCAACACTGTCAACGGAGAAATACTTCACAGAAGGCTGGTAGGTTTTGCCGGTTGTACTGTCGGTGACAGCTACTGTCCAGTTTTTGTTAATTCCATCTGGTACCGAAGCTTTTATGGAATAGATGCCTTTACCGACGACGAAGCAACTCCCGTCGCACTTTCCTTCAGTACATTTCACGCAGCCATTTTCTCCTTCGTGACCGCTATATCCTCCTTTACAGTCGCAGTCGCAGTTGCAACTTGCCGCTATTTCTTTACCGTCAACGAGAAGTTTATAGGTAAAAGGTAGTCCTGCTCCTTGTATCTCGGATTCATTCCCGATCCCGAAAGGTGGCCATGATCCTCCGTTATCTCCTGTATTTCCTGTAACAGTGAAGTTGAACGTCGGGTTAGCAGAAACGTATCCTCCATCAGGAGTATCGATGTTCACTGTAAGCCCGTTAAGGTCTACATAGAATTTCCTGACTTCACTATTAGCGCTGTTTCCGGCTCCATCCTGAACTGAAACCGACCAGTTGTGAGCACCATCAGTAAGTTGAACTTCCTCGGTCACAGGCACTCCGGAACTTGCAGTTCCAGTAATATTATTTCCGTAACCTCCGTAACGCTTAGCAACTTGTCCATCTATGTACAGTGTATATGTCAGGCCAAGGTTAGTATATTGAGCAGCTAAAGCATCCTCACAGGTGAAGTTGAACTCAGTGGCGTCATTTATTACCTCTTTGGAGCAGTCTAGAGGAGAAACAAGTTTTACACTGGGACATTTAGTGTCCACGTACAAAACACGAGAGCCGGTCGTGTGTACGCTTCCGTAATTATCCCTGGTTTTAACTTCCCATGTGTGAGAACCGTCAGCCAGCTCAAACTCAAGTTTTTTATATGAGCCAGAGGTTATAACCCCGTTATTCTTTGCGATACCATCAAGATAGAATGTGTAAGTAACTTCACCTCCAGTTTGACCGTATCCAGAATCGTATGCAGTGAAATTGAATTTGACACATTTTTCGTTGGCAAACTCGGAGTTAGGGCTAATTACCGTTATGTATGGATCACCAACTCCAATTTCACCAGGGAAAGATCCATCGCCTAGCAGATTACCCAAATCGTCAAAGCCAGATACGCCTATATCCAACGGACCATTTGCATCCGCTGGAATCGGATAGTTATAAGCAAAGGTGTCACCATCTACTTTATCCATCGGAACATCAGTCACTGAATCAGCGCCTACTAATTTTACATTACTAACTCCGGGTAAGCCAGTGCCAATTGATATATTGGCATGATCTACAGGCCTACTGAAATTGGCTATGATATTTACAACGTCTCCTGGCCTAAAAGTACCAGTTCTGTTGAGTGCGATATCAATGCTTAAATAGTCACCACTAACATTAAACGCAAGTGCGTCAATGTCTTTTGCAGGTTCGCCATTCAGCAGCAGAGTGTCGTTTACATCAAATGCAGATATGTCTACATCCATAGGGTCACTTATTATCTCCACTGGAACAGTATAGTTAAAAATAAAGGAATTATCATCAGTATCCAGTGAATCCATCGACTCATTAGATGAACTCATATCGTTAGTAATCGATATGTTGGCGTGATCAACAGATGTATTGAAATCAGCGGTGATGGTTACAACATCTCCCGGTATAACATTGGTTTTACTGTATGTGACATTAATGTCTGTATCTTCTTCAGCTGCACTTGCTACCCCTAGTAAAAGGGACATAATTAGCAGTGCACTAAATAGTATCAATCTTTGTTTCATATTTACACCTAGATTCCGCAAATATCCAATATTCTTCCAGTTTAGATATCGAATAAATCTTTGTTAATAATATTATATAGTTGGAAGATATAGCAGATCCCAGCTATCAAAATAATTCTGACAAACAGTATGAATATATCAGAAGGTTATGAGCCCCAGTTGGAAAATAAATTAACACTGTTTGACAACTGTAGATTATAATTTACCCCTATTTTTCAACCCAACCCCCTCTATATAATTAGATTGATATTGATCTTATCTGTTCGGTTGACAAGAAACCCAACGCTTCTCCGAAATCGTGTTTGGTAGAAGTGGGGTAACATTAATCCTGATGCGGCAAGTATTAACCTCACTGGTTTTTGCTGCTCAGGGAGGTTGATAATCCGTTTTGTGTCAGTGCTGACTAAACAGCCCTGAGCGTGAGATATGTACCTATTATCAAAAGGTGGAGATTTGTTGTGAGCTAAATTTCCACCGACTGTAAGCGTTTGATTTAATGCAGAGTACACATCTCTGTATATTATCTTAGAATGATAATATAGCTAAGATTGCACTATAACTGATATAAATCTTTCTGACAGTATAGAATAAATTTATTTATTCTGTACTAAAAAAGAATGTGGTATATTTTGATAAAAGTTGTTTGGATTATTGGAGTTGAGAAATCTAGATCTATTTAAGGCATAGTAGAAAAATAAAAGATATTAGATCCTAAAAGTAGAAGATTTAAAGAGTAAAAGGTTTTGTTTTGAAAAAGATTTATGAGATATTTAAAATCTTGAGATTAAGAAACTCTTGAAAGAAAACCACATTACCATTTTCAAAACCTAAGCTGATAAACTTAAAATGTTGAAAAAACATAATTTAATAAAAACATTTTTTATGCGGAAGGAATGGGGGGCTTAAAATTCGATATACATTCCAGAATTCTACTGAGTTTCCAGTTCAGAGAGACTTTATTCAAGATATGCAGAATTTCATGGCGATTTCAAAAGAAGTCATACCTCTGGAAAAATCAGCTATCGTGATAAAAAATGAAAATCAAGAAAGGCGTGCAATCTTCGAAAAAAAGATTCAAGAAATAGACCTATTTGAGAAGGAAATAAGAGATTGTATTGAAACCCGCGCGGCCGGAGTAGATGCAGCTGAAATTCTTGAGGTCAAAGAAAGAACACTTGAGGCGTCCTCAAGCGTGGCGCTGACAAAGAAAAACGAAAAACTTTCAGATCTCGACAAGGAGAATAAATTGGATCTCATGGAACTGCAGCAACTTGACACAAGGATACTCTCAACCCTTAGTCTTTTTTTTGAAGACAGTATTTATGGAGCTCAAAATGCATATTATGCATTCATAGAGGATAAAAAGCTGAGGGGAAAAGAGATTAGTTTTATTGACAACCTGCAGTATGAATTTGAACTCATGTTTACACAGGACACCCTGAAGGTAAAAGACCTGCAAAACCTAACTTTGCCGCTATGGTCAAAGAGTGGAATCTTATCCAGAGAGAAAAAAGTAAAGAGACTCGATGTATCTGATTTCCATATCACGAATATCGAATATGAGGGAAACAACCTTAGAGCTGTGCTCGAAGACAAAGATGCGGAAAACAGGTTCATAATTTCTTCGGATGAGAAAGCCTTCCTTATTATGCACAGGGATTATGAAATAACGCGAGACGAAGAACTGAATGCCGCCTTAAATAGCGATTCAGTCAATGCTTTCATAATAAAGTTAAGGGGGTTTTTCACTGAATTCATGGGATCGAAGAGTCTCAGGCGTATCATGCTTGACGGAAAAAACGTCATTGAAGAAAACAGGGTTTTTGATTGCCTGAAACTGATTGCTTCAATATACGGAAAACTGGTAACGGAATGCCTTGAAAAAGGATATACTGAAGGGGAAATTACCATCAAGATCGAAGAACCAGAAGGGATGAGGACAGAGAAATATCTTGAGAAGTCGGAAATTTTGAGAGAACTTTCAACCATTGGAAGGGAAGGGGAAGAACTTACTACACTCCTGAGGGTTACGGAGGCTTGAGAAAAAAGATAGACAGGCAAGAAGGAGAGAGTCTGTTGACGGAAGAACAGAGTAATTCTGAATTTTGGAGCGTTCCTGTGCCGGAAATGATACAGAGGCTTCAAACAACAGCTGAAGG
This sequence comes from Methanosarcina sp. UBA411, assembly GCF_002495725.1. Taxonomy (NCBI): domain Archaea; kingdom Methanobacteriati; phylum Methanobacteriota; class Methanomicrobia; order Methanosarcinales; family Methanosarcinaceae; genus Methanosarcina; species Methanosarcina sp. UBA411. The sequence continues at coordinate 56,059 of NZ_DAGK01000031.1, forward strand.
TCTTAGTAGCTCAGAAAGTAATGAACGCCTTAAAAAATATGGTGCCAATCTCCTTAAACCAAAAAAAAGTTCAGATACCCTTACAATCTTACTTTCCCAATTTAAGAGTCCGATTATTCTTATTTTACTTTTTGCAGCAGGACTATCTTTCTTTCTTGGTGATACTACAGATACTGTAATTATTGTAACCATCATCCTGATTAGCAGTTTACTTGGATTCTGGCAGGAGAAAGGAGCTGCAGATGCCTTTGAAAAATTGCTCAGTGCAGTCGAGGTGAAGGCAACAGTATTAAGGGATGGTAAAGGAAAGGAAATTCCTATAGAACAAATAGTACCTGGAGACGTAATAATCTTTGGTGCAGGCGATATAGTTCCTGCAGATTGCCTGATTCTGGAATCAAAGGGACTTTTTGTCAATGAAGCTACCCTCACCGGAGAGACTTACCCGGTAGAAAAATCAACAAAAACCCTGAACGCAGAAACCCCTCTTGCACAGCGTACAAACTCACTCTGGATGGGAACCAGTGTGGAAAGCGGAAGTGGAAAAGCACTTGCAGTAGCTACAGGAAAAAAAACTGAGTTCGGGAAAATATCGGAAGAGTTAAAAACCAGTGCTCCAGAAACGGAGTTTGAAAGAGGTATTGCAAAGTTCGGCCATTTCCTGCTGGAAGTTACCATGCTGATGGTTATATCCATCTTTGCAATCAATGTTTATTTTCAGCGCCCGATTCTGGATTCTTTCCTTTTCTCTCTTGCGCTTGCAGTCGGACTCACACCGCAACTTCTACCTGCAATTATAAGTGTTAACCTTTCTCACGGCGCAAGAGAGATGGCGCAAAATAAAGTCATTGTCAAGAGGCTGGCCTCTATTGAGAATCTCGGCAGCATGAATTTACTGTGTTCCGACAAGACTGGCACTCTGACCGAAGGAGAACTTCAACTTCATTCTATCCAAGATGTGAAAGGAGGCCAGAGTGAAAAAATCCTTCTTTACGCCAGTCTCAATGCCTATCACCAGAAAGGTTTTAAAAACCCTATCGACCGGGCAATCCTGGCACATAATAAATTCAATGTGGGAGAATATAAAAGGCTGGACGAGGTCCCTTATGATTTTATGCGTAAGCGATTAAGCGTTCTTGTCTCAAAAAACGATAATAGCCTGATGATCACTAAAGGTGCCCTCTCGAGTATTCTTGAGGTCTGCACCTTAGCAGAAATAGAGCCTGGAAAAACTGTGAAAATTTCAGAGGTCAAGGACAAAATCGAGCAGCAATACAAGGAGTTCAGCGAAAAAGAGTTTCGAACACTTGGAGTTGCATACAGGGACATGGACAAGCAGACTAAAATCGAAAAAGAGCAGGAAGATGGAATGACCTTTCTCGGATTTCTCTTGTTTTTTGACCCGCTGAAGCCAGACATTGCAAAAACGATAGAAAACATGGAACAACTTGGAATTTCCCTGAAAATTATTACCGGAGATAACAAACTTGTGGCTGCCAGTATTAGTAAGGAAGTAGGATTTAAAGCCTCAAGAATTCTAACCGGAAGCGAAATTTATCAAATGACAAGTGAGGCCCTTGTAAGAAAAGTAAATGATATTGACATCTTTGCTGAAGTAGAGCCAAATCAGAAAGAGCATATTATTCTTGCACTTAAGAAGAGAGGAAATGTTGTTGGGTATATGGGAGATGGTATAAATGATGCATCGGCTCTTCATGCAGCCGATGTAGGAATTTCAGTCGACAGTGCCGCAGATGTCGCAAAAGAAGCTGCAGATATTGTGCTGATGGAAAAGAGCCTGGATGCCCTTGTAGAAGGTGTTAAAGGCGGACGAAAAACCTTTGCCAATACCCTGAAGTATGTCTTCATGGCTACCAGCGCCAACTTTGGGAATATGTTCAGCATGGCAGGAGCATCCCTTTTCCTTCCTTTTCTTCCCCTGCTGCCCACACAGATCTTGCTAACTAATTTATTGACTGATTTTCCAGAAATGACAATAGCCACTGATACCGTTGATAAAGAACTGATTGAAGAGCCGCATCGCTGGAATATAAATTTCATCCGTAAGTTTATGATGGTATTTGGCTTTACCAGTTCGGTTTTCGACTACCTGACATTCGGTATTCTGATTCTCCTACTACCGGGTATGATAGAACAATTCAGAACCGGCTGGTTTATAGAATCTGTTATTTCGGCATCAATGATAGTCCTGGTAATCAGGAGTAGAAAACCTTTCTTCAAAAGCAAACCTGGAAAATATCTACTGATGGCCACTATGCTCATTTTAGTCCTTACTCTTTGCTTCCCGCTAACTCCTTTTGCAGCACTCTTTGGCTTCAAACCTCTGCCTTTGAAGGTTATATTAATTGTTGGAGCCATAATAGGACTTTACATATTTATGGCTGAGGCAATAAAGAGAATTTTTTATAGAAAAGTAAAATTTTGAAAGTTACCTTTACTAACAGTTGTACTGATAGAAGAAGTCCAGACTCACCTTGCATTTATTTTGGCTTACCCTTCCTCATAACCTGCCCCATCCGGCAGAAAAGGAGTGAATATAACAACTACAAGCAGCAGAAAAAAAGTGCCGTACATTTTGGTCGTTGCCTCAAACGTAGCATAGAAAATGAGAATCACAAGCATGACCCAGACAATGAAACTGAGTTGAAAAGCAATCTTTGCCCTATATAAATTCTCCGTGCTCTTGCTCAACAAAATTCCCTCCAAAAATCCCCAAGTAAAAATAATTCTCGATTGGATAAATAGGTGTTTGTGTAAAAGAAAGAGGGATCTATCAAAAAATTATGAATATAGAAGAGCCCTTTAAACAGCCGCCTGAGACTACAGTAAATTCTGAGCCAGAAAAGTTTAAAGGCTGCTAATCATCAATTTCTGGCATCAGACAGCATGAATCCGACTCTATGAATCTCGTAATTGGGCCAAGATATCGAAACTGAAAAACTGAAATTTAAAAAGTATTAGATCTCAATAAACTGGAGCAACTTATCCCCTTCACTTACACGCTTGAGAAAATCTTCTCTATCTGTATAGGGAGTTCCGGTGATTATTGAATCAGCAGCTTTCCTGCCAAGTCCAGGAAGTTCCCTGATTAGATTGGGAGAAGCGTTGTTGATAGGCAGAGGGTAAGGTATGCCGGTAATCGAACGCATTCCATGCCCTGTGACCGTAATGTCAGTAAATTTCCTCAAAGTAAGAGAAGCAGGAATTCCAACAAGCAGAGGATACGAACCAAGCTGCCGACCAAAAGTAATTCCTTTTTCGTGAACTTCACACATTACATTCCTGAGTACAGTACCTTCAGGTACAACACGCCGCAACATTGGCAGATCAATATTCTTCCTTACCCGTTCCTTATAATCCAAAAAAAGTTTCTTGTGCTTCCTTGTGGCTTCGTCTCTCCCATACATTGGGGTTCCCGGAAAAGCCATGACCTGACGAACATTGATCCTGCGCAGGAGCAATCCCGAATCGAGCACATGCTGAAGGAAGTCATAGTTAAGCTGGAAGGTTTTCTTGGATTCGCCCATCAGCCCATGCACGAAATTGATGCCCGGAAGGATTTCAGGAAGCCCGTTTGCTCCTCGAACAGCCCCAAGCCTGTTCACAAGTTTAATCGCCTCAAAGACCTCTTCAGGAGTTGCTTTCAGGGAATTAGCCTCAATTACTGCCCTGTCAGCACTCTCCATTCCAAAAGCCGCCACGTCTCCTGCGGTATGATACTTAATTATTGTCTTCAGGATCTGCTCAGACTCTTCAGGATAAGTTGCGAGAGTAATCGGGTTTGCATTGTCCATATGAAGCACAGACAGCTCTGGAGCTGAGTTTCGGATTCCTCTGTATAGCCTTTCAATGGCCTCTGGATTGGGCTTGGGGACAGGCCCTCCAGTATCCTTGCCGCGATAGGAAAAAAGATCAGGCTGCCTACCAATCCTGAAATAGCGGGCTCCGTGGGAGTAAAGGGAGGATGTCTCGGAAATTACATCTTCTATTGGGCGATAATCGGAAGACCCGTAAAAAGGTTCTGTACAAAAGGAGCAGTGAACCTGTCTGCCGCAACCTCTGTATGTCTCAAGCTCGCACATGCAGTAAGGATAATCAGGGTGCTGCCTGATCAAAAAAGCCCCTTTGGGCCCCCAGCGTCCGATTTCGGCGGTGGTTCTGAAGCGGTGCTCTACAACCTCGGGATTTCTGAGCTTTACAGGAGAATTTCCGGCAATGTCATCCTTAAAAAGATCATAAACAAAAGCTTCGAGATCCATTCTGGCAAGCACGGCGCTTTCAAGGTTTATTCCGCCTTCAGTACCTTTTGCAGCCCTTCCACCTTCGCTGCTGAAGCCGAGCCTGATAGGACCGCCTATTACTTTTACCCCGTGTGCAGTCCGGAAGATTGTCTCAATTTCCCCTAGTGTGATTGGAGAAGCCCGAAGATATTTACCTGGCACGGTCATGCCTGCTATAATGATAACAAGGTCTGTTTTTCCTATAAATTCCCTTGCTCCGGGAGGGTTTTCGCGCAGAGTGTCAATGGTCAGGTAATGAATATCCTTTTCGGAGAGTCCGCGTTCTCTGAGAGCGCCTGCTATATAACGTGGGTAGGGAGAAAAGTAAGGAGGAACCCCAAGACAGGCAGGTTCATCCACATAGCCATCTATAATAAGTGCTTTCATGTCAATTCTTGTTTCCATTTGCTTGATAATCGAAAGTATACTACAGTTAGATATAAATTACAGGTAAATTCAGGTAGATTTTAGATAAACTGTTGGGTAATTGTAGGTAAATTCTAGATAAATTGCAGGTAAATTACGGATAAATTGCAAGTAATATCGAGATTTCGCACCCGTCCCTATCTTTTTCTACTAGTACAGTTATAGATCTTAAGTTATCTAGATGATTAGTCCATAAAAATGGATGTTAAAAATAATGAAGGGCATCTATGCAAGAGGAGTAAGTGAGGAGTAAAGAAAATATATACACAGCATCAAAAATGCTAGTTAAAAGGTAAGAAAAAGATATAAAAATAATTAGGGCCGGGACCGAGAATCGAACTCGGGTCGTAGCCTCCACAGGGCCACAGGATGGACCTCTACCCTACCCCGGCCACAGGGGTCTGGTACTTCAGATTGAAGCAACCTATAGAAGGAGTTTTTTTATATAAAGTTTTTGCCGGAAATAGCAGGAGCCCCTCCTAAGTAAAAGAAGAGCTTCTGTTTTCCGGCTCTTGGAATGGGAAAAATTTGGCTAAAAGTCCTTTCTGGATAGGAATCAGAGTTCTTTAAGCTTTTCAAGAGCAAGTTTTGCAGCCTTTTCTCCCGAGAGAAGCATGCCTCCGAAGACTGGACCCATTCTAGGGGCGCAGGTTGCGGCATTTGCAGCCATGCCCGCAACGATCAGGCCAGGGTAGATTTCCTGGGTTGCATCAACAGCCAGGCGCTCGCCAACCTCTGACCACATTGGTTTTTCTCCGAGCTTTCCGAGTTCTCCGATCTTTGCATTGGGAATCTTTTTGAGAATCGTATTGCATACAACCGCATCATGCCCTGTCCCGTCAATTACGAGTTTTGTGCGGATCATAAGAGGATCAACATGCAAATGCTGTGCTGTGACAGGACCCCAGTTGATGACGATCCCGGTAACTCTATCGTTTTCCCTGATCATGACATCCTCAAAGCTCACAAGGTTGAAAACCTCAGCCCCGGCTGAAGTTGCCCCTGCAATCAGCTTCCCGACGGACTCTACGGAATTTGCCACATAGTACCCGGGTTGGTACTCTTTATACCTTATCCCGAAATCATCAAGGATGCGGCAGGCCTCTTCTTGAACAACTATGCGCGGGAACATCATGCCTCCAGCCCACATACCTCCCCCGAGCGACAGCTTCTGTTCGTAAATAGCGACCTTTGCTCCTGCCTCTGCAAGATATTTTGCAGCCACCAGGTTTGCAGGCCCTCCTCCTATGAGTGCCACATCAATTTCCGTGTAGTCAAGGAAGGTTTTAGAATACTCATCAAAAATTGCCCGTGTGATTATAACTTCGTCAAGTTCCATTTCAATCTCTCACAAAGCTTCTAAGTTTAAAAGCCTGGAAAATCAACCCGAATTTCGGAAGTAAACCAGGGAATTGTAAACCCTGATCTTTCGACATTAAAGTTCACATGTTCATAAGAGACATTGCTTTTAAAGTTGTTGGACTCGGTGTAAAGAATAAGCAAGAAACGGTTAATAGATAACTTTTCGGATAAATACGATAATCAATAATGGCATCCTTGGTAGTTATGTCGTACTATTGAAGGGATTTACTGCTTCAAGGATCAGAATTCCAGCAGTTGCATAAATCATTAAAAAGTACCAGGGTAAAATATTATTTTTTGTTTCATTTTTCAAGAATAGGTAAAATATAAAAATCCATATAGGAGAATATTTCGACGCAAAATCAAGTTGACTGTGAATTATATTTTCTGGTACAATTATAAGTACTAATGTGCAGGCTGCAGCCATTGTTGATAGTTTTACGTCATCAACCAGAGACATCCTGTTAAATAACCATTTATATGGTATAATCTTTTGTTTTTATATAAATTATTTTATTATTTTCATTTAATATTAGTTCCTATTGAGGAAAAGAAAAAATCAATGATAGAGAACTATACAATTGGAGATGAAGCTCAATAATGGAGAGCCATATAACTGGCAATGAAGCTCTCGAATAAGAGTTTTCGGCCAAACATTCTGTTCAGCCCGGCCCCATTCTTAAAGAACATCCTCTTATCTGCGTCTTCAGAATAGAGGATAAGCTGTTCATTCTCAAAGGTTGCTGAATTCACATCGCTTAAAAACGACAGGTATTTACTATCCATAGACCCAGGCCCACATGCAAGAAGCGTCATTGGCAAGATCGAAGGTCAGACTTAAAACTTCGATTTGATTTACAGTTATCGGAAACAGGAATGAGACATATAAATTAAAATTTATAATATCTGATTTGAGTTCAGAAAACCAGATTCCTATGCTTCTATAATTTACAAGGCTAACCTTATTGATAACAAGATAAATACCTGCATTTGGGGAATAAGAGTGAAAATAAGCGCACGCAATGTGCTGAAAGGCAGGGTGAAAAGAATAGTGCACGGATCAGTTAACTCCGAAGTAGTTGTTGAACTTCCATGTGGTATGGAAATTACTTCCATAATCACAAAAAACTCGGCCGAAAATATGGATTTGAAAGAAGGGAGTGGGGTATACGCAGTAATTAAATCTACAAGCGTGATGCTAGCTTCTGACTGACCAATCAGGTTTCAGCAAGGCAGAACCATAAGCATTCGTTAAATAACTAAAACATGTCACTATCTCAGATTAACGGTCGTTACTACTTAAGATCAGATTCTTAAAAACTTAAAACTTATTTCAGACAGAACAATTCTAGCAGTTAAAATCCATAACAAGGTAAATCTGAAAAGCCAAATCGTTTTCAAGAAGTTAAATAATCGCTAAGAAGCAAAATAATCATTGAAAATCCAGATTATTCTGAGATTACCGTGAAAATCGTAATTATTCAGTAAAGGAGGGGTCATTTTTGCCACGAGAAGACAAAGAACCATCTTTCCAGCCTGAACCGATACCTGAACCTGAGCCTGAACCAGTTCCTCCACCTGAGCCGATACCTCATCCAGAGCCGGAAATTGAGCACGACAAGAAACCAAAAAAAATAGAATAACTGCAGGTTAAAAACACCATCTATGATCTCAAAAATTTACATAGCCCACTGCGAGCAGGACGAGCCACTTGCTCAGGAACTTGCCAGAACTCTTTGGGCCGTGGAGCTGGAAAGTTTCTCAGCCCTGTACAGGAAAGCTCGAATCCTTTCCCTGGGTGAAAGAATAAGTTTTGGCATTCGTCAGTCAGATTGTTTTATCCCGATCCTCACGCAGAAAGGTGCAGGGTCTCCGGAAGTAAATCAGGAGATTGGCCTTGCAGTCGGAGCCGACCAGCTTATAATTCCGCTGGTAGAAGCAGGAGTTGAATTACCAATCCTGATACACCACCTTCAGCCAATTGTCTTTTCTCCTGAGGCTTATGAGGATGCTCTGGGAAAATTAATACAGAATCTTAGAGAAATGACCAGGCTTGACTGGCTGAAGATAAAGTGCCCTTATTGCGGAGAGGAAATGACGCAGTACATCTCACCTCAGGAAGAAGTAGAGAGAGCTATTCTTGCAGGGACAAATCTTGAGACAAGATGCAGTTATTGCCAGAAAAATATTCATCTGGATCCAAGAACCTTCACAGCTGTGCTCTGATTATCGATAAGCAGCCGGGCTGAAAACAGAGAAGGGGTTGAATTGATGGAAAGAAAAGTAACAAACGAAATAAAAGATGAGCCAGGAGAGCCAATGGTAGTTCGATCCAAAATGGGTGAAGCTACTGTAAGTGAGTTAGAAGTCAAAGGAATAGAAAATCTCACTTTGACTGAAAAAAAACACCTGCTTCTGCAACTTGCCCGTGATAGGGTTAAAGATAGCTCTACAGGCCCATGGGAGATTGTTGATGTCTTTAGAGACGACTGGAGAACCGTTAAGGATACGTTAGCTCAACCCGTAGAAATTGATGTAAAGGATATAGGAAGGAACTCACTCTTTCAAGTTTTGCTGGACATAACGCAATTTGAAAGACAACTAGAGATACAGGAACAGGAATAAAGCTCTTTAATAAAAAATAAGAAAAAATAGAAAGGAGATGAGTTAAGGTAAGAATAATAACCTCAGCAAATCAGTAAAAGATTATCAATTAGAATGAAACAGCAAGGCTTGATGCCGAATATATTAATACCTTTTAGGTTTGCGCTTTGCGTAACACTCCCTACAGTAGACCGGCCTGTCAGGATCCGGTTTGAAAGGCACCTCTGTTTCTTCGCCACAATCTGAGCACTTTGCCTTGTACATCGTTTGTGGCCCTCTACCGTAGCCGCGTTCCCTGCTGGAACCCCGATCCTTACTCTGGAAATTTCTTCTTTCCATTATGATTTTCCCCCATCTAATTTTTAGTAAAAATCCATGCAAAGAGATTTATCAAATAATTCAAAAAGAACCTCATTTATGGACATGTTATTGTCTGGGGATCTCGATGAACTAATTGAATAGTTAATATCTGGTATGATGATATTTATTTTTACTGCATTAGGCTTTATTAAGCTTTAACAATTTCTTGTCTTTTGAACTGGAGCTTCGCAATTGATTTCGATTAATTAATTTCGATTGTTTATGGAGTTTTCCTGACATTATCAATATTTGTTCCATTGGATACGGTTAATAATGTAGGGTTTCCAGAAGAAATAGTAATTAATAGTAATAGTAATAGTAGTAATAGTAATAAGAAGAAGATCGAATAAAAATTTGTAGTATTACTCTATTTCGCATTAGTCTGTTTTTCACAAAAGTTTTTTGATTTGGCTTACTTTGTGGTAGCTTATAAATACTTACATTAGCGTATCATCTTTGCTAAATTTTTAGCACTGCGACTGCCACAGAAATTGCCCGGAGACACTGATCAGAGATTAAATTCAGGAGAAAGAAAGGAGGTACATCAGCCTCCTTTTTTATTTGGATCAAGGGGGAGCTCATTTACTTGCTCCCCATTTATTGCTTTGCTGGCTCTAAAGTATGGTTGTTTTCCTTCAAACTCTTTACTGACATCTGAAACATTTATGTTACTCCTTTTCGGAAGATCTTCGAGAGCCTCAATTACCTCACTGATAGCTTATGCATTTTAACGTGCTTAATAAAGCCCTGCTTTTTTACAGGATAATCGATATCTTCAGAGCTTTTTGAACTTCAATTGGACTGGTTGCCTAAATCCCCTTTTTGTTCAGCTTAGTCTCCTTTAAACTCTTTGCTGACATCGGCAGCGTTTGTATAATCCTTGTCCGGAAGCTCATTAATGTCCTGCATTACTTCATCGCTAGCGTGACGGTCCTTGGCATGCTTAACAAGATCTTCCTTCTTTGCAGGATAATCCATGTTCTTTAGAGCTTTCTGAACTTCAATAGGGCTTGTGTGAATAAAATTTCCCCCTTTACTCCAATAAGTTTAAATTGCTGTCAATGTCTTCAGCTTTTTCATTATCTTATTACTTATTTTGATTCTCCACTAAAGCGCTTTCCGCTAAACTCCTGAGCAACATCGGCAGCGTTGTTATATGTCCTATCTGGAAGTTGCTGCAAGTCAGAAATTATTTCGTTATTAGCATTTTGTTGCTGAGCATAACTAACAATTTCATTCTTGCTTTTAGGAAAATCAATACCTTTCAGTGCATGTTCAACATCAGCCATACTTGTTCTCATAAGTTTACCCCCCATATTATTTTTATTTGCTCTCGAATTCTTTACTTTATGATTTTACTTTCCAGAGAATTCCTTGCTGACATCGGCAGCGTTGGTGTACTCCTTGTCTGGAAGACTTTCAAGGACCTGCATTACTTCATTACTGGCATTATGTTTTTTGGCGTGTGCAATTAGATCCTGCTTTTTTACAGGATAATCGATATCCTTCAGAGCTTTTTGAACTTCAATTGGACTTGTTTGCATAAATTTCCCCCATGGTTTATATGTTCTATGTGTTTTCTTGGTTCCTTTCTGACATGGTCAGTACGATACACTTTCCGGCAATCTACAGACTCTCTAAAAAGCCTTCTTTAAACACTCAGTTACCAAATCTCAATTACCGAACTCTCAGTTGTATTCAGCCATATCGACTGTATAATGTTCGAGAGTTTACCTTTTGAATGGGTAACTCATACTTTCTGTACTATCTCATACTTTCTGTACTATCTGGACCTAGATTGCATCTATCCTAAAATCCCTGTTCGGCAAATCAGTACTCATTTGGTTTTGGTGGTTTGATGGCGTTCGCTTTCCAGGCGTTTGATTTCTCCGGGAACGTCATCAGGGTGTTATACTCTATTTCAGGTATCCCCTCAGAAGGTCCAGAACGTCATTGCTTGCCTGCTTACCTTTGGCAAACTTTACAAGGTCGTCTCTCTCGTAGGATAACCTCCCCACCAGTTATGAACTCCAACCTGACGTAGACTCCTTTATATAAGTTCACCTCCCTGGATTCAGGTAGCTATTGCCTTTCCCAATTAGTTGCCCACCCACCATTGAGTATTATGTAAAATATAATATAAAAAAGAATTCAACTCAAACGTTTGGTAGAAGATGACTATTTAGATCTAGCAGCTTATTTATTTTAATTAGGATTAAAGACTGAACATGTCTGCAAACTAAGGTTTTTGGTTAGCATCTATTGAAAGTTATGCCCTCATAGAGGGCTTGGTTTAAAACAGGTGAATTGAAGAAAAAAATCCCTTCAAAGGAGCTACCGATACTGAAAAGCTACTCCGTCAGGAAATAAATTCACCACATATCTAGAAAAACTTCTTGAAAGCTATCTAAGATCAGAGTTATGAAACGAAAATAAATTGGGATGTATTTCAGAGTCTAATTGTATAATATAAAACTAACGCTGAATCTGTCTGAACGCAGATCTTTCAATAATACTGCCAAGATATAGAGGCTTGGTCATGCACTATTAGTTAGTTGATGTTATTTCCAAAATACTATTAGTGGCGTATCATACCTTTTTGTAATTCAGTAAGGTTAATAGCTGCTTGATACACGATATATAAGGCATTTCTAGCACTGGAAAATTAATCATGAAAACATCAACCGCATAATGATACGACCAGAGGTTTATTCACTTGATATAAAAGTACCAGATAAAACATTTGTCTGCTACTGAAAAGTCTTCAGTTGCTGAATAAACCTACAATAAACATAAGTAAACCTGAGAATAAAGGAATTAAAAAATTATCATTAAAAAAGAACTTGAAGACAGTTTGTGAGTTAGATTCCCGGATTGTCTGCAAACCTATAACGCTTTCCAGCAGCATCCCACCTGTAGCCCCAACAAAAGCCTGAACAGGGGTCACAAAAAGTAAAGATACTAAAAAGGCTGCTACTATCCCTGAGACTGTTCCTTCTATAGTTTTTTCTCTCGAGTATGGAAGCTTATGTTTGCCTACCAGAACCCCTAATGCGGTTGCTACCGAATCTCCGAATGTGACTACTACAATTGAAGCATACATAATTTCTTCAGGGAATAATATAAAAGAGAAGATTACTCCACAAAGGAGTAGGATAGTTCCTTTAAGCGGTATAGTCTGTTTCGAAGGCCTTCCCCATCTGCACAGAAAAATGGATAATGGAAGTGGAAGCTTATCGAGGATAATGGCTATTGAAACTGTCACATAAAAAATAAGGAAAAGAAGCAAGAGAGGTAGAGCCATATCGCCTGCTGCATCAATTAAAAGAATTAGAGTTATACCTGTAAACAGGTGTATTAACTGACGCTCAACTTCACCTCTAAGAGCAGCTCTTCTGTCAAGGTAATTGCACTTTAAATGCTGAGCATATTTATTTGCCATAAAATCACTTTTTAGTAACCTTAGACAGGTATTTACTCCCAAACAACTAACAGGGTTAAAAGATCCAAAAAGATCCAAAAAACTCGAAACCTAAGCCTTATTCTCTGAAATTCTGTTTAATAAGGGTAATATTTCTTGAAATATATAAATAGATATAGATAAGTTTACAGGATTATTATTAGACAGAAAATAACATCATTGGGTTAAATTATCGAGAATTCATTTTCAAAAAAGCCTACATTTTTGAAATAGAAAGGATGTTTATTTTTGTAGTAGAGAAGCCCTTGAAGGTAAAACGCCTGCGGAGGCTCGTAGGAATAACTTAAGTGCAAAGATAAGTGGGTTACCCGGATGCAACAGGCGAGACAGAAAAAATAACCTAATTTGGATATGACTTTTTCACTTGGGATGTTCTATGAGCCACAGTGGATTTCCATACAGGTCTACTATGAGCGCCTGGATACCGTAAGGAGCCGAGAAAGGCTCTTCAATGATCATTACTCCCTTTGATCTTAGCTCATCGCATGTCTTCTTGCAATCATCGACTTTAAACATCAAGGCTGGGGTTTTACCTATGAGTTCAGTCTCCATCTTTGCTTCGGCCTCGCCTTCGATTGCGGCATTGGGCATATGGAGAATTATTTCGGTACCCTGGCCTTTTGGGGCAACAGACAAAAAGCGCCATCCTGGTGTCGGGATAACATCTGTAACTTTTACAAAGCCAAGTTTATTCGTATAAAAGTCAAGCGCCTCATTATAGTCTTTGACGAATATCATAACATGTGTCATATCTTCGATCATATACACACCTCAAATAAACAAAAGTTACAAATCTTTGAAGAATATTCAAACGTGTTAATTTTAATGAGGATTTCCAGAATAAACTTTTGATTTTAATTTGGATATATGACATATTGTCTCGAATAATCATATAATAATAGAAGAGGAAATAAATGACATTTATGTAAAAGGGTATATGAAAAGTAAAGATCAGAAAATAAAAATAAATTTATCCCATTTTATTTAACGCCGGTAAAACATCTTTTCCGTAGGCTTTGAGGAAAGATATCTGGTCCGAGGCTGCCGAATGGAAATAAATGTGTGTGAAACCCAAATCCATATATTTCTTTACAAAATGAATGTGATCCTCAGGATTTTCAGAAATACAAGCATGATTTCGTATCACGTCTGGGCCCACAACTTTTCCATTCTGAGCAGACATCTCCGGAGTGTATATCTTATTCACAAAAAGAGCAGGTATAAGCGCTCCAGCCCAGTACTTCATGAAATTATCAATAGATTCTTTAGGATCTGTACCATAGTCAACAAAAAGCTCTATTGCCTTTGGTAGGTTTTCCGGGCTCTTACCTGAATCCCTGGCTCCTTTTTCAAACTCGGAAAGAATCTGCTCATATTTCTGCATATCCGACTCTCCCCCAACAGTTAGAAGACCATCCCCATAATAGCCTGCAACGTAGGCACTTTCGGGTACGAGTGAGGAGATATAAATAGGAATATTGTTTTTAGGCAGCGTATAAAGTTTGGCATTTTTTGTCCGGTAATAGCACCCATCAAAGCTGACTTTCTACCCGGTCCAGAGTTCACGGATAAGTCCGATTGCCTCTATCATTCGTATCTGACGCTCGTCATATTGCGGCCATTCAAGAGTTACGGGATACTCGTTTAAAGCTTCCCCCGTTCCGACTGCAAGATAAGTCCGGCCTCCTGCAAGCGAAGATACGGTTGCAGCAGCCTGAGCGATAACAGCAGGGTTATAACGCAGAATAGGGCAAGTCAGACCCGTTCCCAGTTCTATACTTTGAGTACTCACCGACGCTGCTCCAAGCCAACTCCAGACAAAACATGCCTGTCCGCTTTCACTCCATGGATGAAAATGATCACTGGCATCAATACTTTCAAAGCCCGCCTTTTCAGCCGTTATGACCTGTTGCAGCAACTCCGATGGAGGAAACTGTTCAGGTGCAATTTTATATCCTAATTTAAGCAATCTAACCCCCATTGATCAATTTATAATTAAAATTATAAACGATATTAGATAATCGTATTCAGACTCAAAAATTCGAATTCCAGTCCAATGTATCCTGCTGATAGAATACTATCTTCTTGAGACCTGAAATCTGGAAGAAAAAGAGAAACGGCGAAAAAATAAAAAGAAAGAAAAGCTAAATTAGATTCAGGTTAGATTCAGATCTTAATCTACAAGTGTAAAGTACATTCTCCTGTTACTTTTCCCTTTATTCTGAAGCTTTGTGATTTTTATGCCTTTTATTTCCTCAGTATTTTTAACATGAGTTCCCCCGCAGGCTTCAATCGTGACACCTTCTATTTCAACCATGCGGACTTCTTTTATATCATCAGAAAAGCCTTTTGCCAATGTGGTCAATCGGGAGAGCTTTTCTTCGGCTTCATTTCGACCTACAAGGTAGAGATTAACAGGGTTTTTCCGGGCTATAAGGTCATTGGCAATTTTCTCATATTCGGCAAATTTATCCCTGTCAAAGACTTCAAGGCTGAAATCCACCCTGCTCTGATCAAGACCAAGCTGGTTTCCGGTTATCTGAGCCCCGGCTTCCTTTTCGATTACGTTTGCGATTACGTGAGTCGCCGTATGCATACGCATATGCCTGTAACGACGATCCCAATCAATGAATCCTTTTACTTTATCCCCTGCTTTTAACCCGTTAGAAACATTTTCACCAGCTATCTCATGACTGATATCTCCATTGAACTTACCCACATACAGGACACCAAATTCAGCCCCATCAGATTCACGAACTAATTTTCCGGTATCGCTGGGCTGGCCCCCGCTTTCGGGATAAAAGGCAGTACGGTCAAGAACCACAAATTGATCATTTGTAACTTTTTCGACAGTTGCTTCGAACTCTTTCAGGTAACAATCAAGGAAGTAAAGCGCCTCTGTCATTGTCAAACCTCTTTTCTTAAACTTTATTAAAGGAGATAATTAAAGGAGATTAGTAAAGCAGATAAAAACTGTCAGAGTACATAAATTATACACTTTTGAGCAAAATCCAGACATCGCTAATCTTATTTTCCATAACTGCAGAAAGTCCGCTTGAGCGAACGGAGTGAGCGAAACGGACCCGTCCTCCCGAGACGGAACTCGGGTTTTTCAACTTGATAATGCAGATTGAGAGAAATGCTTTATAACTGTATAGACAATTGAACAATTAAATAAGAGAATAAAACATAAAAAGAGATGATAGTTTGGGACGCTATTCAATAGAGGATTTCATTCAAAATACAGAAGAAAAGGATCTGGATCAGGGAATTTTTGAGCTGGAACGCGAACGCCTTCTTGAGGTTAACCTTGAAGGAATGGTCTGGACAAAAAGAGGTTCAATGGTCGCGTACACAGGAGATATAGTTTTTACGAGGGAAGGAGTCTTCGAACACGGAATCGGCACCTTTGTGAAGAAGGCGCTTACAGGTGAGGGAGTCAGCCTCACAAAAGCCGAAGGCAAAGGAAAACTCTACCTTGCAGATGAAGGAAAGAAGGTATCAGTCCTGAAACTTGATAACGATTCCCTTTTTGTAAATGGCAACGATCTACTTGCCTTTGAGACCTCGCTAAACTGGAAAATAAAGATGATGAAAAATGTTTCAGGAATGATGGCAGGAGGGCTTTTCAACATTAAACTGGAAGGAACCGGTATGGCCGCCATTACAACTCACCAGGACCCCCTAACTCTCCGGGTAAGCCCAGGTCACCCGGTCTTTACTGACCCCAATGCTACAGTCGCCTGGTCAGGAAACCTGGAACCTGAGATAAAAACTGACATTTCCCTAAAAACCCTGGTTGGAAGAAGCAGCGGGGAGTCATTCCAGATGGCTTTCAAAGGAGAGGGATTTGTAGTGGTCCAGCCTTACGAGGAAGTTTATTTCCAGACGCAGGCCTGAAAACGCAGTTTTGGATGTAAATATCTGCATTTACCCAATTACTATCCAACAATATGGAACCAGGATAACAGCTATGGGAAAGTTATAATTCGTAAAATTGTCCCTGTGGGCTCAGTATCTCCACTTTAATTTCTCCCATGTGCTAACTATCTTCATTATAATTCAGCCTTCTTTACAACCATTGACCCGCAACCATTGACCCGCAACCGTTGCGCCGGTTGATCACGCTGTCATGACGTTTTAGATTTAGCAGTGTTTTTTGCTAAAACATTTTAAAAAAGGCTTGTGATCATGCCGATAGGGTTCAGGGTAAGGTTTTTATTGCACCATTTTCGGTCAAGCCTTTTTTAAAAAAGTTATAATCACATCCACCTGGTGATCAAAAAAGAAATTTTGTATAAATAAGCCCCTGAGCGAGTTGAAAATCACTTTTTCTAACCCATAATTCAGCCCTCTTGAGCGAAGCGAAAAGGGCTTCGTGCTCCCGAGGCACGATTAGGGCCGTCCTCCCGAGACGGGACTCGGGAAGTTCACATGCAAATTGCTGTCGATTAAACTGAGACTGGCAAGGAATTTTTCCTTTTGGTGTTCCAGTTCTTCTCTTAAAGCGGCAAGTTTCTTTTTAGAATCTTCAATATCCTCTTCAAGCGAGCGAGTCCTGCTCAGGAGCTCAGCTTCCTTATGTTCAAGTTCAACAAATTTTCCGGTATCCAAACTTTCGATTTCAGCTTTCTTTGCCTCAAATTGCTGCAGAGCTTCAAGATACTCTTTATTCCTCTCGGGAAAACTCGAGATTGCAGTTTTGACCTGTAAAAGGGCTTTTTCTTTTTTCTGGGCCTGCATATCCAGGGAATTATCCTCGAATATCTTTTGAAGTTCAGAGAAAAAAGAAGGATTTACATGCACGGGATCTTCAAGACAAATCTCAAGCTCTTTCTTTACTTCAAGTTTTAAGGTATACCTGCTGCTTTCATGAAGTTTCTTAATCCTTGAGAGATGACCTGAAAGCGGGAGCACAAGAAAATTCAAGCCAGTCTCGGCTTTCTTGAGTTTTTCCCTGGCAACAGTAAATTCTGACTGCAGGTTCTGTAACCTCTGCCAGGCAGCTCCTTTTCTGAAATCTTCAAGAGCCTGGCTAACTCCTAAAGATTCAGAATTCAATGTTTGGATTCTTTGGTTTTTGGATTCGAGTTCCAGCTCTTCGGCTGCTATTGAGGCAAAAAGCTCCTCTATTCTATTAGCATCCGAGTAAGCTGCTTCTACAGCGTCCATTTCCTTTTTATTTCCCAGAATTACCTCTCCGAGCTCATTAAAAGCCTTCCCCAGGCTGGCAAGACTTTCACTAACCTCTTTTGATTCTTCTGGAAAAACGCCTCTGGTATACCTGAAGCTTCGGTTCATATGCTCCAGGCAGGTATCTAGGCTCTGCGTAGCTGCCCCGTAAAAGCTTTCCAGAGTCCTGAAATCCCTGTCTTCCTGAACCCTGATTTTATCTATCAACATTGTGACCTGTTTTGTCACATTTTCTCTGTTGCTCTTCGCTCGCTTTACAATCCTGATATCAAAATCTCCCTCGACCTTAGCCTCTGAAAGCCTTGAGTTACTTTCCTTGAGTGCCAGAAGCGAAACTTCAAGTTCTTTCAAAAGGTCAGGTACGTCTTTTTCTACCTGGGAAGATATTTTTTGAGACCTGATATCTAGCCACGCGGGCAGGTCTTCAAAATTAATCTCCTTGAAACCAGTTTCCTCGCGGGAGTCTTCTTTTTTTCCAAAGAGTTTTTTAATCCATTTCAACCTTGACCTTCCCTAAATGTGATAAAACTATTTAACTTATTTTTTATATCATATATATTTTTGAAACTTGTTATTGAAAGATTTATTCTGTAAAAGACTTTCGCACTAAAAAGACAGAATAAAAGAAATGTAGTTTTTAGAGATACATATAAAAGAAATTAAATGTATTTTATACTGACAGCATATCAGTATAATCCTGTCTTTACTTTATAAGTTTACTCTTTATAAGTTTACTCTTTACAAGTTCTACCGGACAGTGGCATAGAATCGTTTTTGATCTTCTCCGCACATTGGCCAAAAAGCGAGGAGGCTAAAAATGAGTTATGAGATAATGAAGCAGGTAATTCCATATACCGAGATAACTGTATTAAGGCTGATTTTTGCAATTATAGTGCTTATCATGGGATTAGCATTATCAAAGTATATTATTCATATTTTCAGGAGAGGAATGCATAAAACAAAGATTCCAGATCTTACCATTCAATTTCTCACTCACTTTTTAAGCATTCTCCTGTATGTAATTGTTATTCTTATTTTCTTGAAGAGTCTAAATTTCGACGTGGATAGTTATATAGTAGGAGTTTCTGCAGCAATAGGCATTGTTCTTGGCCTTGGACTGCAGGATACCTTTACAAACCTGACTGCTGGAGTATGTGTTGCATCTATCAGACCAATCGATATGGGAGAAACTGTAACCGTAAATGGACAGACCGGAAAAGTAAAATCCGTAGGGATCATGTCAACCGAACTTTTGACACCTGACAACCAGCTCATAACAATCCCGAATAAGCTTGTATGGGGCAGTTCTATTGTTAATATGACACGCATGCCTACAAGAAGAGTTTCTGTTGATATAGGGATAAGTTACTCCTCAAGCCTAGAAAAAGCTACAGGGATAGCACTGAATCTAATGAAAACACACCCTCTTATCCTTCAGGAACCCGAGCCCGCAGTTGTAACCACTGAACTTGCAAATTCATCGATAAATTTGCAGCTCAGGGCCTGGGCAAAAACAGGAGAAATAGGAACAGTAAAGAATGACCTTATTGCAGGAATATTTGATGCCTATACGAAAGAAGGGATTGAAATTCCGTTCCCGCAGATGGATATAAATATAAAAGAAATTAAGCTAAAAGAAAGTGGGAAACGAACTATAGAACAGGATATGATGATACAGGAAGAAGAAATGGTACTTGAAGAAGGGCGCGATGTGGAAGGATTATATTAAATAAACCAATCTGTTTTTTGAATTACCTGCCTTTACTGTCCGACTGCCTTGTCTCCTCTTTATTAACATGTCACATGGAACATTGCAGTGATTCTGCCTTCAAGTTCATTCCAGCGTTCAATTGCCCATGGAGTTGGAAAAAGTTCTATACCACACTTCTTTTCTGTAAAAAAATTTTCTGCTTCCTCAGACAGTTTCACAAAACCTGTCTGCCCGGTTCCTATAATAATTTTTTCTGTTCCTTCCTCATAAATGTACTTTGCTTCCTCAAGCGAGATTTTATGAGAAGTTCCATACAGTTCCTTTGACAGCCCTTTCTCTCTTTTTTCGACTTGCCCAGTGAGTCGAATAAGGATGTCATATTTAAAGACCTCTCCACCTACAGTAATCGAACCAAAACTCGTAGAATCAATCTTTGGCTTCATAGTTCACCTCTTAAACTGAGATTGAAAACAAGATTTTTTATTTTATAATTATTGCACGTACTTCATATAATTAATAGATATGCCCTAAATACACGAGTTTCAAGCTATAGGCAGATCCGAATATAAACATTCATATACTCCCTACTCTTGTCAGGTTGACCTGATGAAAATAGACTTAAGACCTATGGCATTTGAAGGATGAAATCAAGCACAATAGGCATTATAATCAAATTATGTTTTAAGCAGTTAAAGGTTTATTCTATTGATTTTTCGTTCAAGCGAGTGAGCAGATAAAACAAGTGAGCAGATTAACGAAAATGTAATCCTGTATGTACTATTTTGTGAAGGCAAAAAAGTGTGGGATCTTGGAACTTGAAAAATCCCGAAGATAAAAGTTAAACATTGTATGTACAAAGAAAGGACTTTCTTTTCCTAAAATATGACAAATCCGTCCTTCTAGAAGAGTAAAAGATCTTAATATTTAATTATTACAGAAAAGAATTTTTATGAATTGATATTCTTTCACATAGACATCTATCATAAGACATCATAGGGCATAAACTCGTCAAGTGTCTTATATTTTTAATCTAGCAGATATCTAATACAGTTATAGTGATTAACAGTGTTATGACGTTTCAAGTTTTAAGATAAAGCTT
Source organism: Methanosarcina sp. UBA411 (assembly GCF_002495725.1). Classification (NCBI taxonomy): domain Archaea; kingdom Methanobacteriati; phylum Methanobacteriota; class Methanomicrobia; order Methanosarcinales; family Methanosarcinaceae; genus Methanosarcina; species Methanosarcina sp. UBA411. The sequence continues at coordinate 76,596 of NZ_DAGK01000031.1, forward strand.
TATCAAGTTTTAAATTCGTTTTTTGATTTTTATATAAGATTAGAAAAAAAAGTATGTTTATATGTTAATATTTCCCAGTTCATTTCGATTGCGAGTACTCTAGGATTAAATGGGAACTGGCAAGATAAAATAAAAACTGAATAAGATAAAAATACGGAGGATAAATAATGCGAAAAATTATGTTCAAAACAATATGTGTTTTCACGTTAGTATTTTTTGTCCTGTCAATGACAGGAGCAGCCGCCTGTAACAGCAATTGTAAAACAAAAACAGATGCAGTAAAAGATACGTATTCTATTAAACTTAAAAAATGTCCAAATACTGTTTATTGCTTTAACGTGCTGAGCAATGACAAAGGATGCAACCTTAAAGTTACAAAGACAGGAACTTTTACTACCAAACTGGGTGGCAAAGTGACTGTGAAGAGTAATGGCAAAATCTGCTACAAAGCACCAGCCAAATGTTGTTCTCAAAAATGTTCTTGCACTGACACTTTCACATACTGTGTAAAAGGTAAGGATGGAAAAACCGATTGCGCCCCCATTACATTGAAACTGAAATGTTCCACCTGCTAAAAGTACTTTCAAGCACTTCTCCAGTAGGTGCACTTATTGTAACTAAACGCATTAAAGGGAATAAGAAGTATTAACTTCAGGGATTTAACCCCATAATCCCTTAATGCTTTTAGTTGAATATTAAGGAAACAGTTCAATTCATTAATAGATGAAATTTGGCTCAGATTGTAACAGCTTTCTTCAAGAGGCTTGCTTACTGAGATTTGTAAATCATCGAATTCAGGCTTAAATCTATCGAAACATGATAGATAACACTTATTTTCTTGTTGGAACCAGATAAAAAATTCCGGTTTTTATTTAGAATATATTTCTTGAAAACTTTTTGGAAACGAAAACTTACCTTTAGAGACTAGAACTTGAGATTTCCTCCCCGCATACTGCAGACAATCGGGCTTTCTCCTTTTTTGCACATTCCATTCCATCTTCAACTGCTTCCCTGATAATGTATCCGGCCTTGTGAAGGATGGTGTCCCCAAGTTGAGGGTCTTTGTCCATGCTAGCGGTACAGGGATAAGAATGATGAGCACCTGAGATGGTCTCTTTATATTCAGGAGTGTCAGTCCAGCCGAGCTTTTTTGCCACAAACCAAGTGGAACCGCAAGGGGCATCTCTGAGGACGCCTGCTCCGATAAACATCTTTCCATCAGGGCTCATTTCTATTCTGAGCACAGGCTTCCCGAAACCAAGGTCAACGAACGCGTCTATAATTGGCTTTCCGGTTTTTTCAAGGGCACAGAATGGCTTTGGCCCCTCAAACTCAACTCCAATAGCTTCAAGCTCTTTTCTAAGCTGTTCAAGGACACCTGCAGGAGTTTTCTTTGAGTCTTCAGCAGGCGCTATCACGGCTTTTGCCTTCGTTTTCTTTACAACATCTGGGAGGGCTATAAGAAGGTCGGGATGAATGCCAATAGCAAGTATTAGATCGCATTCCGGAAATTTTTGAGGCATGTACTGTTCGGGCTGTTCTATAAATGTGGGCAGGTCTTGAGGAAATTCATGAATTCCTACGATCAGGTTTGCATATGACTTCCTGGCCTGCCTGCAGTGATTGCAAAGTTCTCCACAGGACACACAGAAATTTCCCGGATTGATCAAGTTCTGGATGACTTTTTTCCCAAGTTCGCCTGAGTAGAGTACAAGGATCTTCATAATTTACCCCTATTTTAAAGACTGTACAAGTTCCTTTTGTGATATTCTCATTCGTTTGAAATATAAAATTCCGGATTACTTTGTCCCCACAAAGAAAAACAGAGAAAGGAGATGAACGCAGAAATATTTGAGAAGTTGCTTGAGAAAAGGCTGATGCCCAGTTCTGGCAACACTCTCCTTTAATGCCTATCCGGTTTTCTAGATACATTGTAATTATTTGTTTCAATGTATAAATAAAGAGAGTTTCGAAATAGAAATCGGTATTCAGAACGAAACCTTGATTCATGTCTTTAGATTGCAAACTTCTAAGGATAGAGGCGAAAAATTCTGCTTTATAAGTGGATGTCATTTTTACAAGTTGCTATACGCGTAAATAGGCTTAGAAGCAAGGATGACGATGAGTTAGTACATTATTGGATTATAATTAAATAAACTGTTAATTAAGATAATCTAGTTTTAGTTCTCATAAATTATCTCTGTAATTAATACAATATCAATATTAATTTGAATCATACATATATTTTTATTTTCTAATTGGATTACTTATAATAATAAGTTATTTTAGAAAATTTATTCGGTTTATATATAGGCATACAAATATTTGTATATTTATAGAATATGGATTGGGAATACAACAATCTAAAGATTATATTTAGTGGAGAAAAAATTGGGGAGTATGGGCAAATGGGGAAGCAAATATTTAACAGAGTGAAAAGGACGCGGTATCCTTTCGTGGTGATCTTTTTTTAGTATTCGTGACGGCTGCAGCAGCTGAGAGCAATACAGGAAATGACAATAGTAACATATCGAATGACAGTAATTCAGATCAGAAAATATCAACTATGCCTAACATAGTTGAGGATCAGGGGAACACCTTTAACAATGTCGTCTTTAACAATGTCATCTTTAATAATGGTCCAAACTCAGAGAACACCTTTAATAATGTAACTTTTAAAAATGTGACCTTTAACAATGGGCCAAACATAGGTAACGTCGATAATAATGTATTAAATACCGCAAATAGTATGATCAATGGGTTAAATTCAGGAAATACTCCTAAAAACAATTTGAATTCAAGAATTTCTATTAACAACAGGCACAGTTCCAGAAGCAGCTCTAATAACGGACAGAACTCAGGAAACACATCTGATAACAGGTCAAATTCAGGGAATACATTTAATAATAGGTCAAATCCAGGGTATACATTCAATAATGGATCAAATTCAGGGTATACATATAATAATGGAAAGTATTCAGGAAATACAATAAATAAAGGACAAGATTCTGGGAATACAATAAATAATGGAAAAAACTCAGGAAATACAGTTAACCTCGGACAAGATTCTGGAAATACAATTAACAAAGGACAAAACTCTGGAAATACAATTAATAACGGACAAGAATCAGGGAACGCAGTAAATAATTAGTCGAATTCAGAGAACGCAAACATAGTAACTCGGGATGACAACGAGAAAAGATATTGCATATGTTACAGAGCATTGTAAACAGAATCTAGACTGTCGAACTGAAAGGAGTCCATTCCAAGATCAAGTGATTTTTAGGTTTTTATTAGGTTTAGTTCCTCACTTGATCTTAGAACCGGATCAGTAAAAAACTAGTATAAGCCAAAATAAGAATGGAAAACTTTGAAAAGATAATTAGAACAACTTAAATTAGTTGTTAATTTGTCTCCATATTAAACAGATCTTTTTCTTTCCTTGAAAAATAAAAAGAAAGTTTAATAAATATAAGATTAAGATTGACTTTATTGCTCTTAATCTTCTTTCTCTATTCATTCTCCCAGTTTCAAGGCCCCATGCGGGCACATCTTAATGCACACGCCGCACTGAATACATTTCTTTTCATCTACTAGTACATTCCAGGCGTTGTCAAAAGAATACACATTCATAGGGCAGACTGAAATACAGGCTCCGCATTCGATACATTCTTCCTCATCTCTGTGAATAGGTCTGTCCAGTATAGAAACTATAGCTCCTCTCGATTCCAGGGCATGTTTGATTTTATCGAACTTGAGATCATTCACATCCGCTATTAGTTCCCCATAGGTTGAGTCGATATTTGCAACCATTATATTAATCAGGATTCCGGTTTCGACTATGGACTCGGAAATGATAGGGTTGTGGATTCTCTCGGTAGGAATAGTGATCTTGATTTTCACGCTCAGTACCTCCTTGCAAGAAGTTTGCTGATGTTGTCACTTGTTATTATTCCGATAACCCGCCTCTGAGCATCGATAACCGGCATCGCAGATACTCCATAACGATCCAGCCTTCTAGCTGCAAGGTCCACAGGCTCGTTAGGAGCGCAGGTCAGCACCTTTTTCGTCATAACGCTCTCTACCGAATCAAAACAATTCTCTGCAACGGCCTTTGAGATATCCCAGGCAGTTAGGATCCCTACTAGTTCACCAGTGTCGGAGGTCACAGCCAGATGGTTAAAAGAGTTCTCCCAGATTTTCTTTGCAGCGTCCTGGACAGTTTGATCTCTTTTGATGGTCACAATAAAACTGGACATTACATCTTTTACAAGAGGTACAACCTGCGTCTCTTTCATGGGTTTGGCAGCCCCTTCAACAGACAGTCTTTCCACTGGCATGCTGACAAAGAATTTCCCGCGCTTAACCCATTCTTTTAATTCATTTGCGATCTTTCTCGCGTTCTTGAAACTGGAAAGAGAGGACGTGGGCACGTCTTTTTCGTCAATCTGCACCGAGCCTGATCTGAGTTCGGCATAATTCACATTTCTGATAACTGGCTTGTCCCGGCTTCCCACAGCATAATCCTGAATAGTGGTTACAATATCCTCATCCCGGACTGCAGTTGCAGCAGCAAGTTTTTCGTTAAGAATAGGGATGGGGATTCCAATTCCCATGTAAAGAGTAGCTCCGTATCCGGTAAAAGAAGCAGCTCTCAAGTAATCAGGATTCATCTCCTTCAAGTTACCTTTGAGCATCAGAGTTCCAAAACCAGAAGAAGGAGAATGTTGAGTTCCGTTCCCTATAACATAGCCCTGAGCGCCTCCCATGAAAATTCTTGTTCCCATGCCTATGGTTTCATAATTAGGGTCATTTGATAGAGGAGATAGAACCCCTGCCCCTGAATAGGTTACATTTCCGAAATTGGGCAGAAGCTCACCCATATAGGTATTCAGAATCCTTTTGGAACTGTTGGTTGCTGCTGCGTATTTCTGGTAGGCGTTTCTTGGGTTAAGAAGAACGGCTTCATTGAGGTCTTCAAGGGTAATTATCGTATCAAGCACTTTCCTTGGATAACAGTCCGTCCCATATGAAGTCGCATGAACATCGATCTCTTTCCCCCTGAGGAGATCCTCAATAACATGAGCCCCACCATACTGGATTCCCCTTGTATCTGAGATCTGGGCAGCCCCCAGGTAAGCATCTACAGCTGCCAGTCCGCTGTATGCTTCTACATTGTTGAACCAGATTTTCTGAATTTTAATAGGAGGCTCGGAATGCCCCAGGTTAAGCATTAAGCCGGATGAGCACATAGCTCCGAATGTGCCTGTCGTAACCACATCCACTTCTTTTGCAGCCCCTTCAGCGCCAAGTTCCTCAACAATTGTGACCATTTCCTCCGCCGTCACTACATTGACGCTTCCATCTTCAATTTTTTTATTAATCTCATGAATCGATTTTTTTATCATTGGGGTTTTCCTCTTTTTACAGATTATCTAGATGGTAATATTTGCAAGAATTATATATTACTTATGATAATGCCAAAGGCAACAGCCCTCTCAGAAGACTTGAAAAGCTGTACCTGAATAGGATTTATCTTCAAATTTTCAGGTTTATACCCTAAGTTCAATAAATAATATTCACATTTGCGGACCATATATTACTTGTGATAATTGAAAAAATTCTTTCATTCTTTTATTATATAGTCTCATTATGAATAGATAATAATAGTACTTGTGGTACACAGTTTGAATATCCAGGGGCTCTTCAGATTGAAGGCAGGGTTAATCTCAGTAAGTTTCTTATGCTTACAGGATATACCCGAGGCCAGGTGATCTGTTGACACGTATACTTGCTACCGGGACTTTTGACATTCTCCATCCCGGACATATTTATTTTCTGACCCAGGCCCGAGCTCTGGGAGATGAGCTTTTCGTTATTGTTGCCAGAGACTCAAATATAAATCACAAACCAAAACCAGTTGTGCCAGAGGAGCAGAGGCTGGAGATGGTAAATGCACTCGGGATAGTAAATAAAGCGCTTCTTGGCAGCGAAAAAGATATGTTTGAACCCCTGAAGCAGATCAGGCCGGATATAATTGCTTTGGGTTACGACCAGCGCTTTGACGCCGAGCTTCTGGAAAAAGAACTTGCAAAAAGAGGGCTTTCTGCAAATGTGGTCAGGATTCCACTTTCAAAAGAATGCCCACTTTGCAGTACAGGTTCAATCATAAAAGAGGTGCTTAAACGGTATGGGTAAACCTGCCCACACCGTTCCTCGATTCGATTAATACCTGTTATTCGTTACTCATACCTTTTTCAGGAGATATTCACAGAATCTGATTTATAAAAATACTTTTTCAAGTCTTTCAAGAGCTTCCCTGATTCTGTCAATTGATGTTGCATAGGAAATCCTGATGAAATCCTCGCCTGACGAACCAAAGGCGATTCCAGGCGTAACTGCTACCTGAGCTTCTTTCAGGAGCCTTTCTGCCACCTGAGTTCCATTTCCATACTCGCTGACATTAGCAAAAGCATAAAAAGCTCCATCTGGCTTTTTACATTCAAGCCCCATTTTATTCAGGCCGTCGATAAGAACATCGCGACGTACCTTAAAACGATCAACCATTGCTTTAACACTATCCTGAGGCCCTTGAAGAGCTTCAAGCCCACCGTACTGAACAAACGTAGTCGCACTGCTTACCGAATGAGACTGAATTTTAAGCAGGAGTTTGAGAATTTCAGGAGGTGCAGTGAGGTAGCCGAGTCTCCAACCTGTCATGGCATATGCCTTGGAAAAACCATTTACTGTGACAGTTCTTTCCTGCATTCCGTCAAAGCTGCCAATGCTGATATGCTCCCTGTCATAGATAATTTTCTCATATATCTCATCTGAGACTACTACGAGGTCATGGTCAATTGCAAGGTCGGCAATACATTGCAAAGTTTTTTTCCCGAAGACTCCACCTGTTGGGTTTCCTGGACTATTTACAACTATGAGCTTGGTTTTATCAGTTATATATTCCTCAAAATTGTCCGGAATGAAACCTTTTTCAGGGACTGTCGGAACCCAGACCGTTTCCGCCCCTGCAAAACGTATGCATGCGTCATAAGTTACCCATGAAGGATTAAACAGAAGAGCCTGATCCCCATCATTAAGAACGCTCATCATTATCTCAAAAATTCCCTGTTTTGCTCCGGGGGTAACAAGCACACCTGTCTCAGTTACATCGAGGTTGTTTTCCGTCCTGAATTTTTCGGCAATGGCTGCCCTTAGTTCAGGGATACCTCCAGAGGGGGCGTAGTGGGTTTTTCCCTCATACATAGCCTTTGCCGCAGCATCGCAGATATTTTTAGGGGTATTGAAATCAGGTTCACCAAGGCTGAAATTGATTACGTCTGTACCCTCTTTAATCATTCTGGTCGCAATATTGGAGATCCTTATCGTTGCAGATTCTTCTACACGCTTGAGCCTTGCGGATGACATAGGGATGGTCCTGGTTTATTACATTTGCTAGTTTATAGAGATCATAAATTCATAACCGCCGCACCAGCTTTACTGCAGCTTCAACGGCACGCTTTGCATAGTCCACACGTTCATGAGCCGCCATACGGGTCATGCCTGGGCCAGGAATACCGAGAGTTACAGGCTTATTAAACTCAAGAGAAAGATCCATGATCTTCCTTGCAGCATGCTGCATAACCACCTGGTCATGGTCAGTCTCGCCTTCGATTACAGATCCTATAGTAACTACGGCATCGATATCGTCCCTCTGGCAAAGCTTCTTGATCGCAAGGGGCATGTCAAAAACCCCTGGGACAAGAATGGTCTCTTTCACTGTTGCCCCCAGGAACTCCGCGTGTTCCCTTCCAAGCAGTTCCATCTGATAGGTCAGATCCCTGTTAAATTCAGCTACAACAAATCCTAGGCTGATAGTCATCTGATAAGGTCTCCAGTCTTTGTTTTTACATAAATTGCTTCACGTTCTTAATGGGCCTGCATCTTCAAAGCCTTGCCTTTGACCGGTGCCGGCTTCTCGAATTAACTTTTCAGGTTTGAAGAGCAGCTTTATTACATTTAAAGCGTGTTCTCGGGTTCTTCTGTCCATAAGGAAAGCAAGTTCTTTCTCATCCTTTCCTTCATTTTCATGGACAAAGACCTCGATAATATGGGTATTGGTCATGAGCTGGGCCATAATAAGGCCCTGGGAAGCTTCATGAGCACATATCTTATCCTGTTCTTTAGCTCCGGGCATACCAAGGGCCATAACGATATCGCATCCTTCTTCTTCAATAAGTTTCTTGGCTGCAACCGGAAGGTCCTTTATCCCGGGCACGGTTACTCTTTTAATTTTTACAGATACATTTTTCTGTATCTCGTCAATTGCCGCACGCCCCATATTATAGCGTGCGAATGTGGTATCTGCAATTCCTATTGTGGGCATGTGAATCCGATCGGAATTTCAAGATTAAAATCTTTTTTCCGGGTTTTCCTGAAAAAGGCTGGTAGATATACAGAATGTATATCTATAGTTTTTATCCTGTTCAGGCCCTGTCAATAACCCTGGCTGCAGCTTCTGTACCTGCTCCCAGGCTGTCAATGTAACCACGCTTATTTAGTACGATTTCCAGCTGCTGGATGGTTGAAAGCACATCCCTTGCAGTGACATTTCCCATGCTACCTATTCTGAAAATCTTGCCTTTAAGACGTTCCTGTCCGCCTGCAATGATTACACCCCGCTTCTTCATATCGCTCTTTATGTCCTCGCCATCAATGCCTGCTGGAGCTTTCATAGCAGAGACCGTATTGGAATAATGGCTGTACTCATTAAGCTGCGGGAACATCTCGATATTCAGCTCGGCAACTGCTGCTCTTACGGCTTCGGAAAGAGTCCTGTGCCTCTTAATCCTTGCCTCCATTCCTTCCTCTTTTACAATGTGCAAAGCTTCCTGAAGGGCGTAGAACAGAGGAATCGCAGGCGTATAAGGCGTTTCGGGTCTGGGTTTATCTCCACTCTTCTTATATGCCAGAAGGTCGTTATAGTAAGGCTTTTTTGTTACTCCTTTCATAGCCTCAAAAGCCTTTTCACTTACGGAAACGATTGAAAGTCCAGGAGGAGCTGCAAGGCACTTCTGTGAACCTACAACTGCAATGTCAATTCCCCATTCATCGACCTTTACATCGTCTCCTCCAAGGGAGGTCACGCCGTCCATAATAAAGAGAGCATCATGCTTTTTGGCAAGTTTACCAATTTCTGCAGCCGGGTTAAGAATACCTGCAGAGGTCTCGTTGTGGACGAGAGTGATGGCTTTTGCCCCTTCCTCGAGTTTTTCCTTGACAACTTCAAGGTCAATCGGAAGACCCCAATCAAACACAACAGGAACTACTTCCGAATATAGAGCTGCAATATCTTTAAAGCGCTCTCCAAACTTTCCGTTTTCTATGGCTATAACTTTGTCCTCGCTTCCAGCCAGAGACCCGACAGCAGCTTCCATTCCTGCCGTTCCAGAACCACTCAGCAAGAAAATATCATTCTTTGTCTGGAAAACATTGGAGAGAATTTCCCTGCAATCGGTGTAAATACCAGCAAATTCCGGACTCCGGTGGTTGATCATCGGTTTCGACATAGCTCTAAGGACTCTGGGTGCAACAGGTACGGGACCAGGCATCATGAGAAGAGTATCTTCCAGATCCATATGTATTATGCTCCACATTTTCAAAGATTTAATTGATTTTTGTTTTTTATTTGTTTAATGGGGTTGTGTTATTATGCAGTATTAAATATCTGCAGATCTTAAATAATTCAGAGTAATATCATTTTGATACGGTGTGCCCGAAAGGCATGCAGTGTATCTTATATTTTATATTGGAAATTTTTAGATTAGGGGATTTCAACGGATTTATTAAATTAATATAGTTTGGAGGAGTTAAGCATTAAATCCAAATTAGAGATCAGGTTTAATTGAATCCTAGTATATAATTGATGTGCTTTCCAAGCTCTGATCCCGAATACCGCCCTATAAGGAGAACAGATTTCAATTATTAACCCTGGAGAAGCGTCATTACGTCATGTTTTGTCACGACGCCGATAACTGATCCTTTTTCCATTACTAGCACAGCAGGATTTCCTTCTAGTATATGTGAAACAACTGAGATAGAAATGCCTGGAGATACCGCCGGGAAGGACTCCCCCATTATTTCGGAAACTCTCAATTGGGAAATTGATTTTTTCTTACTTTCGGCCATCAATTTCACTATCATGTCCTCTGAAACGCTTCCAACCGGAATTCCCCCGTCAAGCACAGGAACCTGTGAGAAACCGTGAGTCTGCATCAGATTTACTGCTGCTTCCACGGAATCGTCCGGAGAAACATGGATTACAGGGGAATGCATCAGATCTATTATAATAATCTGCTGTTCCTTTTCAACTTCCTCAAAAGCATCAAAGATTTTCCTGACAGTTGAAAGCCTGGGATCTACATCTCCTGATTCTATACGAGCTATAAGGGGCTGGCTTACACCGGCCCTTTTAGCCAGATCGCTCTGGGTAAGCCCGAGTTCATTTCTTCTTTTTTTAAGATCTTCGGGTGTTGGAAGCTGCATATATATTACCGATAGTAATTATGATATTTAATATCATTGGTTAACATAATTTGTAAAGTTTAAATATAAGTGGATATTAAATCCCGACCATCATTTTCGGAAAACTCTAAGATATAAGTGAATAAAAAGAGAGAAATTTAAAAAATTGTCGACTTTAAAGATCGATTAATAAAAACATAATGTTAAAAATAATTAGACTGTGAGAAAAATAAGTTAGTAAAAAAGGAAAAAAGGAAAAAATAAAAATAAGGTAAAACTTTTTTTTAACATTTTTACTCAAAGTAAGAAGGATTCTCTATCTCCTTAGATTTCCTTGTCCTGAGCTCGCCTCTTATAGCCTCGTAATACTTCATCGTATCCGAAGTAACCGAAGGCCCAGTTTCTGCTATTGCTCTAAGGAAGTGCTTCTGCATGACATTTTTTGCGTGAAGATCCTCACGCAGAGCAAGCCTTCCTGCCTTTTTGCATACGGCTGCAATATCTGCACCAGTATACTGATCGGTCATTGAAACGAGCTTTTCGAGATCAACATCCTCTGCAAGCGCCATTTTTTCAGTATGAACCTTGAAGATCTCCCTGCGAGCTCCCTCGTCAGGGATCGGAACAAGAATCAGTTCATCAAAACGACCTGGTCGGATAAGAGCAGGATCAATGACATCAGGACGATTTGTTGCGCCAATTACTACTACAGCCCTGAGTTCTTCAAGCCCATCCATCTCGGAGAGAAGCTGATTGAGAATTCTTGCCGTAACCTGAGGCTCACCTGTAGAAGCAACGCGAATGGGCGCAAGCGAATCAAGTTCGTCCAGAAAAATGATTGAAGGAGCAACTTGCCTTGCCCGTGTAAATACCTCAGCAATCCTTTTCTCGGATTCCCCATACCATTTGGAAAGCAGATCACTTCCCTTGGCTGTGATAAAATTAGCATCTGATTCGTGGGCTATTGCCTTTGCAAGAAGAGTCTTTCCCGTACCGGGAGGACCATATAGAAGAACACCTTTAGGAGCTTCAACTCCTATATCTCTGTAAGATTCCGGATTTTTAAGAGGCCATTCTACTGCCTCTTTGAGGAGACTTTTTACTTCTTCTAAGCCTCCTACGTCGTCCCAACTGACAGTAGGAACCTCAATCAAGATTTCCCTTATTGCCGATGGCTGGACATCTTTAAGAGCATTCTCAAAATCTTCTCTTATTACTTGGAGGGAATCCAGAATTTCAGCCGGAATTTCAGGTTCATTGAGATTGATTTTCGGCAAAACCCGCCTTAGAGCGCTCATAGCCGCTTCCCTGCACAGGGCAGCAATATCAGCTCCTACGAACCCGTATGTTATTTGAGCAAAATCCATAAGATTCACGTCTTCAGCAAGAGGCATTCCCCTAGTATGAATCTGGAAAATTTCTAACCTTCCATCCGTATCCGGGACTCTGAGTTCAATTTCTCGATCAAACCTACCAGGGCGGCGGAGTGCTACGTCCAGGGCTTCAGGACGGTTAGTTGACCCTATGACAATTACATTCTTACGAGCCTTAAGCCCGTCCATAAGGGAGAGAAGCTGAGCAACTACTCTCCTTTCGACTTCCCCGGTTACTTCAGCCCGCTTAGGGGCGATGGAATCGATTTCATCCAGGAAAATAATTGCAGGAGCATTCTTTTCTGCATCCTCGAAAATTTCCCTTATTGCCCTTTCAGACTCCCCGTAATATTTGGACATAATTTCCGGGCCATTGATAGAAATGAAGTAGGCATCGGACTCGTTTGCAACTGCTTTTGCAAGCATTGTCTTGCCCGTACCTGGAGGGCCGTGGAGCAGTACTCCTTTTGGAGCATCGATTCCAAGCCTGTCAAAAAGCTCAGGGTGCTTCAAAGGCAACTCTATCATTTCCCGAACTTTCCCGATGGCTTCTTTTAGCCCACCTAGGTCTTCATACATAACAGTAGGAATATTCTGCTCAGGAGTTACTTCGGTCGCTTCAGGCAAAAGCTCAACCTGTGTTAAGTCTGTAATCTTTACTATTCCCGACGGAGAAGTAGAAACTACCTGAAGTTTTATTTCCCCAAGCCCAAAAGATGGACCAAAGCCCTGGCCGAAAAAATCTTGGAAGAAATCCTCAAACATAACTCCCTTACCGAAAGTCTCCCTTTCCCTAGATTTTCTTAAGCTTGTGGTTGAAATAAAGTCTCCCTTTGAAACCGTGCGGTTCATGAATACGGCTTTAAGGGTTTCACTGGGAGCGTAGATCTGCATGCCCTTGACCACAGGCGCAAAAGTCACGCTTTTTGCTTCTTTCCAGTCGGCTTTGCGAATATCCACATATTCCCCTAGACCGATTTTTGCATTAATGCGGATAAGCCCATCCATACGTATAATATCAAGTCCCGAATCGCTAGGATATGGACGTCCTATCAGGGCTGAAGTCGATTTTCCTCCTTTGATTTCCACAACATCGAAGGGTTTGAGTCCCATCTTTTCCCTGAAGCTTTCATCTATCCGGACAATGCCTTTTCCAACGTCCCGTTGATCGGCTTCTGCAACTTTCAATTTTATCGTTGTTTTATCCCTATCAGTCAAATAATACCCCCCCTATCCCAATCAGTAAAAATGTTTCAATCATTAAAAGTGTCAGGAAATTCTTGCAAAAATAAAATCAGCGGCATTCAGGTTGATCAACCTCATTCGCCTGCCTTCTTTGCCTCTTCAGCAAGTCTTTTAAGTTTATACGGATTGGAGCCTCCTTGAATAGTTTTGGAAGATTTTCCAGGTTATGTTCCATATAGAATATCCTCGCAGCCTCTCAGTTATCTAATTGATAAGCCATGCAACTCCCATTTTATAGGGGATCTGCCAGATTAAATATCCGTCCATATGAGTCCTATAGTGACTCTCGATTGCTGCCATCTTCGCGATGGATAAAAGTACCTCATACAAAATGGAAGTCATTATAACAGGGTATTACAGACTTTTATCTTTTCAGGAGAATCTTCATCTCCCTCTCCTTTATCTGAGGAAAAACTGAAAGCTACGTTATACTCTTTAATCAGTCTCATCTGACCCTCAACATCAGGCTCTTTAAATGACCGCTGACCCGTCAACAGGTGCTTGAGTATTTGATACCTGAGGCGACTTCTTAAGTATGAGCTTCAAAAAAATGCTTTTATCTCCATAGTATGTTTCCAAACTACGTTTATATATATGGGGGCGTATTCTAATTTAGAAATACTATTACTGGCTTATCCATAGCGCTTTTCTTCGCCGGATTCCCAGCTGAGATTGTAATGGAATAACTCAAAAAAGAATGGAAGCGGAAAATTCGATTTAAAACGTAGTGAAACTGGAAAAAAGAGAAAGATGGAAAAAGTAAATAAAAATTAAAAAGAGATGAGAATCATTTAGAGTTTGAGTTCCTTAGCCATTTCCTGAAAGACTTTTCCTTTGTCAGTAGTGATGAAAAGTCCATTTTCATGTCTGATAAGCTCTTTTTCTTTCAACATTTCAAGGTATTTCTGGGCAATGTTGAAATTCAAATTAACTTCATATACAATATGAGTTTTCTTCGCCCCGTTCATTGCTACTCTTAAAATATCTACTGCAATATCAGTTCTGCTCCTTCTCTTAATACTGACTCCTCCCCCACTATAGATTTCAAAATAATCTTTGCAAGAAATTACGCTCTAAAAATATTAAAGCATATCTTTTTGTAGGTAACAAAGATTCTAAGTCTTTATCGTTTTCCTTTCTATATAACAATATCAGTGCTATATATAATATCAAGTTATAAAGAAAAAAGAATTTGATGTACAAATTCCGCTTGCAGCTAGAGAAAAAGGGAAATTCCCACAGAAAAAATAGGAAATAGCTCTCAATTAAGTTTTTTTGAAACAGAAGTTAGAGTTAAAGAAGAATATGTCTCTAAAGCGTATAAAAAAAACCAAAAAGATGAGCAAAAGTAAATATATAGGACTAAACTGTTCAGAATCTAAGAAGCTTATGAAAATAAATTATTTATGACATTTAATGAAGCATATATGGAAATTACTGGAAATATTGGAATGAAAAGGTTTGTTTGGTGTAATATTCGTTTTCTTTATAGTGATGGACCCCTGATATATCAATTCTATCTGCTCTTTCCCAAAAAAAGCATATAATTCTCCATGCGTGTAAATATAGAAAATGAGAGTATTGCAGATTTCTCAATGCTGAAATCTTTTTACGTGAAATCACTAGGACCACGATATTTTAAAAGGTTTTATGAGATTTTGAGGGAGACATACTCTTGAGCCAAAGAAGAAGTTTAGCAACAGGCACATGTGCGGCAACTCAAGAGAAAAAGTTTAGAAGCAAAAATAATCTACTTGCTTGTCATTTAGTACTAATCCAATAAAGTCTTGAAATTTCTGAAATAAATAATTTTAAAACGTTGATATGATTTAAAGCGTATATTATTTTGAGTAATTTTCCATCGTTTAACCTAGATAAAAGAAGAATAAAAAGTTGTATAAAAGTTAACAGCTGTTTTTTGACATGGTGGAGATAAAATAAAATTTTTAGGGAAATCAAAACTCACAAAATTGCAAGCAAAAACAAAAATATCATATAATTTAATACGGTTGCCTCAATCCAGATTGGATCATGTTGAATAAACTGCTCATATTTCAAAACAGAATACAATGATAAGCCTTTGTATGTAATTTCCCTTGATGAAGAGTTTGATGGAAAAATTAGCGTTGTACAACCAGAGATAAAATCTGACCTTGAAGAAATACTTGAAGCATTAGGAAAATAAGGTCAATACGTTCTTAGAATCAGAAAACAAGGATGTTAAAATGAGTGGGCCCGCTGAGATTCGAACTCAGGATCCCCGCCGTGTAAAGGCGATGTCATAACCGACTAGACCACGAGCCCATTTTGCTTACATTTACAGAATCGCTCTAAGTGCAAGACCAAAATGTCATAAGTTATATATAACTCTTTTGTTAGAAGAGAACTTCAGGGATGACCTGAAAACCAATTAATGTGTTAAATTAGACTCTTACTCACCAAATAAATCTCTTACTATACTAATGAGATTGCTGTCAATAGTAAATGAAACTGCTTTACAATAAATGATAAACTCTTACTATACCAAGTGATTTTTATTACAAATAATGGGAGAGACTCTGATCGACGTTTATTTATGTAGGTGGTCACGTTTCAACCAGGAAATAACATTCAATCTATCAAAATATCAAATATCTTTATATATAAAAAATAAACGATTAAATAGAATGATCCTTTGCTTTTGAAATATTAATTTTTCCACATATAGTCGAGCTCGAAGAAATTCAGGGAATATAAAGACGCCAAGCAAAATATACTTATAGTAGATTAGCATGATTTAGTTTGTGAGCGGGTCTCTATTTTGTAAGATAACCCCAACCCCCCAACACCCCAATTCATACTCCCCAACCCGCTCATCCTATACTTGTAAAAAATAGAAATGCTTATATAGGTGTAACTTAACCCAGTAGTTATCGATTTTACATTTACGATTTTACATCAAAAAGGAAAAATTCCAGTTAGGGAAATAAATCTGAAATTATAAATTCTAACATATAGAAATGAAAAGCTATTTATAAGATGAACAGATATTCATGTCGAGTGAGCGGGTCTCTTTTCCATAGTATAACCCCAAAACAATATCCCCCAACTATTTCCCCCAACTATTCCCCAAACTCTCCAACCCGCTCACAAATTGTTTTTTGCCTGTTTTTACCTATTTTTGAAGTTTGAAAATTTTTATAATTAAATAGCAGTTGTAGGTCTACTTAATCTGCCCGGACTTGTTTAAGATTGTGCCATTTTAATGAAATTATTTTAACAGTTTCTAACTTTGCACCAGCTTCCTTCTTATCAGTTTTGAACAAGGAGAGAAAATTAGGAGAAAAAATTGAAAATGAATCAAAAAATAAAACAAACGGTTAGAAATTAGAAGTCGAAAAGTGTTTTTTGTGTTTTCGACTCGGCTTTTTTAGGAGTTTCGCTAACCTTTACCTCAGAATTTTCAGACGTATCCGAAACTTTTTTGATAGCAGGCTCAAGGTTTACAGATTTCATGGATTTTGAAAATTCAGGAGAGATGCTGCTTTCTATCGGTTCAGAGCCAGAGAAAGCTCTCTTCTCAAAGGATTCAGGCAGGAAAAAAGAATCCTTAATCTTAAGATTATCGTTTTTATGAGAACTGGACATGAGACTATCAGGTATGAATCCGACTCCGTCAGTCCCTGCTCTATACTGCTCCCGTATAAGGGTATCGGAAGTAAAACTATCAGGTTTTAGGGTAACAGGGGTAAGGTTATCAGATGCAAGGTCATCAGGTTTAAAGGTATAAGGTTTAAGGGTATCAGAAATAATATTTTCCAAAGAAGTGTTATTATCTCCCAAATCTGTAATTTCTGGGGAAATCTCAGGCGAAATATCAAAGCCAAAGCTAAGGGTCTTCTGCCCGCCCTGAGAGGTCCGAGAATCTGGAACTGCAGACTTTTCAGAAGATTTCCCAGAAGATTTTCCAGCTTTTTCCTCACGAGTCGTAACCACGAAGTCAGAAGGAAGCTCCTTACTATCGCCTGAGGAATCGGGAGCCCTGAAGAACTCCGTTCCATCGGATTCTTCTTTCCCTTCAAGGAGGAGTTCCTGCGCCCTGTCGTAAATTTTCTGTAGTTTTTTACTGGCTTTTGTGCTTCCCGAGAGGTATATCAATTCCTCGAGTTCAAGACCCAGACCTGCAGTAATTTCAATTGCAGACTCTTCATCCTTTAACATGCTAGAGTAAAGCTCCAGCAGGTTATTTCTTGAATATCGAATGGACTCGAAGCTGTGTTCTCCAACTTTAGAAGCGATATTATCCCTGAGGTCGCGCTTAGAACGTATCTGCCCCATCTTCTTCCAAAGAGACGGTGGCTGGTACTTAATAAATCCAGGATAGGGCCTTGTCTTTGAAATTGCAGCTCCGCAGACCATCAACATGCTGGCGTATCTCCACATCCCATAGTTCTGGCGTTTCTTTACGCGTCCAAGGTAGAGATCAGCCCTTGAGAGATAACCAAAGCCGGTCCTTATATCCTCAATATCTCCATCTTTAGAGGCATACTGGATAGGCAGGTTTTCATCGATCCAGTGTACAAGGTCTTCAGGACTTTCGTCAAGTCCGCGAGCAGCTTCAAGGGCCTTTTTACAGTCCGTGCTCTTGAAAATTCTCTGCATTGCCTTGAAGATGTTTTCCTTGACATCCCTGCCTGAAGTACTGAGATCTTCAACACCCAGCACTTCTCTTCCGGTAGCTGCAGCCTGAAGGTCGTTAATTGCACTTCTTAGATCGCCTCCCGCCCCTTCAGCGATTTGCTGGACTGCATCCAGGCTGCATACAACTCCCTCGCTCTCGCAGACCTTCTTTAAAGCAGGAATCATAGAGCGGCTCTGCACAGATCCGAACTTAATTTCCAGACAGAGGTTCCGGATAGTAGGAGTCAAGCCATAAATATCGTTTGCAATCAGCACGATGGGTTGAAGCGTGCTCTTAATAATTCCTGCAATAGCCCGCATTCCGCCCCTGTCTGCAGTCCCGTGAAGATTGTCCGCTTCGTCCAGAATAATCAGGCGCTTTCCTCCAAAGAGGGTATTCATTGAAGCTGCTGATCCCGCAACCTTTTCGATAACACCTGCAGTTCTCTGGTCGCTTGCATTGAGTTCGATTACTTCCCAGCCCAGATCGCGGGCAAGAGCGTGAGCAGTGGAAGTCTTCCCTACACCTGCAGACCCATGAAGGATTACTGCCCTTCTCTCGGGAATGCCTGAAAGCCACTTCTCAGCCCAGGCTCGCAAATCCTGTACCGCCTTTTTGTTCCCTACGATCTCCTTCAGGGTCTGGGGGCGGTATTTCTCAGCCCATTCAATTGCCAACGTCATCTTAAACCATACCAATAAAAAAAGAACTCATTCTTAACTCTATACATTTTAACCTTTTCACTATGTAATAGTCTTTATTCCTGAGATCCTCTGCTACCGATTTTAAAAACAACATTAAATTTACACTTCGAGATGTATTAAAGTCTTTTTGCTCTCATAAAAAAGATACTTCCAATAGCCAGAACAAACTCGGGCAAAAAACTGTACTCTTATCTCCTTTCTTCCCGGCTGCAAATATCTTCTGTAATATTAGCTCACTAACATGTTTATAATCGATTCCGGGTACAAAAACTCAATCCAACTACATTCCTGAGCAAATTAAAGATATAGCTTTTTTTGCTCAGAATTCAGCCCTCTTGAGCGAAGCGAAAAGGGCTTCGTGCTCCCGAAGCGAAATTCGGGTAGCGAAAAGGGCTCCGTCCTCCCAAGACGGAACTCGGGGGAAGGAACTTGGGGGACAAAATTAATTAATGATCGTGTTTGTACTTCTTTGAACTACTTAAAATCTTACACAACAGTCAGGATGAATATGGAAAAGAATAGCATGCATGCCCTCCTTGAGGCTATCGAAGTGAGGGCCAGGGCGAACAGGGCCAGAGTAGCTATGGGAATAAGGGATCCGACCCCCAAAATGCTCGAGAGTGCCTGGAAAGCCCAGGAACTGGGATATGCACAGGTCGTCCTGGTGGGAATTAAGAAAGAAATAGACAAAGTCGGCACGGAACTTGAAGTAATTGATACGGATGAGCCCGAAAAGACTCTTGCGGAACTTATGATCTCAAGAAAAGTCGATGCAGCAATCAGGGGCACTGCAAAGGCGTCGGGAGCCCTTGCCCACCTCAAAGAGGCTCTAGGAAAGAGAAGAATCTGCCGACTTGCTCTGCTCCTCACGGTTGATGGAACACCTTTCTTTCTCGCCCCTGTAGGAATCGACGAGGGAAACACCATTGCAGACAAACTAAGAATGATAACGCTCGGTGCCGAACATATAAGGAGATTTGGGATAGAGCCTAAGGTCGGTGTGCTGTCGGGGGGCAGGATTGGAGACGTAGGAAGGAACAAACGTGTGGACAGAACTCTTGCAGACGGAGAATTCGTGACAAATCGGGCTGTTGAACTTGGGATCAATGCCAAGCATTATACAATTCTTATTGAAGACGCCATAAAAGAATCCAACTTTATCGTTGCTCCTGATGGAATCTCCGGAAACCTAATCTTTAGGACAATTGCTTTCCTGGGTGGGGGTGACGGGCTTGGAGCTCCGGTGCTAATGGATGATTATGTTTTTGTAGATACATCAAGGGTAGGCGGACATTTTACTAAAGCAATAATGCTTGCAAGTGCGCTGTCTCACCTGAATAAAGAAAGACAAAAGGTGATTCCTTGAAAACTGTTGCAGAGGGATGGCCGATAGTAAAAGGCGACTATATGGTAGGAGATCCGAGGTCCCGGATTGCAGTAATAACTCTTGCGAGCCAGATAAATCCCTCGCCTGAGGTGGCACTCTGGGGAAGTTCAAAAACCGAAAATTTGGGAGTCGAAAAAATAATAGTAAACGTCATCTCAAATTGCAATATAAGATATATTCTTGTCTGCGGGATGGAATCGAGGGGACACCTAGCAGGCCATTCCCTAATTGCAATCCATGAAAATGGGATTGACGAAACGGGCAGAATTATTGGCTCTGAAGGAGCCATCCCTTTTATAGAAAATGTATCCAAGGCAGCAGTCAAACGCTTCCAGCAGCAGATAGTGATTCTTGACAGGATAGGGCTGACTGATCCTGAAAAGATAACAGAAATTGTGAGAAGATATAAGGACCGAGGAGAAGTTTACCCGGATCAACCTCTTGTAGCCATTTCACAGAAGAAAAGACAGCCTACGTTCACTGATTCTCTTTCAGGTGATATAATAATCTCCGAAGAATTTATCATGGACGCGGCTGCAGGAGTTGTCTGCCCGACAAAGGATTTCTAATTTCCAGTAAAGAGACTTACGTCGAGCATATATTACCATGTTTTGAAAAAAAATATTAGCCTGTAGACTTTAATGGTGTAAAAATGTTTAAATTTCAGAAAGAACAGGAAATAGTTAACGTCGCAGGAGTGAAGATAGGCGGACAGCCAGGAGAACTCCCGACCGTGCTTGCAGGAACTATATTTTATGACAAGCATGAAATCGTAAAAGATGCTGCAAGAGGCCTGTTTGATAGGGCTGCTGCCGAAAGACTGATAAATATGCAGGAAACAAGTGCGGAAGAAACAGGAAACCCGCATATAATTCATATTTTCGGTACTACCCCTGAAAGCATTACCCGTTATATTGACTTTGTGACAGAAATTTCAGAGGCTCCCTTTCTTATAGACTCCCCAGAAGGAAGAGTGCGTTCCCATGCTGCAGAATATGTCAGCGAGGTCGGGCTTGCAGACAAAGCAATCTATAATTCCATAAACATGAGCATAAATGCTTCGGAAATTGAAGCTCTTGCTCTCTCCGATATTGATAGCTCGATTATCCTTGGCTTCAATGCAACGGACTCATCCCTGCAGGGCAGGATGGAACTACTGGAAAATGGGGCAGGCCTTATGGAAAATGGATTACTTTCAATTGCAGATAGATGTGGAATAGTTAACAAGCTTATAGATCCGAGTATTACCCCTATGGGAAACGGAGCAGGCGTGGCCCTCAGGATGACAATTACCGCAAAAGCAAAATGGGGATATCCCACGGGTTCGGGAATCCACAACGCACCTTCGGCCTGGAACTGGCTAAATCAGAAAAAAGAAAAAGACCCTGTCCTCTATAAAATCTGTGATATAGGTTCAACCTGCTTGCAGCAGGCCGCAGCTGGAGATTTTATCCTCTATGGGCCTATCGATTATGCCCCATATGTATTTCCTATGGCCGCCATGGGCGATATAATGATTTCTGAAGCTGTAGCTGACCTTGATATCGAGTCTGCTTCCCGGCATCCTGTAAACCTGCTTGTATAATTTACTAACCAAGAGGGCAAATACAGGGCTGAAGGGCTCAGATATCCATTTAACCTTTTTTCATTTAGATATCCGTGTATCTTCAGAGCTAAATGCAATGCCTGTCCTGCCACCGGCACACCTGATGCAAATTTGCTTTCTAGGATCCATACACTGGATACATACAGTTTTTCCGCATACAGGGCAGGTATAGAGTTTAGCTGGAAGCCCACAAATCACACATAAGCCTCTTATTTCCAAAATTCAGACCTCCCTTTAAGATATTCAAAAATCTCTTCACAAATGCTTCGGAATTTCAAGTAGTTTTAAAAATAAAGAATTTAAAGAATTTCGAGAACTTCAAGAACAGCAGATTTAAGGCCGGAGAAAAGTAAAAAATAGGAAGGATGAGAGACCTTCCGAAAACAAAGCTTTTAAGCAAACACTGACGACTCAGTCTACTATTCCGCCTGTATTTGCAGAGTGGACGGCACGCTGGTACCTGGCAAGGTAACCCGTAACTTCCTTTTTTGGAGGAACGAAAACTGCCTTCCGCTTCTTAAGCTCTTCTTCTGAGATCTTAAGATTTAGAGCTCTTTCAGGAATATTAATTTCTATCATATCCCCATCTTTTACCAGGGCAATTGGCCCTCCTTCACTGGCTTCGGGAGAAACGTGCCCTATACACGGCCCGCGGGTGCCTCCGGAAAAGCGCCCGTCAGTTATCAGAGCAACAGATTCTAGAAGGCCCATACCTCCGATTGCGGCTGTAGCTGCAAGCATTTCCCTCATACCAGGGCCGCCTTTCGGGCCCTCATAGCGGATAACTACAATATCTCCAGGTTTTACATTGCCTGCAAGGATACTTTCCATAGCGTCCTCTTCACAGTCATAAACTTTTGCAGGGCCTGTATAAACACGCATTTTTGGATCAACGGCTGCCTGTTTCACAACCGAGCCATCAGGGGCAAGGTTACCTTTAAGGACTGCAATTCCACCTTCGGTATGGATAGGCTCTTCGAGAGTTGCAATAATCTCTTTATTGAGCTTCGGGTTAACAATATCAAATTCTTTGAGATTTTCCCCAATAGTTTTGCCGTTCACTGTAAGCTGATCCAAGTGAAGTTTGGAGGACAGCCTCTGCATAATTGCCTGAACTCCGCCTGCCCTATCAAAATGCAGCATGAAATTAGGGCCGCTAGGGCGCAGGGAAATCAGATGGGGTGTTGTCCTGCTCAATTCGTCAAATTTCTCAAGGGGGAGATTCAGCCCGAATTCGTGGGCAAGGGCAGGAAGATGCAGAGTTGTGTTTGTACTGCCCCCAATTGCCATATCTACCATTATGGCATTTTCAAAGGATTTGAGACTGACAATCTTTCTCGGAGTCAGGTTTTCTCGGATCATTTCAACTATGCGTTCGCCGGATTCCTTGGCAATGCGAGCCTTTTTTGCATCCACTGCGTGGGCAGTTGCACAGCCTGGAAGGCTCAGGCCAAGGGCTTCGGTCATGCAGGCCATAGTGTTTGCTGTAAACATTCCTGCACAAGATCCGGCTCCTGCGCAGGAAAGATTTTCAAGCCTTTTAAGATCAAGTTCCGAGAGTTTGCCTGCACTATAAGCACCCACCCCTTCGAAAACCGAGATAAGGTCCGTATATTTGTCATCCACATATCCCGGAAGCATAGGCCCTCCGGTTACAACAATTGCAGGGATATCTAACCTGCCTGCTGCCATAAGGTGACCTGGCACGATCTTGTCACAGGAAGGGATAAGGACAATTCCATCAAACTGATGGGCTTTAACCATAAGCTCTATTGTGTCCTCAATGACCTCTCTGCTGGGAAGGGAATATTTCATACCCTCATGTCCCATTGCGATTCCATCGCAGACCCCTATAGTATGGAATTCGAAAGGAACTCCCCCGGCGTTCCTGATTCCGGCTTTCACAGCCTCAGCAAGTTTATTCAAATGGATATGACCAGGAATTATATCGTTCCAGGAATTAACGACTGCGATGAATGGCTTCCTCATCTCGGAATCTGTGACTCCGGTCGCCTTCAGAAGTGAACGGTTGGCAGCACGTTCCGGTCCTTCTTTTATAATAGAGCTTCTCATTACAAATCTCCTTAACGTTTCATGGTAAGAACTAATTATAATGTATAGATAGGAAAAAACTTCATAGTATAAACAGGTTGGGGAAGAAAAAGTTGTAAAAATGGAAGGAGAAAGTACTGAAAATCTCAGAGAATGAGTATAGGAAGGCTGACTGAAAAAAAGTTAATAAGATAATTGCAATACGGCTAGAATAGAAATCTGGTATAAAATATAAATAAAAAATTTAACAGAAAGAGCAACTTGTTTTGAGATAATAAATATCAAAATTGGATGATAATCTTTTTTTGAAACATAAAATTTCATGATTTGTACAAAAAGGCAAGTTAATATAACATAAAATCTGGTATAAAAAATATAAATAAAAAGTTTAGCAAAAAGGGAAATCTGATTTCGGAGAATCATATAAGAATTGAATAATAACCCAATCGTGAAACATAAAAGCTTTCACGATTTGTACAAAAAGGCAAGTTAATATAATAGTATCCAAATATTTATATAACTAATCAGATTTTTGAATAATATTGCATAGTGAACGGGCCTGCTCTGGACCACATCTACTACAAGATCACACCCTAACAAGCGAACATACTACAAGAATTAACCATAACAGGACTATACCCGTTCACACTATTCAATTTATTTCATTTGAGTGCTTTTTTGCTGATTTAGATATTACTATCTTTTTATTGTATTTCATATAAATCTGTTTGCTTAATTACCTAATTTTACCCTCATTTGTCAGATTAATAATAGGGCTCATGACAAACATATGGGAGTTTTAAAGACTGATATCTGAATTTTAGAGTCTACTTGATAATAGAGACTATCTAGCCCATATTTTCTATGATATAATGGAAAAAGTGCAATATAGAGTCTTCTGGCTGGCAGACATACCTGTAGATTAAGAGTACGGATCCTTCTCAATTTCCAAATAGTAGTATAATTTGATTTGAATGCTCGGACAGAATTGACATATGGTATCGGAAACCAAGAAGTAAAGATATTGATTTATAGTCAGCTATTTTTATAGAGATTAAAATATGAAAATAAGATATAATGATCAAAGAAATTAATTTGATAGAAATATAATTATATAAATAAAATATAGATGAAAAAGAAGAACACAGGAGTACATAAAAGGGATATTAAAATGCCATGTGAAGGTGATTGTAGAAATGGATGAGGGTTCGGAGGATAATAGAGCTTTAAATGTGAACTTCCAGACCGCAGGCAGTAGAAACAACATAAGAGGAGAGGCTCTCCACGCAGCCCTGGAAAAAGAAGAGACTCTAAGAACAATGATCAATAATAGTCACGTAGTGCTCTTTCTTTGGAAGAACGAAGATAAATGGCCTGTTGAGTTCGTCTCCGAAAACGTGGCGAAATTTGGATACACGAAAGAAGACTTCATTTCTGGCAGGGTAATGTATAAAGATCTAATATACTCCGATGATCTCGAAGAGGTTGAAAAGGAATTTGAGAAAAAAATAAAAAGTGGGGTTTCCGCGTTCAGCCTGGAGTATAGGATTATTACAAAAGCAGGAGATATTCGATGGATAAATGAAAGGACTTTTATCCAGAGAAATGCAGACGGAGAAGCAACACATTTTCAGGGAGTAGTGCTCGATATCACCAGGAGGAAGAAAGGTGAAGAAGAACTGGAAAAAACTCTTGAGATGCAGAAATTGTTGACTACAGCAGTTAATAATAGCCCTGCAGTAATCTTTCTATGGAAGAACGACAAGCACTGGCCTGCGATTTTTGTCTCGGATAATGTAATACAGTTTGGATATACGGTTGATGATTTTCTATCACAAAAAGTTCAGTACGGTAAAATCATACACCCTGAAGACCTGAATCGAGTAGAAGAAGGGCTTGATAGGAGTATCCAGAAAGGAGAGGTAAGTTTCAATTCGGAATACAGGATTTATACAAAAGCAGGAGATATACTATGGGTAAACGAGAGAACCTTTATCCAGAGAGAAAGGGATGGGAAAGTGTCCTGCTTTCAGGGAATAGTACTGGATATAACCCGTAGGAAGAAAGTTGAAAGAGCTCTGAGGAAATCATTAAAAATGCAGAAAATGCTGGAAAATATAATTAGCAAAAGTCCGGCAGTAGCTTTTCTATGGAGAAATATAGAAAACTGGCCTGTAGATTTTGTTTCTGAAAACGTGACGCAGTTCGGGTACTCAGTGGATGACTTCCTTTCAGGAAACATACTTTATGGAAACATAATCCACAGAGAGGATATCCAGGCTGTAATCGAAAGTCTGGCACGTTCAGTAAGAGAAGGATATGATTCTTTTGATATGGAGTATAGAATATTTACAGGAGACGGGAGTATACGCTGGGTTGAAGAACGAACGTTTATCCAGCGAGATAGAAAAGGCGAAGTTACTCATCTTCAGGGAATAGTTATCGATGTCACAGAGAGAAAAGAGGCTGAGAAAATGCTCGATATCCAAAGGGAACTTGGGGTATCCCTGAGCACTACCTGGAACCTTCAGACTATGCTTAATGATATCCTTGATGCCTGCCTGAAGATAGAAGAGATAGATGCTGCAGGTATATACTTGAAAGACGACCTCATGGACCAGATTAATCTGGTTGCATACCGGGGACTTTCTCCTGAATTTGTGAAAAGTGTTTCTATATACAGGGCAGATTCCCCTGAAGCTCAGCAGATCTGGATTGAGAAGCCTGTCTACAGGATGGATTTTTTTGCAGAAAAAATGGCAGATTTAATCAGGAAGGAAAAAATTACTGCAGTAGCCGTTATTCCTATGAAGCACAGAGGAGAAATTATAGGCAGCCTTAACTTTGCTTCTCATACTACAGACAGAATTCCTCAGAATGTACGCAATTTTCTTGAGAGTGTAGCTCTCCAGGTAGTTAACTATATAGCTCCCATCCGTATTGTAGCAGATCTTGGATGACTTTTTATAGCTGGAGTCAACCTTACCATGGTCGACGAAATCCTTATTTAAAATAATTTTTATAATTAATACAGGATTGAAAAGTGAGAAGCTCTTGGTCTCGCCTTATATTCCAGCTTTTGGGAAATATACAGCCACTTTGATCACTTTTTGTCCACTACTGGAGTTAATATAAGATCTTACAGTGAGGGGGATAAGATTGAAAGCGATAGTAGTTTATCTCAGTACCTCGGGGAATACAAAAGCTATGGCCGAAGCAATAGCTAGCGGAATTGAATCAAAACATGTGGATGCAAAAGCTGTTAGCTTTTATGATGTAAAAATCGAGGACCTTAATGAAGCCGATGCGATTGCAGTTGGCTCCTCGACTTTTTACTATAGAATGCTACAGCCTATGGAAAAATTTATTGATGAGACTCTTGCTTCCACAAACCCGAAAGGAAAATTAGGAGCTGCTTTCGGGTCTTACGGATGGAGCGGAGAAGCTCCTATACTAATAGCCGAAAAAATGAGACAGATGGGAATGACTGTTATAGATCCTGTACTCCGGATACTGCACAAGCCCACAGATAAGGATGTGCAAGAATGCAAAAGGCTTGGTATCGACATTGCCGAAAAGCTAAAGCACAGAAGCAGCAAAGCACCACAACCACAGGGAGCACCAAGTTAACCGTAGTTTTGAGCACAATAAGAACTTAATACCTACGGGCTCTTTAGAAAACCCTATTTAAATTAGTTACAATAGGCTGAAAATAAGGAAGTAAAAACAGGTCAAGCTATTTAGTTCAAAGTAATGAGAATTCCTTATCTCAGAGGATTTCTACAGAGCCAATTTACATACATTTTATTCCTGTGATATTTGGGTAATCCTTGTAGAGTCCCTAATCAACTCGTCAAAAAGTTCATTTCCGAAATTAAGAGATGAGGGGTCATAACTTATCAGGTTTTCTCTGTCAAAGTGCTTTTGATTTTTCGGGAAAAGAGCAACCATGACAAATTTATCGGTTACGGTAAGATTAGCGATCCTTAGCTCTCCTGAGTAAAGGAAAAACTTCACATTTTCTAAGGCCAGCATCTCCCGAAAGTCTTCGAGGTAATCCTTAGAGTAGTACTGAAAAACAGGTTCAGACATAAGAAATGAGAGCTTAACTCCACCTTTGGCAAGTTCCTGACATATAGAAATAAGAGAGGGATCAAAATAGGCCAGACATTCATGAATACAATTCGACTTTGAGAGGTTTTCAACTATCTCTGGATCAAGCTCGAACATCCTGTCCAGATCGGGCTGAATTAATTTACATTTTCTGAGCTCTCCAAGCCGCTTTCGGAGAGAAGGGGGGATTCCTTGGAAATCTCTTTCAACCCAGTAATCAAAGTTGTCCTCGAAAACGTCAATTATACTAACAAGAGGCTGCATTTTTTCAACAAGGACTTTTCCTATAAGCGAGAGGCTATAATTTTTGTCTTCCTGAACAACCAGAGATTTTTCTTTTAACTTTTTGATCTGAGGTAGGATGGCAGTAGATGTTACATCAAGGGCTTCCTTGATCTCATCCATGCTTTTCGGCCCATCTTTCAGAAAGAGCAATAACTGTTTTCGCTTGTCGGAAAGAAAAATCAGCTCTAGAAGTTCTAATTGCAACCCTTCAGTCTCCTCTCGAATTTATGTTGCTAAAGAGATTAGAGCCATCAAAGGTATATAAGTTACTACTGTTTCGACTTTTTGCTTAATATCGAGTCGAAACTTTTTTTATAAGGTGCTTAAGATAGGGAATTGAACAGAAAATAAGGAGTAAATTAAAAATTACTTAAGATATGCAGAACAGTGCAAAATAACTTATAAGCAAAAAACATAAGAAGTCTCCCCGCTCTATAAAGCTTACGCTACCGCCTACAATAGGGAGACATCTCAGGTTCCTTAAGTTTAATATTTAGGCCGGGATCGGGATAATGGCGACAACCTCAAATATTTTATACCAATTTATGACCATACCTGCACCCAAGAATATAGCAGAAATTCCGGCCTTATACGTATTCAGGCAGAAGCTTCCTTTGTCAGGATATAAGCAACCATTTCAGGATTGAGTTTGCTTTCCCTTGAAACCTTTTCTTCGATTCTCTCAGCAGGCGTGCCCTCCGATTTCAGTTCCCTTATTTTCTCAATGACTGAGGAAGGAATGCTGTAATATTCATTGATATCCTTTCTGTGTCCCCATACATCGCCTTCGATAAGCTGAATCCTCTGCATTTCAAGGAACATTTCTATAGATTTCGAAACCGTGCGCCTGTAAGATTTAGGCAGCTGAATTACCTCAATTTTCGGGCAGGTTTCAACCAGTGCAAAAATGTCCTTGTTCGAAGGCCTGAAGGCCAGATGAACAACACGTTCATTAGGATTGAGAGTGAATATTTCCTCTCTGGAACTAACTACTCTAATTTTCATATATGTAATTCCCCCACAGTAAAGTCTTATTTTTACCTCAATATAAACTACTTATACTTATTATAAATATTTATCTGCCCGCACATTTATTTTTTACACAGTATTTCAGTCTTCTATCTCCTTTCCGATCATCAGAGAGGCCGGAAAAAGCCTGGAAAGAACAGAACCTGCAAAAATAATCCTAACTCAGAAATTTTAGTTCCCGCGGGAACTTTCTCAGCAAAGAAATAAAAGAAAAAGCAACCAAGATATATCTATTAGAAATAGTTAACTGAAGTATATGTAATGCCCTGACATCTACGATACACTCAATTCCATTATAGGCATAAGACCTCGACAACTCTATAAAGTCACAAGCTCCAGAACCTGTTCCTGAATTAATTACAAAATACAGATATATGAGGGAGATTAGAGATTCTGGTAATACAATATAGCGAGTATAACCTTCAATACCATAGATCTAGGAAGAAGGAGCTACCTATTATAAATTATTAAATATCATGTCTCTGGCAACTTCATACTTTAGAGAAAGAGCGAAAAATCAATAAATTAAAAACAAAAAATAAAAATTAATTTAAGAAGAAAGATATTCTTTGAGACATGAAATTATTCCAGAAAGGAAAAAAATAATGACTGAAATTACCCTACGACAGAAAAAGCAAGGGGTAAAACTGCTCCAGGTATTTTTCAATTCATTATTAGCACGAACTTTGTAAGAAATAACATTACTATTGCCTTTTTTAATTGAAAAATTTCTTGAAGCTTCTTTGTGTAGTTAATAGAATACATCAGCATTTTAGAATCCTATGCTCAGATTATTAGTTTTTCAGGCTTTGTTTTCCACAAAAAACCAGTCTCTATTCCTTACAGATTTTTCCAGCTTATAAGAGGGCACATAATGGGATTTAAGCTCGAATACAGCGTTACAATCTGTTTTTTAAGTAGAGCAGTATGAAAGGTTAGAGAAGTGTCTGCGGCATTTCAATTCGAAAAATGTAGAAATTATTCAGAAAAATATGAGGCAGAATCTCTCTTTGGAGTATATAAGATGCCCTGAGATTCAGCCTGTCAGCAATTTAGTAAGTCAGGCTTCAACCTGAAGTAAATTGCTTTTGAAATTTGAATTACATTGAGCCACAATTCAGGCAAATGGATGTTTTGCTGAGTCTTTTTTAGCAAGCGCTTCTTCGACAGTCGGTTTGCCTTCCATTGCCCTTGCTATTGCAAGCTTTGTCGCTTCATAGTTAAATTCGTAAACTTTATCCTTGTCTTTTGCATCCCATTCAATAAATACAGAAACAATAATAAAAATGTCATCAGCCTGTTCTTCAGGAAGCACTCCATCAGCCACAGAATCCATGACCGCCTTTGCGACTGCAGCCTGAGCCGGCCCAAACATAAGGGCAGCTTGGGAGACATTTTTTATCGTTACTTTGTTTACGAGTAGGGTCACAGGTTTGGGCTGGACATTTGGCTCCAAGACTGCAAGAAGTGGGGTATGTCCCTGCCTGGGCATTGCGAGTGAGTTTATAAATGCTGCTTCGACTGGCCCTCCTCTTGGTCCGATAACCAGATCTATGTGTGCAATTTCAGGGCCAGAGCCAATAAGAGCTTCTCCTACCATACTTTTTAGAATATTTTTGACCAGATAAAACACCTCAGCATATTTTACAACCAAAGGCTTAATACCCAAAATCGCTAGATGGAAGAAGATTGATTTTCATATCATAATGGATAAGATAGCGAATTAGCTATTAAGCATAATTACTCCTATCATGGAGAATGATTAATCCTGTTAATGATTATACATATACATAAATAATTTGCCAGTTCTGGTTTAAACAGGACACCGAAAGCAGATATCTGGATCAAAGTACAAAAAAGATTAAGTAAATTTTATAGAAAAATGGGATATTCAAACAAAAATTCAAAAGGTAAAACCTCGGAAGTCAAAATTGTCCCGATAAATCATCGGATAAATAACTGAACCTTTAATGACTCAATTCAAAAAGAAATGCCTGAAAGGATTTCAAGTCTTTTATTCCAGTGTTCAAGCCCTTTTTTTGCCGTATACCAATCGAAAAAATTGCTTTCTTTACTTCTACTTGGAGCTTCAATCTTTGCCTGGAGTTCAGCAGAACTGAAACCGAATTTCGTTTCGAAATCCCTGCAGATTGCAGAGTAACGCTTGATCTTATACCTGGCAACATGCTTTTCATGCTCAAGAGCCGAGCGGATAGCCTCAGTTACTTCCTGAGGAGAGAAATTTGTTTCGATATTAAGTGTGAAGATCATACCAATCCCCTCAAACATTAGCCTCTTATTCCATTAAATAGTTATTTAAAGAAAGTAATTAGGTGCACTCGTTATCTGAAAGGATGTATTTTAAGCTTTTAGAACTTTTTTTACTAGAGTATAACTGTCAGATCCTCACTATTTCTGCATTTAAAAATCCTGATGAATCTCAGCTAATTATTAAGTTAGTATTACCTGAAACTTGAATTGCTTCCTTCTGCAAATGCGAAAAAAGGTCGGTACCCCATTTGAGAGCCTGAGGTTCGGAACTGAATAGACTTTCACGCTCAAAAAATTTTATTTGAGGAAGGATGGTGAGCAGGAAGAACCTATCTGTAACTGTAAAGCCTGCAAGTTTCAGGTTTTTCGGGAAAAGAGACAGATTTACGTGTTCAAATTCTATAAGAGTTCGAAAGTCTTCGCTATAATCGGCTTTAAACCTTTTTAGTACGGGCTCGGTAAGCATTAAAGAAATCTGGGCCTCTTTTTTTGCAATTTCCAGGTAGAGAGAGATAAATGAAGGATGGAAATATGAACTGAAGCCGAAAACCTGCCTTGAAAGGAGAAGGTTTTCCACGAATTCAGGGTCAAGTTCAAACATATGACTCAAGTCCGGACGGATAAGTTTACAGTTTTTCAACTCCCATATTCGACTCCGTAAAACCGGGGGAATCCCTTCGAAGCTCCGTCGTGACCAGTAATCGAAATTATCTTCAAGCACTTCCAGAGTATTCAGAAGAGGTGGCATTTTATTCACAATTGCCTTTCCTATAATGGATAGCTCATAAGTGTGATCCCTCTGTATGACCAATTTTCTGTCCTTAAGCTTTTTAATGTGAGGAAGAATAGAGACGGAATCAACACATAGGTATTTCTGGATTTCATGTATGGATCTGGGCCCATCTTTGAGAAAAATCAAGAGGTTCCTGCGTTTCTCAGACCGAAAGACGAGTTCCATTAATCCGATATTTGTGCCCATCCAACCACCTAAAAAGATACAATATGACCAATGACACCACAGTTATAAATACATTTTCATTAATTTTAGACACTTCTGAGCTTTATTATTACTTAGAACAGGCCCAAAAGATGCAAGCACTAGATCAGACCTGAAAATACCTGAAAAACAGTATAAAACAATAACAGGGGTTACTAGGATTAAGAGTAGCAAGGATTTAGAGAAGTTTTCAATCAGGTGTCAATTAGCTATTAAGAAATTTGTAAATTAGCTTTGAGAATATTATTAATCAGTTTATAGAGAAGTTAAAATTTGATACCTTTGAGGAGGGCCAGCTTTCTTTTCCAGTGGTCAAGCCCTCGTTTTGCAGCATACCACTCAAAATAGTTATCTTCCCCGATAAGTTCTCCAGCTTCAAATTTTTGTATGAACTCGGTAGAGATCAGGTCATAACGATCTTCAAACTCATCGCAGATCATGGCGTAACGGTCTATTTTGTATTTTGCAAGGTGTTTTTCGTGTTCCAGAGCCGAGCGAATAATCTCGCTTGCTTCCTGAAGCGAGTAATCGGTATCAATCTGCAAGGTTAAATCCATGTTTATCCCATAGAAAATTATTACTGGTACTAAAAAATAATCCTATATTTCTTTTTCTGTTTTATGACTCAGGCATTTCTTTCCTGGACCAAAGAATTCAATAAATTCCTTTTTTCCAAGTCCGAAGCTTATCTGCACCCTATGCTTTCACAAATTAATAACTTTTACCTCCTATGAGCAGAAGAAGTCACTAAAAGATTATCACAATCTCTTTCCAAAGCTAGATTAATTTAAAGTGAAAAATTTAAAAAATAAAATAGCATAAAAAACAAAAAACATAAAAATAAAAAGTTTTAGGGAGAAGAGATAATGAGGGAAAAATAAAGTAAAATAGAAAAATAAAGGGAAAATGGATATATAAGGCAATATAGGGAAAAATAAATAAAAACTGGAAAAATAACATAGGGAGATATGAGAAAATAGAGAAGAAAAAAGAAAAAAAGAAAAGGAATCGGAAAAAGAAAAATTCAGAACAGATAGTTTTTGTAGAATGTATGGTTTTTAAAGCAAAGCCACACAGTCATCAGTTCTCGGCTACATTGGGAATTTTCCCGGAGTTCTCCATGTTCCTGTAAATGAACGCTGAAGAGTAAGCAAGCAGCATGAATGTAAAACCACCGAGAAACTCCGCCTCGATGAATTTTAGAATCATACCTACGAAGAACGTAAACTGTATAGCACACAGCACCATTCCGGTTACTGTGAACATTTTCTGACGACTGCTACTATCACTACTGTCTGGATCATCGGATTCTTCTGACATTTTGTTTCAAACCTCGCAAATAAAGGTACTAAGGGTGCTCTTTATTAGCTCGTTTTTACTTTGTGTAAATTTTATTTAATTCGTTTATTATTTTTTGTGTTTTTAATCAGATCAGGCCTTTTTGTCGGCAGGTTTCAACCAGCTCAAAAAATAAATAGAGTTCCCCACCAGAGCGCATAGTCTGGCTCTTATGAAGTTCTAAAAATGAGACAAAAAGCTGAAAACTTCAATGGATGCATCTGAAGGTTCAGTTTTACATTGATCCTCTGGTGCAACATTATCTGAAAAAACACGCTCCGAATTAGAGACTTTTATACAGTATCCTTATTTATTGGGGATAGTATATATAGCTTACGAAGCTGGATTAAGTAATGCCTAGGATGATACTGATATTTCAGGTAACGGTTTTGAGATTCATCATACTAACGGTTTTGAGATTCATCATACTTTAGACCATTTTTCAGAAAAATGCTGCATCTTTACCTGAAGTCAGAAGTTTAAAAATACGTGATATTTTCAAGGTTGTAACTTTTCAGGCATCAGGATGGTTTTAAGGTTTTAAGAATAAATTTATTTCACTAGAATACCCCGCAGCAAGGCTGCGGGGATGGGAATTTTCCTATAAACTGCAGGAGATTAAACGATATTTGTCCTTTACTCCTTTGTCATGAAGCTTTGCTGAAACAAAAAGAATCGTTTTTTGTTCCCCTCTATGGAATCTGGAGCAGGGACGAACATACCTTATTGTTTGCAGGGGAGTGCGCCGGACAACATTGATTGTTAGACAGTCAGTTATTTTCCTATTTTTTATCTTCTGATTTTTCATC
>NZ_DAGK01000031.1:111195-182131 GCF_002495725.1 Methanosarcina sp. UBA411
AGACTTTTTATCTTCTGATTTTTTACCTTTCAATTTTTTCAGAAATCCAACCATAGCGAATACCAGGGGAGTCCCAAATCCACCAAAAACAAGTTCTATATGCTTATACATCCATGACTGATCATCTTCCTCTTCTATAATATTCAAAGTAACTGCAATTTCTATCATTTGATTATGGATATAATCAATATAATCCGTTGGATTTTGAGATTTTTCAGAATCTTCGCCTGAAAACTCAGATTCTTTACTTTTTTCAGGTTTACTTTTAGATGTTCCAGTATTAACTTCTGTAGATTCAGAAAAAGCAGTTGTTACGTTTCTATCATTCTTAATTTCACCTTTATCAATTTTGAACCCATATGCATTCCCTGAGTTACCTGTTACAAGTTTGACTTTTAACGTATCTCCTGTATACCATTCTGTCCAGAAATCTTGATAATTGATACCCCAGCCACTCTCATAAGTCGCAAGCTTATTATCATATTTATCATAAAGAACGAGTTTATCGGAGGTGTCAGCAAGATTAAGACTTTCGAAGTGAATTCGTATCTGAGTGGCACCAGGTTTGCTTACATCAGGCCATTTATACTCAAAGTTATTTGCATAAGGATGATATGATTCGGCTAAAGAATTATTAGATATGCACATATCTGATCTGCTTTCTAATTTGTCAATTTTGAACCCATATCCTGTCCCTTGATCGCTTGTGATGAGTCTAACTCCCAACGTATCCCCTGTATACCATTCTGTCCAGAAGTCTGCTTTTGTGATGCCAGAATAAGTTACAAGATCATTTCCATACTTATCTAAAATAGTTAATTTTTCGTACCCACCAATATCTAAATCTGAAAAGTGAAGTCGTATTTCAGTAGCATCAGGTTCACTTATATTAGGCCACGTATATGTAGAATTATTTGCATAAGGATGTTTAGACTCGGCTAAAGATTCAGATGACGACGCAGATGTACACCCAATCATAATTATCAATAAACAACATAATACAATTTTTAAAACGCATAATCTAGTCATCTCTCCACCTTCTCAACTTTTAAAGAATTAACAATTAATAAAGTTCTCACAGATAGAGAAATAATAAACAGTAAACTTTTCGAAAAATTATCATGTTTTCAGATAGATTTCTTTTTACTGTTATTGATTTCTCATTTTAAGCGGATAACTTCTGAAGATCCAGCGTTTTTATTATAGTTGAATACCCAGCTGCAAACCACGGGGTGTGACAACTTTAATTCGAAGTTATGAAAAACTTAATAAGTAACTGTAAATAAATTGATTGAAAATCATCCAAAATTGAATGTCTCTCAATAGCATTATTTTCAAAGGTATTATGTGACACATATAATAATTTTTCGAAAAATTTAAAAAAATATTTTATATCGTATACCGATTAATTTTCAGTTTGATGAAATTCTAAAAATTGACATAAATATTAAGATACAAAGAGATATAAGAGGTTAAATAAGTAGTGAAAAATACTCTAGAATTATTATACAAAATAGAAAAATCATCCTCTTCAAAACTACACCTTTAAATCTCATCCCTTCCTTCTCTATCCCATAACATAACTCTTATAATTTATTCGGTGACTCTTTTATGAAGAACAGGCTTTACAAATATTATCCTGAAGATTTCGGGGAACTTACTGTTGACGTTTTGCATATGGATTTGGTGTTTGATGTTTATGATGACAGGACTAATGTGAAATCCGTACTCAGGGTAAGGACAAAGGACGCACCTATTGAAAAGCTTGAATTAAACTGCAGGGATCTTGAGATCCGGGCTGTGAGCTGCATACAGTACGAGGTTTCTTACAGATACCGGAAGGATGATGCGATTCTTGAAATTAATTTCAGGGAAGAAATTCCTCCACATACCGAGGTTGCAGTTATTACGGATACGGTTTGCAGGCCGACCAAAAATATCCTTGAAGGGCTGTACTACGACGAAACACCGGCAGGAGCTCCCCCTCAGCAGATAACGCAGTGCCAGCAGTGGGGATTCCAGAGGATTGTTCCGTGCATTGACGATATGGCCGCAAAATGCACTTACAGAACCACAATAATTGCGGATTCGCAGTACACAAACCTTATTACAAACGGTGATGTCGTAGTTGAGAGGCACACCGTAAAACCTGGGCGGGACAAAATCGTATATGACAACTCCATCACGCCTATGGCGACCTATCTCTTTTTCCTGGGGGCTGGGACTTATGCGACCTTCAAACGGGAATTTGAGTATCCTGATGGAGGCACTTTTATGCTGGAACTGCTCGTGCCGCCAAACTCAGATGCAGCAGCAGCCGAAAAAGCACTTGATATCCTGCACGATGCGGTTATGTGGGTTTACCTTTTTACAGGGCCCGAACAGTTTGATGAGGAGAAGCTGTCTGTCAGGAAGGAGCTCTGGGAGCTTGTCCGCATGCGAGAGAAGACGAAACTTGAGGCAAAGCCCGAATCCACACAGGAAGACCTTCAAAAGGTAAGGGACAGGCTTGCCGAGCTTAACAAAACCATCAATTCCGGATACAGGTATACAGGCACCGTCTACAGGGAAATCGGCATGCAGAACTCGGACTTCGGAGGAATGGAAAACGTCGGGAATACCACGATAACCACAAACCGCATAATGCCTTTCCCGCAGATGACGGACCCGGCTTACGAATATATGATCCGGGTCAAGGTACACGAGTACCATCACAACCAAAATGGATCAGAAGTCACCGGAAAAAGCCCGTTTGAGATCTGGCTGAATGAAGCCGTAACCGTGCATGTGGAAGAACAGCATCATGCCTTTCTCTTTGGGGAGGACTATAGTAGGCTCGGCAGAGTGCTTGAGCTGCTTGCTCCGGCTTCGGGAACTTTTGCCCTGGATTCAGGAGCAGCTTCCATG
Organism: Methanosarcina sp. UBA411; assembly: GCF_002495725.1. NCBI lineage: Archaea > Methanobacteriati > Methanobacteriota > Methanomicrobia > Methanosarcinales > Methanosarcinaceae > Methanosarcina > Methanosarcina sp. UBA411. The sequence continues at coordinate 114,103 of NZ_DAGK01000031.1, forward strand.
CCGATCATTCCTGATGGCTTCAATGACCCAAACGACCTGATTACCGCAGTCACCTACGTAAAAGCCCCGGAATACGTGCGTATGGTTGAGTTCCTGATAGGAAAGGACACCTTTGTCAGGGGTCTGGATAGATACTTCAAAAGATTCAAACATTCCAACGCAACTACCCAGGACTGGATTGAAGCTATGGAAGAAGAAAGCGGACAGCCTTTAAAGGAAATGGCTGAAACATGGCTGAAACAGACAAAGTACCCTGTAGTAGAGGTTTCAGCCGAATACGACAGAGCTGCCAGGAAATTCACATTTTTCCTCAAGCAAAAATACCCAGACGGCGGAAAACCCTGGGAGTTCCCATTCAAGGCAGCCCTTGTTGACGAAAACGGAAATGACCTTGTCGAAATCCTGGAAAGAGTTAGCGGGGAAAACTCAGAGATTGTAATCGAAAATGTGGACATGCCAGCCTTCCTATCACTTAATAGAGGCTATTCTTTCTACGGGAAACTTGTATACAAAGCAAGCCATGACGAGCTCCTGATTCAGGTAAGGAAAGACAGTGATACCATAGGCAGGTTTACAGCTTTCTATACCCTTGTTGACAGGGAAAAGCTAAGGCTCCTTAAAAATCCCGAATCAAAACCCTCTGAAGACTTTATCGAACTGTACTACAGGCTTCTCAATGACCGGCAGCTTCTCGAAAAGGCAGGTGGTCAATTCCTAACCATTTTTGAGTCTGTGGAGGATGAAGAATTTGCTCACAGGTACCAAGCTCTTTATGAAGTAAGACAGAAACTCCTGAAAGCCGTTGCCTGGAAGTATAAAAACTCGGTTATCTCCGCCTACCGTTTCTTTGAAAGTGCCTCTACTCCCAGGGATTCGACTCCTGAGGAGACAGCAAGAATAATCAAGAACAGGCAGGCTAAAAACGTCTGTCTTGGCATCCTTGCAGCCCTTGATACTCCTGACATCCATGTAATGATAAAACAGCAATTTGAGACTGCAACCTGTGCAACGGATCGGCTGAGCGCATTTGCAGCATACCTTAACAGCTCTGCGCCCGATAAAATAGAAGTCTTGAGAGCCTTTGAAGCTGAGTCAAAGAAAAATCTCGTTGCTTGGGAAGCTTTCCTCTCTGTAATAGGAAGTAACAGCAGCATCGACGCAGTGGAACTTGTCAGAGAAATGGAAAGGTCAGATGCTTTCAGGATTGAGCAGACAAATGACCAGCGTGCCCTTTATGGAAGCTTTGCCCGCAACCGGAAAAAGTCACTTCAGACCGAAGAAGGCAGGGCTCTCTTTGCAGAGATACTGAGAAAATTGGCTCCTGTGAACGAGTATAGCACAGTCAATATGCTCAATGCCTTTGCAAACATAGATCAGATGGAGTCAAAGTATCATATACCGCTGGTAAAGATCCTGGCAGACCTTCTCGGAGAACTTGACGCCCAGAAATACCCGAGTGTATATAATAGGATTAGGAAACTCCTGTTAGGAGCGCCGAAAGCTGTCAAAACATACGGTATAGCGCACGGAGAAATTCCGGAACTGAAGCCGGGAAATCCTGAGAGAAAGTAAACTTATACTTTGATCTTTTTTGCTCCGGTGCTATATCGCCGGAACAGAAATTTTTATTGAATTTTTAGTTAGATTTTCCATCTTTTTCTCGCAATTAAGTTGATGTTCAAACATTATTATACAGTTAGGAAGACACAATTTATAGCGCCACGAAGTTAGTTTAGTAAGCTATGATACAGTAGCTTTGTTTTCCTTACTCGAAACTATCAAGTTTTCTCTTTCTATCCAGGTTTTTTTGTATGAGTCCTGATAGACTGAGTTTAGAGAGTACTTAATATTTTAGAAAAAATTAGAGAATAGTGAGAATAGTATTACTGTAAGCTGACAATTAAGACTTTAGGGTTTCTTTTTTGCGTTTAAATTATTTACATATGTAGTAAAATATGTACAAATAATATTCAGCTCAAATTATATATTGTTATTCACCATATTATGCTTAACTACTCCAGTAGTGTTAAGGGGGTGCATATTGTGCGTGGAAAGACTATTAAATTTGCCAGTTTGTTTATCGTTCTATTAGTGTGTTTGACGATAATCGGAGCAGCGACCACAAAAACTTCTAATAGTGAGAAGGCAAATGCCTCTGAATATTGGAAGCCTGTGGAAAAGGCCATGGGTGAAAAGGGTAAGGTCAGCCCGGACGGTGCCATAAAGTTTACAATACCGATGACTTTAAATGTAACACTTGACGGCATAAAACTGAATCAGGCCTCTGAACGCTCTCACGACTTTGATTTTATGAGAGCTGGAGATCAGGCAATGATGGTCGGTGAAATAGGGGTTACGGAAGAGGAAGTAAAAAACGTATCCGATATGGTTCTTCAGTCAGGATTGCAGGTGACTGCAATACATAATCACCTACTACGAACGTCACCGCATATAACGTGGATACACATATACGGAAATGGCGATCCTATAGACATGGCTAAGAATATACGCAATATTACCGATTATGTCAACGGATATTCATCTGCTAGCGAAAGTGAGAAGTTCCAGAGTAAGGGAATTAATACCACAGAACTTGATCGGATTATTGGAGACAAAGGTTCGGCTGAGGGAGGAGATTATAATTACGATATACCCAGAGCCGATAAAGTGCGGATGAACGGCTATGTGTTGTCTCCGGTCATGGATGTATCAACAATGATAAACTTCCAGCCTCTTGGCAAGGGTAACGCAGCCGTTATCGGCGAATTTGTATTGGAAGAAAATGAAGTTGAGCCTGTGGTACGCACACTGGCAGCTAATGGCATTGAAGTTACAGCTCTTCACAGCCACATGATAACCGAGCAGCCACGGCTATTCTACGTACATTGCTGGGCTACAGGAGATGCCACAGAACTTGCAGGTATCATGCGTGAAGCTCTCAACGAAACAAATAGCAAGACAGGAAGCGAGAGTTCTTAAACTTCCGATTGCCGAAAATGTGAAAAGTTTAATCCTTGGGTGTATGATTAACACCCGCCTTTCATTTTAACCTGAAGATTTCCTGCGTTTTCTGGAGTCTATTATCTAGGAGTCTATTATCTAGGAGTCTATTATCTAGGAGTCTATTATCTAGGAGTCTATTATCTAGGAGTCTATTATCTACTTTTGAAACTTAATGTCAAAATAAGATTGTTTAGATTGTGAATAGATCGAAAAACCAAAATTGCGCTGGTGCCCCCTTCCAAACAACTGGTGCTTGACTGAAATAAAACTTTTTTGGGCTAGATGTCTTCGGGATAAAATATATATTAAACAAAGAATATATAATTGGCAAAATAAAAATTGGTGGACGAAATTCTAAAAATTTTTTCATGATGCATTAAAACCTAAGTTTTGAGATCGAGGTCTATTTTGAAGTAGAGTATTTTTGGAAGGGTAAGAATGGTACTTGAACTCACTAACTCGATTCTGGAGATTTTTGTTAGATTCTTCGAGCTTGTGAGTGCACTTCTTGTAGTATACGCAGGATTAAAGGCTGCAATTAAAATCTTACTTTTGGAAGCCTTCAAAAGACCTTACAGATATGAACAAATAAGGAAAGAGTTTACAAATAAAATACTCTTCACTCTAGAACTTTTAATAGTTGGCGATATAATCGTAACGGTAAGAAACCCTACAGTAAATGATCTGCTACTTGTTGGAGCTATTGTAGTGATCAGGACAGTTCTTGGCTATTTCCTGAGTAAAGAAGTTAAAGAGTATCACTTTGACTGAAAGTCGACTAACAAGTTTAAGCGAACTCCAGTAAGCTAATTCCAGCAAGTTAATTTCAGTAGTCAATTCCAGTAGTCAATTCCAGTAGTCAATTCCATATGTACTTCCTGGAGAGTGATAAAAGGTTGTTATCTGGATTGTTTGACAATTTCCTGCTCTATTTCGAATGGATTTTCGAAGCAATAGGTACAACTATTATTATTTATGGAGGATTAAGGGCAACAATTCAGATTTTACTTTCTGAGGTATTAAAAAAAACCCAGAACCTTGAAACAATAAGAAAGGAACTTACCAATAGAATACTCTTTGGACTTGAGTTTTATATCGTAGTTGCTATCCTTGGAACCCTGAGAAACCCGACTATACAGGATCTCACAGTACTGGGCACAGTTGTACTGATCAGGACAATTCTTGGTTATTTCCTCAGTAAAGAAGTAAAAGAATATCAGTTTGACTAAAGAAAAGAATTTAATTTCTCCGGGAAATTATAAATGGGTCTTAGCCTGCCTTTTAGTTCTTTGCTAGTGTTAATTTTATACCGTTAATATTAGTTTTGCTTTGACTTATACAGGCTATATGCAGAAGGAACAATAGAGAAAAAGTGAGCTTAAACATGCATTTTCTTATTATCAAACCCATAACCCACTTTAAGTTTGATTTTCGATTTTTAAAGATATTTGCTTATAAGAGCAAATAGTGCTCGAAACAGCATAATTTAAAAGTAAGTAGTGTATTAAGGATACAAAATATTATTAAACTCTAATATGATACTAATTCAAAATCCAGATTATCCTGCCTAAACTCGGGCTATCTAACACTAGTCAGGTATGAGTAAAACCTGGAACCCAAAAATTTAAAGTTATCAGAAACAGGAGCAATTTAATGTATCATCTCAAATGTATCGAATGCGGTGCAGAGTATTCCAAAGATGAAGTAATCTATACATGCAGCAAATGTGACGGGCTGCTTGATGTAATCTATGACTATTCCTCAATTAAACTTGACATGGAAAAACTGAAGACCGAATGCCCATCGGTATGGAAGTATGCAAAACTTCTTCCTATAGAAAGAGAACCTGTTACGATTAGGGAAGGCGGAACTCCCCTCTATAAATGCGACCGTCTGGCTGAGAAAATAGGGATTAAAGAGCTCTACGTAAAGCACGAAGGCATGAATCCTACAGGCTCTTTTAAGGATAGGGGAATGACTGTAGGAGTTACAAAGGCGCTTGAGCTTGGTATGAATACCGTGGCATGCGCATCTACGGGAAATACCTCGGCAGCCCTTGCAATCTATGGTGCAAAAGCCGGGATTCCTGTAATTGTACTTTTGCCTGCAGGAAAAGTAGCTCTTGGAAAGGTAGCTCAGGCCCTTATGCACGGGGCAAAGGTTCTTAGCATTCGAGGAAATTTTGACGACGCACTTGAGCTTGTGCGTACCCTCTGTTCCCAGGAGAAAATTTATCTCTTAAACTCGATCAACCCCTACAGGCTTGAAGGCCAGAAGACTATCGGTTTTGAGATTGCAGACCAGCTCGGCTTCAGGGTACCTGACAGAGTTGTCCTGCCAGTAGGAAATGCAGGAAATATTACAGCTATATGGAAGGGCTTCAGGGAGTTTAAGAAGCTCGGCATAACTGATTCGCTTCCGAAAATGACCGGAATCCAGGCTGCAGGCTCCTGCCCCATTGTAAGAGCCATAAAGAACGAGGCGCCGGAAATCACTCCTGAGGAAAACCCCGAAACCGTCGCAACAGCAATCCGGATCGGAAACCCTGTTAATGCGAAAAAGGCCCTGGCTGCAATCAGGGAATCCGGCGGGACTGCAGAATCGGTTACTGACGAAGAAATCCTTGCAGCCCAGAAAGACCTTGCAAGGCTTGAAGGCATAGGTGTCGAACCTGCAAGTGCAGCCTCGGTTGCAGGGCTTAGAAAACTTGTTGATATGGGTGTTATAAGCAGAGATGAAACCGTTGTCTGTATCACTACAGGGCACCTGCTTAAAGACCCGCAGACTGTAATTGACATCTGCGAAGAGCCTATTGTTGTAGATGCCAGTATAGAAGCCATTCGGGAAGCTATCTTTGGAAAAGCGAAATAAAATCTAAAAATCGATGGGCGTGAACACAAATGGAGCAGGATTATAAGCCTCACGAGATCGAAAAGAAATGGCAGAAAAAATGGGATGAGAGCCGAATTTTCCAGGCCGAGCCCGATAAGCGAGAAAAATATTTCATAACCATCCCCTACCCATACCTGAATGGAAACCTGCATGCAGGACATACCCGGACTTTTACCATAGGGGATGTTGTTGCAAGGCACAAACGGATGCTCGGGTACAACGTGCTTTATCCTATGGGCTTTCATGTAACAGGCACACCCATTGTGGGGCTTGCGGAACTAATTGCAAATCGGGACCCTCAGACCATGGACGTTTATGAACGACTTCACGGGATTCCCGGAGATATCCTGCCAACGCTCGATACCCCTGAAAAAATTGTTGATTATTTCAAACTTGAGTCCGAAAAAGCCATGCGCAATATCGGGTACTCCATTGACTGGAGACGAAAATTTACTACGACTGACCCGACGTATAAAAAGTTCATAGAGTGGCAGTATACCCGGCTTGAAGAAAAGGGCCTGATCGTAAAAGGCTCCCATCCGGTAAAATGGTGTCCTAACGACAATAACCCTGTAGAGGATCACGACATCCTGCATGGGGAAGAAGCTACCATTGTCGAATATACGCTGATCAAGTTCCGGTATAAAGACCTGGTCTTACCCTGTGCAACCCTCAGGCCAGAAACGACATACGGAGTGACTAACCTCTGGGTCAACCCTGACGTAACTTATGTAAAAGCAAAGGTCACCCAGGGCGAAAGCGAGGAGTTCTGGGTTGTCAGCAAAGAAGCTTTCCGAAAACTTACTTTTACGGACCGTACAGTCGAGTATGTTGAAGACGTACCTGCAAAATCCATAATAGGAATAAAACTCACAAATCCGGTTACAGGCGGCGAAGTGATTTCCCTTCCTGCATCTTTTGTCAGGCCCGAAAACGGAAGTGGAATAGTAATGAGCGTGCCTGCCCATGCACCTTTTGACTACCTTGCTCTTCGTGACCTTTACGATGTTGACCTGAGTGAGTATGGGATAACCGAAGACCTCAGGAACATCAAATTGATTTCCCTTATCAAGGTACCTGAATTTGGAGAGTTTCCCGCAAAGGAAATCGTAGAAAGCATGGGGATTACAAGCCAGAAAGACCCGAAAGCCGAGGAAGCCACAAAGATAGTATACAGAAGGGAATTCCACGGGGGAGTCCTTAAGGAGCTTACAGGAAAATATGAAGGACAGGCTGTCTCCAAAATCAAGGATATCCTTACCAGGGACTTCATCAGCTCAAATGCAGGGGAGACCTTTTATGAATTCAGCGAACCTGTTGTTTGCCGCTGCGGCACACCATGCGTTGTAAATATGGTCAAAGGCCAGTGGTTCCTTAATTATTCAAACCCTGAATGGAAAGCAAAGGTTTATAAATGCCTCAGCCAGATGCGGATTATTCCCGAAGAGTACAGGGTCGAGTTTGAAAACAAGGTTGATTGGCTTAAGGATAAAGCCTGCGCTCGCAGAAAAGGCCTTGGAACCCACCTTCCCTTTGATAAGGAATGGCTTATTGAGTCCCTTGGGGATTCGACAATTTACATGAGCTATTATATCATTGCGAAGTTTATCGAAAATGGCGAACTGAAGATAGAAAATCTTACCCTTTCATTCTTTGACTATGTTCTGCTCGGAAAGGGCGACCTGGCAGCAACCAGTGAGGATACCGGAGTTAGTCCAAAGCTTCTTGAGGAAATCCGCAGGCATTTCAATTACTGGTATCCGGTTGACCTGCGCTCTTCAGGAAAAGACCTCGTCCCGAACCATCTGCTCTTTTTCCTCTTCCACCATGTAGCCCTTTTTGAAGAGGAGAAGTGGCCAAAAGCTCTTGCAGTAAACGGTTTTGTCTCCCTAGAGGGGCAAAAAATGAGTAAGTCCAAAGGTCCCATCCTTACAATGGAAAGTGCAGTCAGCAAATATGGTGCGGATATAACAAGGATGTATATCCTTTCCACAGCCGAGCAGACACAGGATGCCGATTGGCAGAGGACAGGGATAGAATCAGCCAGAAGGCAGGTGGATAGGTTCTATTCTTTTGCAAAGGATGTTATAGAGAGTGGAAAACGTGCAGATCTGAGTACTGAGCTAAAGCAAATAGACCGCTGGATACTCTCGAGAATACAGAACTACATTCGGGAGACAAATGCAGCCCTTTATTCTATCCAAACAAGGGAAGCAATCCAGAATTCTTTCTTCCTGCTGCAAAATGATGTTAAATGGTACCAGAGAAGGGGAGGAGAGACCATGCTCTACTATGTGCTGGATAACTGGGTCAGGCTTATGGCTCCTTTTACCCCGCATCTCTGTGAGGAAATCTGGGAAGCAATGGGACATGAGGATCCAATATCCCTTGCGCAGTACCCGCTCTATAATGAAGACCTGATAGATGACGGCGCGGAGCTTGCCGAAGAGATGATAAGGGGAACCCTGGAAGATGTTGAGGAGATTATAAGGGTAACAAAGATGACCCCGCAAAAGGTTCATCTCTATACGGCCCCTGCTTGGAAAGCCGAAGCCATTAAGTGCGCCTGCGAGATACAGCTTGAAGGTTCACTCGAAGTAGGCACCCTTATTAAAACACTGATGGCGAACCCTGACCTCAAGCGCTTTGGCAAGGAAATCCCTAAGTTCGTACAGAAGCTCGTGCCGGAGTTCAAAAGCGGGGGCGCAGACAGGTACGAAATCTTTACAGGCCCTGGCATTGATGAACAGACTCTCCTTAAAGAGGCAGTTTCCTTCCTAGAAAAAGAGATCGGCTGCCCGGTTGAAGTCCACAGTGCTGACTCTCCTGCCTATGACCCTGAAAAGAAGTCAAGGTTTGCTGAGCCCCTGAGGCCTGCAATCTACATAGAGCAGTCTAAGAAGGAAGAATAAATTACTTAAAAGGCCAGATGTGTCACGTAATTGATCGGCCAATATTACATCGGGGGAACCGGAATGTAACCCCCGAATGCTCTTTTTTCTATGCTTTCAACACTTTCCATGCTTACAGTAAATAGATAAATTACAAAAATTAGTAAAGTTCAGTTCTCCTATCTTCAAAAACAGGAATAGCCTTTCGAATCTTGTCTTTTTCGGACAGGTCAAGGTTGTAAACAATTACACACTCTTTGTTACCTGCATCGGCTTTTACTTCGCCCCAGGCGTCGATTATCATTGAGTTCCCAAAGTAGGTGAGGTCAGGAGCCGAACCCGTGCGGTTACAGGCAATATGCGGGATCTGATTTTCGATTGCTCTTGCCCTTGCCAGGGTCTTCCAGTGTTCAGACCTTGGATTGGGGAAAGCAGCTGTAGTTACAAGCAAGTCAGAGCCGGCAAGGGAAAGTTTTCTTGCAACTTCGGGAAAACGGAGCTCATAACAAATCTCAAAACCGATTTTCAGGTTCTGCTTTTTTAGAGTTATGGGTTCTATTGAGCTACCCCTGGAAAAGTACTGGTTCTCAGCCTTAAAGGGGTGAGTTTTTCGGTAACTGCCTGCAAGAGCCCCAGATTCAAAGCAAAAACCGAGATTATAGTAGAGGATGGATTTACTCGAGTCCGAAAGAGCAGAATAATTAGAATCCGCAGGTTTCCTACTAACAGAAATCTCTTCAGAGGCAACTTTTTCAATTACAGAACCTAGGATGATGCAATCATTGGCTTCGGAAAAACAGGCCAGATTTTCAAGGATAGGGGAGGGAAAGGTTTCTGCTGCATGGTCAAAGTGCTCGTAGCAAAAACCCGTTGAAAAAACTTCGGGAAAAACAATAAGTTCGGCTCCTTTTCTTACGGCTTCGAGAGCCATATAGAGGGCTTTTTCAAGGTTCTTCTGCTTTCTGCAATGTAACACATCCATCTGGATACAGGCAACTTTCATATCATAAACACCAGCCAACCATCAGCAAACGGTTAGAACTATTAAGGTAAACAAATTTAAAGAAAAAATTTAAAGAAATTAACTTGGATAAACGGCTTAAAGAAATGAATCTAAAGGAAGTGAATTTAAATAGAGAAATTTCAAATTAATTAAATGAGAATTTCTTAGGGAAGCAGGGTAGTTTGCTTACTCTTTGCTACCAGGCCCTCGAGGTCAAGCCTGTGTTTTATCAGTCCTGCAAACACTTCATTTGCAAGTCTGGTTACCTCTTCCCTATTTTCCCGCATTTCATACGCAGGGTCATCAGGAGGAATCTCAATCTTTGTAATATCAGCCCTGGCTTTTTTCAAATGTGTATCCTGCACCTCACAAACTATGCCGGGCTTTTCCAGGTACTGCTCAAGGTGTTTTTGAGTAATTCCTATGAGCTTCAACTCCCTGCGGAAACAAGGCCTTTCAAACAATCTGGAAACTACATATACACCCACAGGAATCCTGAAATCCAGATTGATTTTAAGAAGCTGTGCCCTGAGAATAGAATAGAGCTCTTCTGGATCAGAAAGTTCAGGAGACCTGAATTCCTTGTTTTTATCGGACAGAGGCTCTGAAGTTTTTTCGGGCAGAGTATAAATTTTTGAAGGGGGGATTTCGATTTCATCCAGAATTTCAAGATCCCTTAGAGCCCTGAGATAGCCTGTTAGAACCAGGCGGTGTTCATCTATACCTATGGCTTTCAGTTCTCTGGAAAGCCCGCTTATTGAGAGCCGCCTGCCTTCAAGTAGTTCCAGGATTTTAAGGTTGAGTTTTTCTTCCATCTGTACCGACATCACGTTTTATTGTTGTTAATTTATTCTTCAGGGCTCAGGCCAGGAAAAAATCTCGAATTTCAGAGCAACCGGCAAATATGTCCATATTTTCCCGACTCTTTAAAAAGACCTGAACATTCTCTGGCTGTAAGAGAAATAAACAAGAAAATTACAGGAAGTAATATACACGATGTAACTATCCTGCATAATATAAAGCTTATGAGAGAGCCTGTAAGTGAGAAGTATAGGAAGTTTAGGAAGAGACATCCAAGTTAATATAAAAAAGATTTGTGGAATACTCGCGATAAAATATAGTGAAGATTTAAATAAAGAAAACTCGGAGTCTTGTGGAAAAATATCTAATATAACCGTGCAAAAAAACTTTTAACATAGTACAAAGAGCAATTTTCTGGCAAGAAAACGCTTGAAATAAAATAATGGATATAATTTTCTTATATTCATTATTAGTTAAATAAATAAGAATTGAGCCTTTTTTCCAGCCGAATTGGAGGGCAATGCTTAAAAATGATAATTGCTATCTGAATTAAGCTTAAATTGATTACACAAGGCTGCAAAAATGATTACGAAATTAATTCCTAGGAAAGTATTCTTTACAAGTGGAGTTGGTACACACTCCGAACATCTAGAATCATTTGAAGTTGCACTCCGAGATGCAGGTATTGAAAAATTTAATCTTGTAACTGTAAGTTCTATCTTGCCTCCTAACTGTGAGATTGTATCCAAAGAAGAAGGTCTCGGAGAGTTAAGTCCTGGAGAAATAGTATTTTGTGTAATGTCCAGGATCTCTTCCAATGAGCCAAGAAGGACACTCAGCGCGTCGGTAGGTTGTGCACTCCCACAAAATATAAACAAGCACGGTTATATATCAGAGTATCATGCCTATGGAGAAACCGCTCAAGAAGTAGGGGAACATTCAGAGAAACTTGCAAGAAGTATGTACAGCACCTGGACAAACGAAGCCCCTCTCAGGACACTCAGTTTTCCCAGGTCATCTTCCGTAAATGAAAACGGAGACTGGATGACCGTGATATCTGTAGCAGTCTTTACTATATGAACACTAACAGTATGCATGAAACAATTTCGATTGTTTACAAACATGAAATAAAAACTGCTTATCATACTGTCAATTTCATATTCTTTGATCTATATTTAAATCTGGCAAATCTATCTTCTTAAAGAAATTTTACCTCTGTTTGATATCATCAGGGGAAGTGTCCGCATATATTGATATTTAATAAAAATTATATAATTACCTAGCGCTATTTGCATATCTTACCGCCTGTCGCAAATGTCTTCAGGTATTAGGAGTCACGCAAAACTATCATTATCTGCTTATTAGGAGAATGGTATGCATCTTAATGTATTCACAGATAACCCAACCGTTCCGATAGATGTAAAGGATAGGTCTGTAAGCGAATTAATGGATGGAATGCTCAAAACAGGCTTCCAGGGAAGAAAGCTGGCCGAATCCGTCCAAGCCTGGCATAACATGCTTAAAGAAAAGAATATGACTGTGCTTATGGGCTTGTCCGGGGCTATGGTTCCTGCGGGCATGCGCAGGGTTATTTCCTATATGATTCGGGAGAGGATGATAGACTGCCTTGTAAGCACAGGAGCTAATCTTTTCCACGATTCACACGAAGCGCTCGGCAAGAAACACTATGTGGGTTCTCATCTGGCTGACGATGAAAATCTCTTTGAACATGGCGTTGACAGGATTTACGACGTTTTTGCAGTAGAAGAGGAATTTAGGACCACAGATAACCTGATTGCGGATTTTGCAGCCGATATCGGGGAAATTTCCTGTTCCTCAAGGGAGTTCATGCGCCTGCTTGGCAAGGAACTGGTAAAGCGTGGAGCGGCCGAGGATTCTATAGTCGTAAGTGCATACAGGCAAAATGTTCCTATCTTCGTTCCTGCACTTTCGGATAGTTCAATAGGGATCGGACTTACTATTGCAAGAAGAAGAGGATTGAAACTTGAGATTGACCAGATAAAAGACGTTGACGAAGTCACGCAGATTGTGGAAAAATCAGGGAAAACCGGAGTCGTTTACATTGGAGGTGGAGTCCCGAAGAATTTTATCCAGCAGACCGAAGTAATAGCTTCTATTCTTGGAATGCAGATCGGAGGGCATGATTATGCAATTCAGTACACTGCTGATGCTCCTCACTGGGGAGGGCTTTCAGGCTGTACTTTTGACGAAGCTGTTTCCTGGGGAAAAATTGCAGCTCAGGCAAAAAAAGTGCAGGTCTTCGTGGATGCTACTATTGCTCTCCCTATTGTAGCCCATGCACTTCATGAAAAACGCCGCGAATTGAAGCGGAATGCCCCGATTTTTAATTGGGAAGAGCCTGAAGGGCTTGATATTGATTACAGCGAGTAATCAAAATTACGAATAGTTATTATATTTGAAAGCTTATAACGTAAGACGAGAAGGAGAGGAGTATATGGGTAAAAGAACTCGAATAATTAACGATCCTTCCTATTTAGTACCATTACTCAGGACTTTTGGGTCAAGAACTCACAAAAAGATATTTGACGCACTTTCAAACAAATGGATGACCAGAGCAGAAATAGACGAATTCATGGGTACGGACTCATCAAAAAGCCTTCATATCCTGAAAAAAGCCGGACTTCTAGAGAGCCAGTGGAGAGTTCCTGAGGCAGGGCAAAAACCTTCCAAAGAATACCACAGTTCCTATTCCAAGGTTCAGGTTAATTTCCAGTGTTCTTTTGAGGACTTAAGCGATATAATCATGCTGACCTTCAAGCCATACGAGGAGGTCAAAGACGCAATGGAAGAACTGGAAAGGCTGGTAGAAGAAGGAAACACCTCTATGAGCAACCTCACACGGACGCTTAACAAAAACCCATTTTATATTTGTGCTGTGGCTCGCAGATCTGAAAGACTTTCTGTAATGGGACAGAGGTTAAAATTAATTGAAGATGTAGAGGAGAACTACGATTGATGATCAAAATCCTCCAGACTAAAAGCGGAGTAACCAAGTTTCAGGTTCTTATCGAAATTGCAGCCCACCAGCCGAATGTAAGACAAAAAGAAATTGCCGAAAAGATTGGAATAACCCCCCAGGCAGTTTCCGAATATATTAAAGAACTTGTAAACGACGGGCTGATAGTTACTGAGGGCCGTGTTCGGTATAGGATTACAAAAGAAGGTGTGGAATGGGTTCTTGAAAATGCCACCGAAATGAAGCAGTACGCCCGCTTTGTCATGGAGGATATAATCAGCCATGTTTCAACCTGGACAGCCATTACAAAAGAGGATGTAAAGGAAGGCCAGCAGGTATACCTAAAAATGGAAAAAGGACTCCTGTATGTGAGCAGCACAGAAAAAACAGGCGCATCAGGCACCGCAATTTCCGACGCAACTGCAGGGGAAGATGTAGGCGTTACAAGCCTGAGAGGCCTGATCGACCTGGAAAATGCTACAATTACTATATGCAAGGTTCCCAGGATTGAGCGTGGAGGATCAAGAAAAGTAGATATTGAACGCTTGAGATCCCTGACAAGCTCAAAACCCTATATTGCAGCTATCGGTGTAGAAGCACTTATCGCCTTGCGCAAGACCGGCATAACCCCGAATGTTATGTTTGGAACCAATGAATCCGTTATTGAGGCTGCATACCATGGTCTATCTTCCCTTGTTGTCTCAGTAGACGAACAGGTTCCTTCCCTGCTTAACAGACTAGAGACCGAAAATCTTGAGTATGAACTCGTAGACCTGACCCTCGAATAATTCATGCTAACTTTGAATCAATTCCAACTTTGGGGTTTGGGTCAAAACTTTTAATTTTTTAAAGCATTGCCATCTACTGGATAACTGTATCAAAAACATTGGGCCAGTTGATTATGCCGCCACATCGTTTTCTATAAAACTTTTTATTAAAAGGCTTCTTGCATCATAGATTTATCTTTAAACGGCATGTCTTATACAATAAGGAGACTACTCATGAAGCTGATTGTGCTTTCCGATACTCATCTGAAAACCGGAGAAATTCCCCAGCAACTTCAAACGCTCCTTGATGAGTGCGACCTCATAGTTCATGCAGGGGATTTCAGTACTGTAGAAGCATATAACGACTTCAATGCCAGCGGTAAGTTAAAGGCCGTTTTTGGAAATGATGACACTTCAGAACTCAAAAGGCTCCTTCCCGAAAGACTGAAATTCGAAGTCGAAGGCGTAAAAATCGGGGTTATACACGAAGGAGGGCTTTCGGTTACCGATACAACTGCTCAGGGTTACCTCGCAAAAGAAATGGAGGTAGATATTCTGATCTTCGGTCACCTGCACCGACCTTTGATAGAGAAAAATGATGTCGTGCTTGTTTGCCCCGGCTCTCCCACCAAACCCAGAATGTCAAATCCAAGTGTTGTAGAACTCATAATCGAAAAAGGAAGTATTAATGGCAGGATAATTACTCTTGAGGGAAACACCTGCGATTACATAAAGTTCCGAGACTCCCTGAAGAAACACAAACATGAAGAAGACCAGAATGATAAAAAGGCTTAAACGTCTCTGAACTGGCAGGAATGGCTCGAAGGGGATCACAATCTGGACTATCTAATAACCTCAAGCAGTGCTTATTTCTGCTTGAAATCCAGCACGCGCCTTGCTAAGCAGGGTTAGGGAAGTTCAATTTTTGCAAGCTCGATTTACAGGGTTTCCAGTTTGAACACTACACCTGTGCCCTGAAGGCTCAGATATACTTTATCCCCAAATTCGAGAATTTTCTCGACACTGACATTGCTATTCCAGTTGTATACAAAATCGTAGCTGCCTTGCATTGGTTCGAACCCCAGAGACATCAACCGTCGGTTTATTTCTGATGGACGGGCTCCTTCACTGCTGAACCAGACCAGAAGATAGGTTTTCACAGGATCATCTCACGTATTAGTTTAATTATTTACTACTGAGTTTTATCCAAACACAAGTTACTCATTTTATACCATGTCTCGTTTATCTATGTATATTTTGCCTCTTCTAGCTCTGGATCGATGACAATAATAAATCCTTAATTGACAGAAGTATGTATTTTACTTCGGGGAATAACAGAACAATATTTAATTCCAAAAATAAAGATGATTAATCCTTAAAAAACGGGCCAATTTTTAAGGACCTCATAAAAAAGAGGAAGATTGTGGAGGCCAGATATTCTCGGTTGATGAACGGATAATAATTATCAATGGGATAATCTTAGTTATGGGAAAAAAGAGAGTACGTGAAAAAATAAATAATCACGTACTTTTATGCCAAAGAGGAATAGAAAGTTAGAACTCCTTCGAACTTAGTCTCTGTAATAATTAAACAGCAACATTTCTCCTGAATGTGCGTCAATCCATACTGAAGCAGGATAGTTATCGTCCTTTGAAAAACTTGAATCCATGAACCTGATCCACCATGCCAGATGAGTTTTATCTTCATCGTCCTCTTTCCAGACAAGATTCGACGAAATAACTTTTACAGTATTTGCTTTTTCTTCTCCTATGGACGGTTCGTTACTCATGTATTCTTTGAGAATCTCAACTGCTTTTTCATCCGTAATGCTTGGTTCCGTATCAATGAGTGCTATCTCTTCTTCAGACATAGACCAGCTTTTGTCATAGCTTGAAACTTCGCCTGTTTCTGCATTAACATCAAGCAGTATTCCATCGGAAAGAGAAGGTATTCCCCTAATAATTCTTGCGTAACTTACATGATAATTTCCTGGCAGATCATCCGCAGCAGGTCCTATGTAATTTACATCTTCGAGCTCAATCTCATTAATTTTTTCCGCTGAAACCTTGGATTGAATATATTTTTCTGCTATTTCCAGAGCATCATCTTTACTTACACTGTCTTTGCCCTGTACATTCTTGATCCATCATATACAAAAAGTTGCTCTCCATTAGAGGCATCTATTCCTGTTAAGATGCTTTTTCCATTAGTTGTTTTTGAGCTTATTTGCCAGATTATCCCAAAATTTTCATCATCAATCAGTTCTCCATGGATAGATTCATTGATTACTTCCGGATTTTCTGATATTATTTTGTTTTTTGCATCCTCAAAACTAATATTTACATTTGCAGTTGATGGATCAAGGTATTTTGTTTGCTTTGCATCTTCTTTCGTAAATATAATTCCTCCCTCTTCAGAAGCAAAAGCCGCAAATATTGCACTTGCCAGTACCAAAGTCAAGATACAAATTTGACTAAGTCTCATAATCTTCTCTCCTTAAGGTCTTAAACACAAGTTTGAATTTCCTATAAATCTGTTATTGGCAACATCTACTGAATCTCCAAACTCCTCTTCTACTTCTCATGCTGCATAGTTGGCAGCTTCAGAAACAGTGACATCGGTGAAAGTAGCCATATCAAAGAATGCAGAATAAAAGCGGGCATTATGTAAGGTGTTAACAGTGTCTTTATACCCAAAGTAGGTATCAAAACCGTTGTTAATAAACGCGTTTCCTAGATCTGTGTATTTTGCAGATTCACATGCCCCTGCAAAAATGAACCCTCCGCCTCGTTCGTCCATCCAACTGTTCACATCCAAACTATATAGACAGCTTTCATTACAGACTTTGAACACTATCAAAGTCAACTATACCTTTACCTTTAGGCATTCAAGAGTTCAAACCGATTTTTCAAGTTCAGTTCAAAACTATATCATTTTTTTCTACTTTAACATGATAATAGTAATTTTCAACATAAACTTCTCTTCGAGACTCAGGCTTTTTTCAAGAATTTTTGGAGAGAGTCATAAGGCGTAAACCCTGTTGCTTCTTCGGGTTTGCTGCAGGACCAGTATAAGGGCGAACCCCTGCGCAGGATAGTATGATGAACATAGAGGATTTCGCCGCCCTCGTGGCCACTCCATACCTATTGAACGGCGGATTTGTGCATTAACCAAACCAATTGAGACCAAAAAAGGTTAATGAAAATGAATTTTTACCGTTTTTCTGGAATTCCCGAACGGATATATTCGACATGATCCGAAAGATAATAACGCATAGAGTCAAGGGATTATTCAAGAGCTTCAAAGGTTTTATCGTTGCACTCCTTGAGGGACTTATAACCGTAGGAGTGGGCAGTAAAAATGAGTTCAGAGGCTACAGCTACACAGTGCCGCCTGCTTGCTGCATTCCATGCAGATCTGCCGTTAAAACTTGAAAATAGAAAATAGATAGAAAGGAAAAATAAAAGCTGATTTTCTGAATAAAAAAGTTAGGGGCATTTATCCCCGATTTTGATAGTATGGTCTTTACTCGTTTAGATTTTATTCTCTGTCTTTGAGGGACTCAAGCGTCTTTTTTACCAGCGCACGGTAGTGACCGGTATCAGTCAAGTAGTGTTCTTTTGCAAGTTTTGAGTTTTGGTCTATCTCTGCCTCAACTGCCCTTATTCTCTCAAGAGTCTGCTTTGCAGTATCAAGCACCCAGAGATTCCGTGTAAGTTCATCAACCTGCTGGATGGATTCTGGCCGGATGGAAGTCAGTACATTTCCATCATCTGTGGTATAGGTGCTTGTTTTACCAACAACTGCTACAAAAGCTGGCAACTCGCACTCAGCGAGGAACTGAGCTGCTTCGGGCTGGTACTGTCCAGCATAAACTAGGAAGGAACCTGTTGGGTCTGAGACCCTTCCTCTCCAGTATTCTGAATCAGTGCCGATATCTTCCTTTTCGATAAGTGTGCCAACAAGGAAGATGCGGTTTACTTTAGCCCCTGTGGGAGTCAACAGATACTGCGGAGCATACTGATCACTTTCATCCCTTGAGGTCAGATTCGAATCCTTTAGTTCCTGAGCAAAAATCCTGCGAGCAGCTTCTCTGAAAAAGCCTGGCATTTACTGCACCTCCAGTTCAACAAGCATTTCATCAATCATTTCTCTATCCAGAGAAGTCCTGGGAGTAATTGAATCTACAAGGATATAGCGATCAAGCTTATGCCCGGTTACGGTATAGTACCTGCCTACCAGTTCATTTTTCAATTTATCCAGCACAACTCCGGGATCAAGGGCATCTGCGGCCATTGCAATTGCAGTATCTAGAGAAAGCCCTGCAAGCTTTTCAGTAAGTTCTCTGTTAATCAGAGCATCCTGAGTGGAAGTTCCGGAATCCAAAACTGCTTTTATTCTTAGATCATATTCCCCTTTTACTTTCCCGTGTTCTGGGCAGGCACCTTTAACCAGAGCCCTTTTACACTCAGGGCAGCGTTTTATGAGGCCTGAACCGGTCTGGATATCCACCATTGCTCCGAAGTATGTGGAAGTTGCTGATCCAACTTCGATATCTTCGTCAAGTTCTTCAATAGAACTTGACCGGTTAAGCTGGATTTGGGCTTTACCGCCCCATTCATTGACAACTACATTTTTCAAAATGTAGCTTTTGCCTTCTTCCATATCTGGAAGTTCGGAACTGGCCCAGTTAGTGAATTTTATGATACCTGTTTGATCCCCTAGAAGCCCTGCCTGCTCAATCGATTCGTGAGAGTTTTCCCAGAGCTGAACCACTTTTCCTCTGACTGTAGCCCACTGGCCTCCAACAAGGTCGGAGATATTTCTGAGCTCGGATTCTCTTGCAGCAGTCACGAAATCTCCTCCTCCAACCCCAATGACCTCGTCCAGTTTTTCTACTGAACTGTTCTTGTTGAGCTGAACCTGGAATCTGCCATTGTACTCTCCTACAACAACACTCCTGAAAAGGTAACTCTCTCCCTGTTCAAGTTCAGGCAGTTCGGCATTTTTCCATTCTGTAAACTTTATAATTCCTGTTTCATCCCCCAAGAGTCCTACCTGAGAGATGGACTCATGAGTATTTTCCCAGAGCTGGACAACCTTTGCCTTAAGGTTTGCCCACTGTCCGTTTTCCGAGATGTCCACAATCTTGGTAAGTTGTGGTTCAGCCTGCCTAACGTAAAATTCATTCTTCGGGATGGAATATTTCTTTAAAAAGTAGTTGGTTACGCTACGCTGGGCCTCGTTTGAAGGAACTTTAAATTTTGTAATAAGTTCGTCAAGTCTGCTTTCGATGTCCTCTACAGGCACATCGATTCCAAGCTTTAAAAATCGATCTCGAATAGATTCGGCTGTTTGCTTCATTCTGTCCTACCTCAAGCCTCTTGGTTAGATTTATTGTATAGAGAGGCGTTTTGATATACAACGCCACAGCATATAAAGTTAAGGAAAGCGGAGTGAAAGTATTTCCTCAAGACAGTAACCAGTATACGGAAAAGCTCGTCTTAAGACTGCGAAACCCGAGGAACTGGTTCCTGAGGACACTCTTATGCTAGGTAATAATTACTATATTGATATAATTACTATATTGATAGTGTTTTTGTATTCCAATGCAATAAATACCTGCTTCTTGCTGAGTTCAATTTAGAAGTTACTTCATGACATAATCCAAATTTTTTTAAAGGTTATATGCTCATACTATACTTAAACTTATTTATACAGAGGTTTGCGCTTCATTACAAGGAGCCCATTCGGCTTCTCTGAAAAAAGTAAGGATTTTAAAATATTAAAAATCTGAGATTTTAGTTCAGTGTTTACCTATCTATATAGAAATTGGATATATAAACACAGATTTTAAGGGCTAGCCGAAAAAGGTTCTTGCAGAAAAGTTGAAATCATCGCAGAGTAAAAGATAGGAAGTAAGAAAACATCCAGAGATCACCAATATCCAGACAATCCATAAACATAGACTGGCAATATTAAATATTGAAGTAATGTTCTAAAGTATAACTGCTACCAAAATATAACTATTCTTGAAGCGCAATTATTCTCGAAGTACAGCTACTCATAAGTACAATAATTTTTTAAATTTTAGTTTTAGGCGTTTCAATGATATCCAAAGTTTCTTGCTTTATACTTTTATGAAGAAGCATAAATTGTTCAGAAAAATCGTAAGAGTTGTATTAATATTTTTCATAAGTTGCCCAAAATGTATAATAAATATACAATAGTTAATCAAAATTCTAGTAGGAAGAATTCTTAAAAAATTGCCCGGAATTCCAAGAGTTAGGAGGCATAAGATATAAAGGTAGGAAATGTATATCTGAGTTATAAAATAAATAATTTTTGAGTAGTTAAGAAGAGAGAAATTTCCTATAAAAGCAGGGATAGAGGATAAAATTTCACCACATTTTACAGTTTAGATACTGGAGTTGTTCATCAATATGGAGAACTTATTTTTTAATTATAGAGGATTACTTTTTTATCGTTAGTTATCCCTTATACAGCAAGACATCTGAGATATATTTATGCAACATATTTCATCCAAAACTTCTGAAGGTAATGTATAAATTCTAAAAAAGGTTCTTTAAATTTATGAAAGCTATCATCCTTGCAGCAGGAGAAGGGCTGCGCTGCAGGCCTCTTACTCTGACTCGTTCAAAAGTCATGCTTCCTATAGCCAATAGGCCTATTCTAGAGCATGTAATAGATTCGCTTGAAAAAAATGGGATAACTGAGATAATATTAATTGTTGGATATAAAAAAGAACGCATAATGGACTATTTTGAAGACGGACTGAATTTCGGAGTAAAAATAAAGTACGTTGAACAGAAAGCTCAGTTAGGTACTGCACACGCAATTGAACAAGCAAAAAAGTGGATCGTCCCCGAGGACTCGGAATTTCTCGTGCTTAATGGAGATAACCTTGTGGAACCGAAAACTATTGCAGATCTTTTGAACAATTATGAGGGAGATGCAAGCCTTCTGACCGTTCGGATGGAAGAGACCGCAGGCTACGGCGTGGTTCTAGAAGAAAAGAAGAGAGTTACAAAGATTATAGAAAAAAGGCCTGGAGACCTAAGCCGTATCGTAAATACCGGAATTTATGTTTTTACTCCGCAAGTCTTTGAAACTATCGAAAAGACTCCTATATCCGAAAATGGGGAATATGCAATAACCGATACCCTCCAGCTTATGATTGACGAAGGGAAAATCATTACTTCCGTTCCTACCGAATCAAAATGGCTTGATGCGGTCCATGCCTGGGATCTATTAAAAGCAAATGCCATAGTCTTAAATTCCGCCAGGAACCTAAGGCTTGAAGGAGGACTGGAAGAGGGGGCTGTAATAAGCGGGAAAGTAGCAATAGGAAAGAATACTAGGATTCGCTCAGGAACTTATATTGTAGGCCCTGTTGTCATAGGGGAGAATTGTGATATAGGCCCCAATGTAGTTATTCTGCCCTCCACAACAATAGGAGACAATGTATCAATCAGATCATTTACCGAAATTCAGAATAGTATAATAATGAATGACTGCAGGATATACTCACACGGGCAGATCTCAAATTCCATAATTGGAAGCAACAATACAATTGGCTCAGGTTTCTTTGTTGAAGAAAAAGAAGGCTTGTCGATCATTATGAACGGAACTATTCATCGGGCTCCAAAACTCGGCACCATCTTTGGAGACGATAACCGGATTGGGAACCGCGTACTTTTGAAAGCCGGAGTAACAATCGCTGTTGACTGCCAGGTTGAATCTGGAAACACCATATACAGAGATCTATCCCGTCATTCAGTGGTTCTTTAATCCCAAAAAGGTGGAAAAAATGTGTGGAATCGTAGGATATGCAGGAGAAAATTCTGCTGCATCTGTCATCATAGAATCACTCAAAAAACTCGAGTACCGTGGATATGATTCTGCTGGAATTTCGGTTCTGGGCAGCGGAATTGACACATATAAATCAGTAGGGAAAATTATAAACCTTGAAGCCATAATTCCAGAAAAAATAAGTGGCAACATTGGAATAGGGCACACCCGCTGGGCAACTCACGGGCGACCCAGCACAATAAATGCTCACCCCCATAACTCTGGAAATCCATGTAAGATTTCGGTTGTGCATAATGGAATCATAGAGAACTATATGGCATTGAAAGAGCAACTGACTGCAGAAGGATATGAATTTAAATCTGAAACCGATACTGAAGTAGTCGCACACCTCCTGCATAAACACATATACGGGAAGCCTGAGGGAACAGAAACAAAATGTGAACTTCTTACAGGACTCCGAGAAGCGCTAAAAGAGATTGAAGGTTCTTATGCCCTTGCAGTTCTCTGTGCTGATGAACAGGGAAAACTCGTGCTTGCCCGGAAAGACAGCCCACTTGTTATAGGACTTGGCAATGGAGAAAATTTTGCTGCATCGGATGTAACAGCTTTTTTGAATTATACAAGGGATGTCATTTTCGTAAATGACTTTGAAACCGCAGTTCTGACTCCTACCAGTGTAGAGATCTTTGACAGGGAAGGAAAGATCCGAGAAAAGAAGATAGAAAAGATTGAATGGGACTTTGAAGCTGCTGAAAAAGCCGGTTACGAACACTTCATGCTTAAGGAGATCCACGAGCAGGTTAGTGCTATTCATAATACACTCGCAGGTAAGTTTTCGGAGCTTGAAGGAACGATATCACTTAAAGAACTTAATATGACCGAGGATGAGATAAAGAAGCTCTCAAGAGTCCAGATTCTGGCATGTGGAACCTCTTGGCACGCAGGATTGCTTGGAAAATACCTTTTTGAGCAGCTTGCAGGAATTCACTGCGATATAGATATCTGCTCGGAATACAGGTACAGAAGCCCGGTTATAAGTGATGGGACTCTTGCCATTGCAATTACCCAATCAGGAGAAACTGCAGACACCCTTGCGGCCGTCAGGGAAGTAATGTCCTACCACTGCCCTACACTTGCAATTACAAACGTTGTAGGAAGCACCATTACGAGAGAAACTAACAGTGTGCTCTATACCAGAGCAGGGCCTGAAATAGGAGTCGCAGCGACCAAGACATTCAGTACCCAGCTTACACTTCTATATTTGCTTGCCGTAAAGTTCGCCCTTTCAAGAGGCAAGCTAAGTCCTAATTATGTTAAAGGGTTTATTACGGATCTAAGAAAAATACCAGGTCAGATTCAGCAGATCCTTAGCCAGAAAGAAGTAGTCAAGGAATGTGCAGAGAATTTTGCTCAAGCAAAGAGCTACTTCTTCCTTGGCAGGCACCTTAACTATCCGATTGCCCTTGAGGGAGCTCTCAAGTTAAAAGAGATTTCATACTTGCATGCTGAGGGTTTTGCCGCAGGTGAGCTTAAACATGGGCCGATTGCTCTCCTTGAGAAAGGAACGCCTGTAGTTACAATTGCAACAAGAGGGCAGACTTACGATAAGGTGCTAAGCAACATAAAGGAAGTAAAAGCTAGAGATGCTACGGTTATTGCAGTAGCCGATAACAAAGACACCGAGATCGGAAAATATGCGGATGTTGTCCTAACGATTCCTCAGAGTAGCGAACTGCTTTCTCCGCTGCTCAGTGTTGTAATCCTCCAGTTGCTTGCTTATTATACTGCTCTTGCACGGGGATGCTCGATTGACAAGCCGCGCAATCTTGCAAAAAGTGTCACCGTGGAATAACGGAAAGACTGAAAATAAAAAATCATAGAATCAAGAAAATACACTTCAGGAAACTTCGGAATGGGAAATATGAAACTCTTCGGATCTTCAGGAATAAGAGGGATAGCAAACAAAGAAATCACGCCCGAACTTGCACTTAATGTAGGGCTTGTATTGGGAAGCCGGAAAAAGACTGCAGTTATAGGAAGGGACCCAAGAGTTTCGGCCCCTATGATCGAGCATGCCCTGATTGCAGGACTGACTGCAGCAGGCTGTAGTGTTACAGAGATAGGTCTTGTTAGTACCCCAACCCTGGCTTATGCAGCCAGAGAATACGAGTGCGGTGTAATGGTTACAGCTTCCCACAACCCTTCTGAGTATGTAGGGATCAAACTCTGGAATCCTGACGGCATGGCCTTTGACTCAGCTCAACAGGACGAAATTGAAAAAGCGATTGAAAATGCGGATTTTTCCAGGGTTCCCTGGAACCAGATAGGCAAATTCGAAGAAGACGGAAATGCTATCCAGGCTCATATGAACATGATCAAAAAGCTCGTCGGAAGCTCTAGCCTGAGAATAGTACTGGACTGCGGCTGTGGAGCAGGAGGGACAATTAGCCCTTATCTTCTTCAGGAACTGGGCTGTGAGGTAATAACCCTGAATGCTCAACCTGACGGGCATTTCCCTGCAAGAAATCCGGAGCCAACCGATGAAAACCTTTCCTTGCTCAAAAAAGCTGTTGTGGATTTTGGAGCCGATCTCGGAATAGCGCATGACGGTGATGCGGATAGGATGATGGCTGTGGACGAGAAAGGCAATTTTGTATCAGGCGACGAACTGCTTGCAATTTTCGGGCTATATGAGTGCAATGGTAAGAAAGGAACGGTTGTCGTGCCTGTGGACACTTCGATGATGGTTGACGATTCCCTTCAGGGTTCGGGGATTGTAAGGACAAGAGTAGGAGATGTTTACGTCGCAGAGGGCATAAAACAATGCGGTGCTATCTATGGAGGCGAACCCTCAGGAAGCTGGATTTTCCCGAAGATTTCCTACTGCCCGGATGGAATTTATGCAGCCGCAAGACTTGTTGAGATTGTCAAGGAAAAGAAATTAAGCGAACTTCGAGAAGAGCTTCCCAAGTATGCTACAAAAAGAGGAGCTCTACCCTGTGCAAACGAGAAAAAGGTAGAGTTTATGGAAAAAGTGAAGGATAAACTCGAGCCTCTGGGAAAAGTACTTGATATTGACGGCATTCGCGTAGAAATGGACAACGGCTGGGTACTTGTCCGCCCCTCGGGAACGGAAGCAAAAGTTAGAATCACGGCTGAAGCCAGGGAAAATGTTGATGAGATATTCGAGATGGTTGAAAAGATAGTAAAGGAGGCACTTAAATGAAAGCGGTTGTCCTTGTGGCAGGCAAAGGCACAAGGATGGAACCTCTGACTTCCGGCTGTCCTAAAGTCATGCTCCAGGTTGCAAATAAGCCCATCCTCGAGCATATACTTAATTCAGCTATAGAAGCAGGCATTGAAGGTTTTGTCTTCATTACCGGTTATCTCGAAGAGCAGATAAAGGAGTACTTCGGAGACGGAAGCAAATGGGGAGTAAGCATAGAGTATGTACAGCAAAAAGAGCAGCTAGGGACTGCAAATGCAATAGGCTGTGCAAAAGGCTATGTTGATGGATCTTTTCTTGTACTCAACGGAGACATGCTCATAGGACAGGAGGACTTAAAAGCCCTGGTTTCAAGGACAGAAGAAGCGGTCATCTGCGTAAAAGAGGTAGAAAACCCATCGGATTTCGGAGTGCTTGAAACTGAGAATAATAGAGTTGTCAGGATAATAGAAAAGCCTAAAAATCCTCCAACTAACCTTGCCAACGCCGGAATATATCTCTTCAGGCAATCCATTTTTGATTTTATTGACAGAACCCAGGCCTCAGTGAGAAATGAATTCGAGATTACGGATTCTATCCAGATGCTGATCGATAGTGGAGCAGTCGTAGGCTACAGTCCCCTGGAAGGCAGATGGATAGATATAGGGTATCCCTGGGACCTCCTTAAAGCAAATGAATACCTCCTGAAAGACCTTAAGGGAAGTTGTGAGGGTACCGTGGAACCGAATGCAACCATAAAAGGGGAGGTTGTAATCGGAAAAGGCACTCTTATCAGAAGCGGCTCTTATATCGAAGGCCCAGTGATAATAGGAGAGAACTGTGATATAGGGCCTAACTGTTTTATCCGCCCTTCCACCGCAATAGGGAACCACGTCAGGATAGGAAATGCCGTTGAAATAAAAAATACGATTATCATGGAAAATACTCATGTGGGACATCTAAGCTATGTTGGAGACAGCATTATTGGATGCCGCTGCAACTTCGGAGCTGGTACAAAGGTTGCAAATCTCCGCCATGATGGGAAAAACATAAAAGTCATGATAAAAAGCAGGATTCTTGACTCGGGTAGGAGAAAACTCGGAGTCATTATGGGAGATGACGTGCATACCGGCATCAATACAAGTATAAACATTGGCGTGATAATGGAAAAAGGAAGATATACATATCCCGGAGAGATTGTCAAACATTGATCCAAAATCAGGGTTCAGAAAGAAAAAAATCAGGAACTCTGAAAACAATTCAAGAATTAGGATTTTTCTGAAAACAAATTAGTAGTTTTAAAAAAATTGAATTCTTTTCCCGAAAAGGGAAGGAGAATTCAAATTAATTATTTTTTTGAGATCAAAAAAGGTTATTTTATTTATAAAATGCCTTTAAAGTTGAGAGCATCATGTTTCGGAAAATTCCTTCAGTTTCTACCTTTAGAGAGCCATCATTCATGCTTTTCACTGCTTCTTTTAAGGGCTCTTCCGAATCAAGCACTTTTTTTACGGTTTTTTCATCGGTTTCCACTGTAATGGAAGGCCCAAACTTTGAGTTAGGATCATTAGGAGTGGCATAACTATAGAAATCCCTTATTTTTCCTCCTCCCATTAGTAAAGTCACATAAAGCATCTCGCCGTTCTCAAGTTTGATTTTCCCGGCAATTTCCTCACTGGCTACAAGTCTCTGCAGAACCCCAGGAACTTTATCAAAATTCGTGTTATAAAGCTCGGCTTTTGTACTCAGTTCTGCAAAGAGATTGTTATTTGTAGTAGAGTTCTCAGGCGCTTTATAGGGATCGGCTTTTTTGATATTGCCTGCATTTGAGACTGCCCCTGCTATGGGGGCAAACAAAAGCATAATCAGAAGGAAAAGACTCAAAATTCTAGTTTTGCTGCAAAGAGACATAATTGGAAATAAGAGGCAGGAATATAAAAAAGTTATTGGTACAAATTAAACCGAAAAAGAGCAAGAGAATTAGAATATAGAGAAAGATACAGGCAGGGGAAATTCAGGTAACAGAATACAGGTAATAGAAATTAATCTAATAGATACAATGATAAATAATGCAAAGATTGATGAATATAAAAATTATTGAAAGTTCTATAAGGATTAGTAAAAATGCACATGATATTCTTTGAGTACAGGTACAAATAAATGAAAGTACTTGAAAGCACTTTCGTATCAAATAGAATAGAATAAAAGAAAATTCACCTTCACAGGATTTACTTAGCGGTAAATCTACTACAGGAAATTATCAAAGTTTGAGAGAGGGCCTGAACACCTCGGAACAGTATTTATCGAAGACCTGGTCCTCAATTTGTTCAAATAATTTTTTATAGTTTTTTGATTTTGGATCGTGCTTGCTCATAGTTTTTTTGACTTCAGCGTTCATCTTATCAAGAGTTTTTTGGTCGAAACCTTCAGTATTCTCCATAGTAAACATAAAAATCATACTCTGAAATTACCTTATTTAGGTACTGAAATTTTTAAAGTCGTTAGTTTGCTGTATTACTGATGTAATATCACTGTACAATTCTAAGAATCAATACATATACATACTAATCATATAATTTACTCAAAGTTATTGGTAGATTTTCAAACATGTTTGAAAATAACTTTTGATTCAATAATTATGAGTTTTATATTATTTATCTAATATATTAGTTTTCTCTTTTAGATCGTACCTTCTTGTGCACTATAAAGGACTATAATGCTATAATCTCAAAGCTCTATAATGAATCTTTAGAAAACCCATTATTTTACAGAACTTTTGATTCAAATATATTTCAAATAACAAATGACTTATTTGAATACTCATATAAATATTTTACACTTATACAATGTCCCACAAGACATATACATAGTTACATTGAAGATATGAATATATAATGATACCTGATTGTCTGAGTCCCTGAAAAGAAACCTTGTAAATGGTTCCTCCGGGAGAAGCTTAAAAGCAAGATTTCTAGAAGCCAGTGTCTCAGCTCCAAGAAGAAGATGAGCCTTTCGCAGTCGAATATTTTGCCTAGTTTAGGGGGTTAGTTTTATTAGCTCTTCGGATTACTATAGAGGTATAGAAAAGTATTCGAGTTGATAACAAAGTGCGACCAGTCTCACAAAGAGTGAACGCGAAAAAGAATCATGAAAATAATACCGAGTTTGGGAAATCTACCTCCGAGCTTCTGATCCTGAAGCCTGAAGGTTATCCGTTAAGCGGCATGATGGACGAATATCCTGTTATTGAAAATAGGGATGTTTTTGAATTTTATGCCCGGGAACAGTGGAACGGATATGTTGCCCGCAAGGGAGACTATCTCTTTGACCGACGGATGTTCCCGGATTTTGCCTACCGCATCATAGATGTGGAACCTGCAGAATCCATGATAGGAAGTTCAACTTCAATTATTGTAACTGAAGAAGAAAACGGGCTTCCTTCCTCGGCAGAAATAAAGAGTAGCGTTAAATTTGAAGACGTAATCGGGCAGGAACTTGCAAAGCAAAAATGCAGGCTGATCGAACGCTTTCTTGAAGAGCCCGAACGCTTTGGGAAATGGGCGCCAAGAAATATCCTCTTTTTCGGTCCTTCAGGTACCGGAAAAACTATGCTTGCAAAGGCTCTTGCAAACAAAACCGATGTTCCCATCATACCTGTCAAGGCTACACAGCTGATAGGAGAATATGTGGGAGACGGGGCTCGCCAAATCCACCAGCTCTATGACAGAGCAGAAGAGATGGCTCCTTGTATAATCTTTATTGACGAACTTGATGCCATAGCCCTGGATCGAAAATACCAGGAGCTGAGGGGAGACGTAAGCGAAATTGTAAACGCTCTTCTAACCGAAATGGATGGCATTGTGGAACGTGATGGGGTATGTACCATTTGCTCCACAAACAGGATTTATTCCCTGGATTCAGCTATAAGAAGCAGGTTCGAAGAAGAGATTGAATTCGTTCTTCCCGGAGAAGAAGAAGTCATCAAGATTTTTGAATCAAATGTAAAAACCTTCCCCTTGCAGGTAGAGGACTGTGACTTCCGATCACTTGCAAAGAAAACAAATGGACTTTCAGGCAGAGACCTTGTGGAAAAAGTTTTAAAAACCGCTCTTCACCAAGCAATAATAGAAGATCGGGAAGTAGTAGCAAGTAAGGATTTTGAAAACGCGCTTGCAAAACTTGGCAGGAAATATGCCCTCCAGGGTCCTTCTGAACTTTATATTTAAGCTAGAGGAAAGGTAAATACTGTTAAAGTATGAAATTCAAGGTATTTATTTCTAAAAAAGTAACACACTTTTTTAGATAATTTTTGGAAAAGTTTTTGTTTAAAATATAAATCTTTTTGAGTATAGTGTTTTTTACATACCCTTTTTGCCTGAAAGAACAGGAACAATTTTATGTATAAAAATCGTTATTTTCTAACAGAAATGAGTTTAATAAACTCTTAACCAGATAAGAAATAAGAATTAAAAGGGATCCCCATGAATGAGATACGTGAAGTCGACCGATTTGAGTGTAAAGTTATAAATGTGATCCAGAACCTGATGTGGAAAGGTATAACGGTAGAAGAAAACAGCACAAAAGGCAGAGTGTATTTCGGAAGAGTAAATAATGATCTCAATATTAGTTATGGAGACACTCTTTACTTAGGAGTCAAGCCTATCTATGAAGTAGAAGACAAAACCATGCATGTCACGCTTTACGATGCTGAAAACAAAAAACTGGATTGGACTCTCGTCTGAATTATTCTGATTCTGCACAGAATAATCCATACTTTCGTTGTAACTATAATTTTTTGAATAAAAAAGATTTAAGTCTTATTTCGACCTATAAGGGATTTCAATTTCCATCAGGTCTTCGGCTATAATTACATTTTCAAACACTTTTTTCGAATCAATCAGAAGAGGTTCGGCGTCATCAGTATACCGAGAACTGATATGGGTAAGGATTAACTTCCTGACCCCAGCCTCCTTTGCTAGGGTTGCGACTTCCCCTGCTGTCGAATGTTTTGACTCTTCCGCCCAATCTGCCATTTCATCCGCAAAACTGCCGTCATGGATCAGCACATCTGCACCCCGACTGGCCTCAAGAACGGACTCACAGGGTCTTGTATCCCCGCTGTATACAACAGTCCTTCCTGGCCTTAAGGCTCCCATTACATCTTCCGGTTTTACAAGCTTTCCATTAACTTCTACCGTGTTTCCTTTTTGTAATTTTGCGAAAAGAGGGCCAGGAGGAACACCCAGTTCGATTGCTCTTTCTCTGTGGAAACGCCCTGGGCGGGGATTTTCTATAAGGGCATATCCGAGGCTTGAAATACTATGTTCGGTTTTTAAAGCTCGGATCACATATTCTTCTCTTTCCACAATATCTCCTGGTTTTAACTGGATTCCTCGGACTTCGTATTTAAGGTTGAAGTAGCCAAGAGCTTTAAAAAGCTCAGTAAATTCCATTGTCCCCTCAGGGCCGTAAATCAGAAGAGGCTCTTTCCTTCCCATGAAAGACATTGTCTGGATTAGGCCAGGGATTCCCAGGAAATGATCCGCATGGAAATGACTGATAAAAATAGAGGACAGGCTCATCATTCCCGTCTTTGCCCGCATCATCTGTTGCTGGGTGCCTTCTCCACAGTCGAACAGAATGAGCTCTCCTTCCCGATTAACCATTACTGCGGACGGGTTTCTATTGCGAGTAGGCAGAGAGCCTCCAGTACCAAGAAAAATTATGCGCAGCATATCGAACTCAGTAATTACTTAAGAGGTATTTATTGATTACCATCATCTTAACTGCATCACAAACCGTTTCAAAAGAAGCTTTTGACCGCAAGCCTTTTTTGAAAAGGATTAAGCGCAAACCTTTTCAAAAAAGGTTTGATCGAAAACGGGGCAATGTTTGAGTTTGAGGAGCTTGTCACGAACCCCTATCTGGCATGATCAACCGGCGCAACTGTTGAAGCCCAACAGTTGCATTTCAGAAACAGGATCTCATATAGATGAATAAATAAGATCCAATATAAAGAGTCCATAGATAATAATATGTTAAGATGGGATAGTATTTATTATAAAAGCCCTTTAAATCCTACAGATTTACATTTCTATCAATCTTCCCTTTAAGAAGACATGCTTTCTTCTTTAAAAGTGATGACCATCAATCGAGCTCCCCCAGCCAGGATATAACTATCCAAAAGATATGAAGAAAGCATGCTGAGAGATAAAAATCGTCTATCGGGAAATATAAAGGAAAAAAGGAAACGTCATTAATATGTCAGGAAATTACGGAAAAGTTTACCTTGTAGGCTCAGGTCCTGGAGATCCAGAGCTTCTTACCCTGAAAGCCCGCCGTCTAATTGACAGTGCTGAAGTAATTATCTATGACCAGCTTCCTGGAAAAGCTATTCTGGATTCAATGCCGGCAAGTGCGGAAAAAATCGATGTTGGAAAATATGCCGGCAACCACACTATGACCCAGACTGAGATTAATGAAGTGCTTGTGCAGAAAGCAAAAGAAGGAAAGATGGTAGTCAGGCTTAAAGGAGGCGATCCCTACGTCTTCGGGAGAGGCGGAGAAGAAGCCGAGGTGCTTGTAACTGAAGGCATTGAGTTTGAAGTCGTGCCAGGGATCACTTCTGCAATTGCAGTGCCTGCTTATGCAGGAATTCCGGTAACCCATAGGGAAAGTACCTCGATGGTCACGTTCATAACCGGGCACGAAGATCCCACAAAAGAAGAGAGTGGACTTGACTGGGAAACCCTTGCAAAGTTCGGAGGAACAATTGTAATCCTTATGGGCGTGAAAATGCTCGGCCGGAACGCAGAAGAGTTAATGAAACATGGGAAGGACCCTCAGACACCTGTTGCAATTATTGAGAGAGGAACGAGGCCTGACCAGAGAGTAACTGTGGGAACCCTTGAAAATATTGCCAGTCTGGCAGAGGAAAGAAAAGTAAAGGCTCCAGCCATTACAGTTGTAGGCGATGTAGTACGCCTGCAAGAAATCCTAGGGGAACAGCGGACAGGAGCGGCTTTTTAACCCAGCACGGAAAGAACAGGATATAACAGGAGAGGGAAATATGGCAGAAGAAAGAAGGCCTGTCATTGCAATCATGAGGCCAGAAAGCTACAGGGAAAAATCAAAAGTACTTGCGCAAGACTACGGTTTTGAACCAATATATGCCCCCATGATCCGGCTTGAAGGAATGAAAGATGAGGGATTTGAACCTTTCTTGCAGAGAGTTCTTACTGGAATGTCTGACTACGTGATCTTTACCAGTGCAAATGGAATAACCTTTACCCTTAACAAGCTCTCGGAAACTGAAAAGAAAAATTTTATTACATCACTTAAAAAAACTAGGGTAATAGCAATAGGACCTAATACGGAAAAGGAACTCATAAAAATAGGAATTGACAATTCTTTCCTGCCAGGAGATTACAGTTCCGAAGGAATTGTAGAAGCTCTCTGCCCTGAAGTAAAAGGAAAAACTGTAGAGCTTGCCAGGAGCGCTTTTGGAGCTAAAGTTTTAATAGAAGGACTTGAAAAATGCGGGGCTATTGTCAATGAGACTCACGTGTACACGCTCAGCATCCCTGAAGGAACAGATCAGAAAGAACTGATCGAACGCACACTTGCAGGGGAAGTGGATGCTTTTGCTTTTACAAGCTCGATGATGGTAAAAGGCTTTATGAAACATGCGAAAGAGCTGGGATCAGAGGAAACTATAAAAGAGTCTCTCAACATGGCCGTGGTAGGAGCTATAGGAACGCCTACAGGGAACACACTGAGGAAATATGGAATTAATGCGAACGTAATTCCCGACGAGTTCACTTTTGAAGCCCTGTTAAAGGCTATAAAGAACCAGCTTTGAGATTTTGATAGACATGATAGGTATTTCAAAACTTTACTGTGGAACAGTGGAACCATCTGATGCCCTTCGCTATGGAAGGGAATCAAAGAGGCTTCCCTCTCATTTACTCCAATTTTCAAAAGATAAAAAGCCAGTTGTGGTCTGGAATATGACCCGTCGCTGCAACCTGAAGTGTGTCCATTGTTATGCTCAGGCAAAAGATATAGAATTTGAAAACGAGCTTTCTACTGAAGAGGGCAAAGCTCTTATCGATGACCTTGCAAGTTTCGGGAGCCCGGTGATTCTTTTCTCCGGAGGAGAACCAACGATGAGAAAAGACCTGCCTGAGCTTGCAGCCTATGCCCGTGAGAAGGGAATGAGGGCTGTGATTTCCACAAACGGGACACTCATAGACCGGGACTTGGCAAAGAAGCTGAAGGACGTAGGACTCTCTTACGTAGGAGTCTCCCTGGATGGAATAAGGGAAACAAATGACAAGTTCAGGGGCATGAAAGGAGCATTTGACGCAGCTATTAAGGGGCTTCACAATTGCCAGGAAGAAGGCATAAAGGTGGGCTTGCGTTTTACCATTAACAAGCAAAATGTCAGGGATATTCCTGCAATCTTTGATCTGCTTGAAGAAGAAAAAATTCCCAGAATATGCTTTTATCATCTGGTTTACGCAGGTAGGGGTTCAGAAATGGTAAGCGAAGATCTTTCCCTTGAAGAATCCAGGCAAGCTGTAGACTTAATACTCGAGAGGACAAGAATACTCCACGAAAAAGGTTTTCCTGCCGAAGTCCTGACTGTTGACAACCACTGTGACGGGCCTTACCTGTACATGAAGCTCCTTAAAAAAAATCCGGAGAGAGCTGCCGAAGTATTTGAACTTCTCTCCATGAACCAGGGCAATTCCTCAGGGATAGGTATAGGCTGCGTATCCTGGGACGGAGCGGTACATGCCGACCAATTCTGGAGACACTATTCTTTTGGAAATGTGCGGGAACGCCCATTCAGTGAAATCTGGACTGACCTAACTAATGAACTCATGGCCGGGCTTAAAAACCGTAAACCCCTGATAAAAGCCCACGCAGACCGCTGTGCGCAATGCAAATGGCTTGATGTTTGCAATGGTAATTTCAGAGTACGGGCCGAAGCCGTATACGGGAATGTCTGGGCAGATGACCCTGCGTGTTACCTTACAAAAGAAGAAATTGGATATTATAAGGCCTGAAATCCTTTCAGGCTCTATTTAATAATGGCTTTATTCACCTGCTTATTTATTAATGGTTAATCCCAAAACTCAAAATTGCTTCTCAAAATTTCATATTATTAATAATTACTCTAGTGCATTCATTCCAAAATATGTCAAAATCTCAATTTTGGATCCACATTAAAGAAAAGAACAGTCAAGTACATACATACTAAAATTAATTTTAAACGTATATATGAACCGTGTACTCTTCAAAAGTACTGCAGAAAGGAAAAAAGCGCACGGAAAGTCTCCGTGCTTTCCGTGTATTCTGTGTTTATCTCTTCTCTTAGCTAATGAGAAATTTAGTAATTAGCTATAACAGAGCTTCATGACCATAGTATTTAGTTTTTAATATTGAGATTAGATATTGTCATACTGCAGTAACTACTATCTTCATTCAGGATTATTAATTACCTATAACCGCCGTGATGGCCACCGTAGCCACCGCGGTGATGA
Organism: Methanosarcina sp. UBA411; assembly: GCF_002495725.1. Taxonomy (NCBI): domain Archaea; kingdom Methanobacteriati; phylum Methanobacteriota; class Methanomicrobia; order Methanosarcinales; family Methanosarcinaceae; genus Methanosarcina; species Methanosarcina sp. UBA411. The sequence continues at coordinate 149,047 of NZ_DAGK01000031.1, forward strand.
TCGTAGCCGCCATGATGACCGTAGCCGCCGTGGTGATGATTGTAGCCGCCATGATGGTCGTAGCTGCCGTGGTGATGATCGTAGCCGTCGTGGTGATGATCGTAGCCACCGCGATGATGATCGTAGCCGCCATGATGACCATAGTCACCACGGTTGTAACCGTCATTTGCACTTACTGCAGCAGCTGTTATTGACACTACAAAAAGAACTACCGATAAAATAGTCAGTGTCTTTTTAATTCTATCAATCATTTGTTTCCCCATTTGTTTACACCCCAAGTTTTTATTTATATGGTAGAATCTAAAGTTGTTAGTTTTTCAACTCATTTCCATTAGCAGATACACTGCTTAAATATAATCTTACCAATTAACAAGTCAAATTTATCTGTAGAATACTATTGGTAAAATTATCCTCATATTATATGTCGCTAATTTATACGTCGGTGAAACTGCTCCAAATTGTATCGCTACGACAGTAGTATTTAGCGAATATAATATTAGAAGAGAGATAAATATTAATTATATATAAATATTAAGCTTATCAAAAAATTAAGGTTATATTCCACATTTCGTAGATGTAAGCAAAGTGGATTGTAAAAATCAAGCTCAGGGACTCGCCTTACAGGAGTACTGGGAAGAAATAGAATACAATAACACAGCTGCCATCGGCGGGTCCAAACTTGAGAAAGAAGAATAAGCTCCTTGCAGTTAAACACCAATAACAATATAAAATATCCAAACTATAGTATACTGTTGTAAGTATTGGATAATCAAATCTTAAAATTGGCGACTACTCAATTACAAAAAACTACTCAATTACAAAAATTAACTTGAGATGGGATTATATTGCGGAAAAACATACAACTGTGGGAGTTCTGGAAAAGTGGGGGTAATTTGAGGTGGCATCACTCCATGTTAATACTTTAAGCCTCGGGGACCCATTCAGGGATTGGCTTGTTGAAGAAGTTGTCGGGCATCGGCTCAAGAATAAAAATTGCTCTGTTGATGTTTATAAGTACAAGTCATCCCATACGGTCTGCAGGTATCATTTCAAGGGTGAACACTTTAGCGTTATGGCAAAGTTTTTTGCTGAGCCTACCGGTCAGTTGAAAGATTATAACCCTTACAAAGGCATGATGAACGAATATCTGAATCTTAAAAAGGCTGCTTCTGTAATAAATGTTGCAAAGCCGCTTGCAATCAATAAGAAGTTCAATTGCGCCCTTGTAACCGAACATATACCTGGAAAATCTCTGGCGTGGTACTTCAGTCATGAAGAAAAACTTTATGAAAAACTTGCTGCTGTTGCGCATATGCTTAGACATCTGCATGAGCATACAAAATCTTCCTACAATAAGGAAAAAGAGTTCGGAAATTATCATGAAGTGCTGGACCATCTGAAACTGGATAGTAACATCAGAGAGACTTTCAATAGACTGCTTGGGCAATGGTGGTACAGTCCTCTTCTAAACAGGGAGTACGGCTGCATGGTTCACAGGGACGTTACTCCTTCCAATTATATCTTTTGTAAAGGTCAGCCTTATGCACTTGACTTTGAAAGTTCCTGGTTTCACGCGCATCCAGTAAGAGATCTCGGGATTCTCACCGCAGAAATTAAAAATGAGTTTGAACTGCACAGAGGGGGAGGATGGAAAGCCGAACCGTATATAGGAAATTTTCTCTGGGAATACAGTAGCAATGAAAAGAATTTTAACTATGTTACTGAAGTTTTGCCTTTTTTTATGAGTATAGGACTTCTCCGTTCGGCCAGGCTTCATCGAGGAGACTATAGAAATTATTTGATTAAAGAAGCACGTGAATGCTTAGAAGCAATTAACAAAAGATAAAAACCGACAGAATAAAAAATAAAGGCCAATTGACTGAAAAATAAGAGGCAATTAGATAAGGATAAAGGGCAATTAAGTAAAGGAAGAAGCTAATTAACTGAAAAAAGTTAATTAAGTAAATGAAAGATAGTTAAGTAAAATAAAAAGCAATTAGGTAACTGTTTAGTTAAGGGTGTGGGAGGAAAAATCATCTCTAACGATTACAAGCTTGAAAAGGGTGAAACTAAGGTTACATTTTTGAGTCATTCCCCAGAAAAAGGAGAGAAGGCATTTGAGAGCTGCCATATAAAAGGGGTTATCTTTGACTGCTACGAGACCCTAATTGATATTCGTACCGAAGAACATAGCTTGGAGACGTATCAAGTGCTGAGCGCGTGGCTCGCCTATGAGGGAGTAAAGATAAAGCCTGAAAAACTGTGGGAAACGTATATGTTTAAGGTCAGGCAGAAAATGGAGAACTCCAAGGAAATATATCCCGAGATAAAGGTAGAGGAAATCTTTGCAGAGATTTGCAGGGAGAATTCGGTCTGGAAAATTGACGAAGAAAGTCTTGGAGTAGAGACTTCAAGGGTTTTTAGGGCAGCTTCTATACGAAAACTCCAAGCTTTCCCTCAGAGCATAAAATTAATTGAACACTGTATAAATATCCCGAAGTGCATAATTTCTAATGGTCAAAGAGTTTTTTCCGAATTGGAACTCAGGTTCCTCGGGCTCCATGATTATTTTGACTTTGTTATCTTCTCATCAGACGTAGGGTACAAGAAACCTGACCTCAGGATTTTTATGACTGCGCTCAAAAAGATGGACCTTGAACTCGAACCCAAGTGCGTTATGTCAATAGGAGATTCTAACGAAAACGATCTAGTGCCTGCAAAAAAACTTGGAATGCGCACCATGCATATTGAAGAGGCATGGAAACAGTTCGGTCTGAATGAGTAACTGGAATGAAAAATCAAAATTTTTTCAATAAGGCAGTAAATTCCCAAATTTTTTATTTAATCTTTTTTCCCTTTATTATGAAGACTACCTATCTTTTGAATTTAAACAGGGATTTAACAATACGCTTTATACTTTTATAAAAGAGCTCATCCCAAAACCCATTTTTCTCAATTGTCAGAATTATTCAGGATTGCTTTCATGATCAGAGGCTCGATTTGTCACAAAAATAAAAGATTCAAAAAGCATTGTGAGTTTTGAGATGAGTTCTGTATATAAAAACCCAACTTCGTGTTGTTAAATAAAACTTTAAATAAAAGAACTATCTATTTTATTTGAAAACATTCTACAAAATGAATCTTATTTTTCGTTAATGGAGATATTACAAATAATATCGCAAAGATTTTTCATATTTATAGAATATAATATAAAACTGGAAGAAAATTCTCGGGCAATATATAAAAATATGATGATTTTATAGGTTGATTTTTATGGATATTACGTTGATTTTAAAACTCACGTGTGTCGTTTTGATGACCTGGTTTGTTTATTTTATTTTGTTTAAACTATTAGATATTTTAGGAAGCGTAAGGAATTTAAAAAAATAAGGAATTTATGAGACGATTACAAAACTTCATCTAACTCATTATTGCTGCTAATATTACACCCAAGATTTGATATTTCTTTGATTTTATATCTTGAAAATATCTTCTTACACGAATCTATCTAACTAAAGAATTCCTCTATTGTACTTTTCTTTTATATTCCTCACAATCTACCTTTATTGGGCTTCCTGTATATGGTTTAGATAGAGGAAGATAGGGCAATATGGATTTCCATAGAAAATCAATTTTTTCACCTAACCATAATCTAGGTCCAGATATTTCCTCTGCACAGTCCTTGTACAAAATTAATTACCTATAGAATTAAAAACTATACATTGCTATTTACTAAATATATAGATATTTACGTAAAATATATATACGATAGCTATTATCAAGTGATTAATTGAAGACAAGATTATAGAAGCTAGAATTATAGACGCCAGAATTATAGATGTCATAATTATAGAAATCTAGAACTCTAAAAATTCCGAAAAACTGAAGGAGAGTCCCTATGCTCCAAAACGGAAAGATAAAAGGTCTAATTTTTGACTGTTATAAAACCCTTATTGACATCAGGACTGATGAGAAAAGCCGGGAAACGAACGAAAGACTGAGCAGGTGGCTGCTTTATCAGGGCGTGAGAATCGAACCTGATCGGCTCAGGGAAGAATACAGACGGAAAGTAATACAAAGACTTGGAAATTCAGGCCATCAGCACCCGGATATCCGCATTGAAGAAATTTTTACAGAGATCTGTGCCGAAAATGCTTTCCGGGAAATCGATCCCAAGTGGCTTGGAGTTGAAACTGCCAGAACCTTCAGGACTGCATCCTTAAGAAAGCTTGAAGCCTATCCCCAGAGTTTGCGCCTGCTTGAGAAATATCGAAATGTCCCGAAGTGTATCGTTTCCAATGCCCAGAGAGTTTTTACCGAACAAGAACTTCGCTTCCTGAACCTTTACGATCAATTTAACTTCGTAATTCTATCTTCCGACCATAGGATCAAAAAACCTGACACCCGACTTTTCAAGCTGGCTCTTGACCAACTTGGACTTGAACCCTGGGAAGTACTCTCAATCGGCGACACACCCGAAAATGATATTTACCCACCCCAGAGCCTGGGAATGAATGCAATGCACATCCGCAAAGCATGGAAATACGCATAACTGGTACAGATCACAGGAAGAAGAGAAATTGGATAGAAAAAAGAAGAAGTTAGCTTTTTCTAAGCTGAATCCGAGCAGAATCTAACCCGAACTTTGTTTTATACTTTTTAACTTGCATCTATTTCTGCTTTCGTTTCAGTCAATTTCTATTTTGGGCCATTCTAAAATATTACACAGTTTTCTTGAGAACTATAGCCTTCTGACAGCTTTCCTTTCTAATAGCATTACTATATGCTGACAAGTTAGTCTATGCTGCCAATAGTAAGATTATAACTGATTGTAAGTATTTTATTTTATGAAAATTGTTTTTCGGATAAAAATGCAATCAATAGAAGTCAAATGTATATACCTGTCAAATACTGGATAGGGCATTGAAAAAGAAGAAATGTTCACTTCATACAAAACCAGATATATTTAAATAATCGCAAGCACTCTAAACCCCAAGAGTTCTTACACTATTTCCCAATCATGGAGTGTCTTTATGACAGAATCAGAAATCCCAAAAGAATATAATGCAAGTGAGGTTGAGGAAAAGTGGATGGAGAAGTGGAACCTCTCCATGTACCATTTCAACTGGGGGGAAGATACCCGCCCCCAATATATTATCGACACCCCTCCTCCTTATCCTACAGGTAATTTCCATATCGGAAACGCACTTAACTGGTGCTATATTGACTTTGTTGCCCGATACAAACGTATGCGTGGGTACAATGTAATGTTCCCTCAGGGCTGGGACTGTCACGGCTTGCCAACTGAAGTCAAGGTTGAAGAAATTCACGGGATAACGAAAAACCAGGTTCCTCGAGCCGAGTTCCGCAGGATGTGCAGGGAACTTACTGCAGGAAATATCGACAAGATGCGAAAAACAATGCTGCGTTTGGGTTTTTCTGTTGATTGGAGCAACGAATTCGTTACCATGGAACCTTCATACTTTGTAAAAACACAGAAATCTTTTGTCAGGATGTATAATAACGGATACATCTATCACGAAGAACATCCTGTCAACTGGTGTCCCCGCTGCGAAACTGCCATTGCTTTTGCAGAAGTCGAGTATGAAACAAGGCAAACAAAGCTTAACTTTGTTCACTTCGACAAGGTAGACATTGCAACCACCAGACCAGAACTTATGGCAGCCTGTGTTGCAGTTGCGGTAAACCCTGAAGACAAACGTTACAGCCAGCACATAGGCCAGGACATTACAGTTCCGCTCTTTGGCCAGAAAGTTACTCTGATTGCCGATGAGGATGTTGAGCCTGAATTCGGTACAGGCGCTGTTATGATCTGTACTTTCGGGGATAAGCAGGACGTACGCTGGTGGGCAAAATACGGACTCCCTCTTATAAAAGCCATCGACAAACAGGGAAAGATGACAAAAGCAGCAGGCAAGTATGAAGGCCTGAACATTGCCGAGTGCAGAGAAGCTGTCATTGCTGACCTGAAAGCCGCAGGTTTCCTCTATAACCAGAAGCCTCTGGAACAGAATGTAGGGCTTTGCTGGCGCTGTGATACTCCTATCGAAATCCTTTCGGAGCCCCAATGGTTCGTAAAAATCGACAACGATGGTATCCTGAGAGCTGCAGATGAGATTAAATGGTATCCTGAATATATGAAAGTCAGGCTTCAGAACTGGACAGGCACTATGGAATGGGACTGGTGCATTTCCAGACAGAGGATATTTGCAACCCCAATTCCGATCTGGTACTGCAAGAAGTGCGGGGAAGTAATGATTGCAGAAGAGAGCTGGCTTCCAATTGACCCGAATGAAGCAGTTCCGAAGAAAGCCTGCGCCTGCGGCTCAACCGAATTTGAACCCGAAACCGATGTGCTTGACACTTGGATGGACTCTTCGATCACGGCATTACACGTCACGGGCTGGGAAAGCGAGCACGACCTCCGCCTGCCTGCACAGATCCGCCCACAGGGTCATGATATTATCAGAACCTGGGCTTTTTACACAATCCTGCGGAGTTTAGCCCTTGAAGGAAAGAAACCCTGGGACTCTATAGTAATTAATGGTATGGTACTCGGGCCTGATGGACATAAAATGAGCAAATCCCTTGGAAACGTTATTTCTCCTGAAGAAGTAACCACACAATACAGTGCCGATGCTTTCAGGCAATGGGGTGCAGTTGGCGGGTCCACAGGTTCGGATGTAATGTTCCGCTGGAAAGACGTGGTCTCAGCTTCTCGCTTCCTTCAGAAGATGTGGAGTATCTATAGATTTTCAATGTCTCACCTGAAAGGCTTCGGACAAGAAGACGCCGAGAATTTCCCTGTGGAATCTCTCCACATAATTGACAGGTGGCTACTGAGTAAACTTAACAGAGTTGTAGACACTGCAACAAAGGAGTTTGATGAGTACCAGTTTGATTCTACCTTCAAAGCCATAAGAGGTTTTGCCTGGGAAGTCCTTGCTGACAACTATCTGGAACTAGTAAAAAGCAGGCTTTATGGCGATGAGCCCGAAAGCAGGAGAGCAGCCCAGTATGTGCTCTACAGGACAATTAAAACTCTCTCGCTTCTGCTTGCACCCTTTATACCCTTCTTTGCGGAAGAACTATACTCAAGGTTTAGTGATGAGAGTGTCCATACACAGGCCTGGCCGGAAGTAGAGGAAAGCTTCATAAATGAAGAAGCCGAAGCTGCAGGGGAACTGATTAAGGAGATCACAGGTGAGGTCCGCAGATACAAGTCTGAACTGGGAATGGCACTTAATGCCCCTCTGAAAAAGCTTGAGATATACAATGCAAATATCGATACAGGAGATATTGCAGGCGCTACGAACTCCGAAGTTGAGTTAATGGAAGGAGCTCCTTCCTTTGAATATGTGCCAGTAGAAGTTAAACCCAATATGGGTATCCTGGGCCCCAGGTTCAGAAAAGACGCAGGCGCTGTCGTGAAAGCTCTCAAGGCCGAAGACCCTGCTGCAATTGAAGCTCAGGCCGCTTCAGGAAAAATAACCGTTAATGTAGACGGCAAACCTATCGAGCTCGAATCCGAGGCTGTAGAGATAAGGAAAGAAGTTATCTCCGCAGGCAGAGAGGTCGATGTGCTTGAAGTCAGAGGCGCGGTTGTTGTAATTGTAAGGTAAGCAAAAGCTTACCTTTTTAAAATTATCTGGTATAGAATAATGCTTATTTTTCCAGCTTTTTACTAACAGTTGAAGGCAGGACCAGCTCTGAAAGCAGGACATCCAAAGGCCAGATTCCATAAATTCAAATTCCGATTTTAATTCAAATTCCAATTCTTATTCCTGCACACGCCACTGTAAAACCTATTTATATAATTTTATTTATATTCTTTATCTTATTATTACTGGAGTGCTATTTTCAAAGATACAAAATAGACATCAAATATGGAAACTAGACATCAAATATGGAGAACATTCGAAGATAATTTATAAATTGCTTAGCTTAAATTAAGTATTTTTATAAAGCCGGAATCTCGAAAAACGGGCATTTAGAATTAGTCCCCACATTTAAAAAATATTTGTTGCAAAAATCTCAGGCTAGATTCAGAGTAGTGAAGTGGCTATATTACTTTACCTTGCAATAGAGCGAATTAACGAGATTAAAGTATCTGAACTTTGCTGTGCTCACAAAGAGGAACATAATTATATAAAGAAAGTGAAAAAATATAGACTTCCTTTTTCAATGTGAAACTTTATATACATCTAGGTAATCTGTTTCAGAAATGTATTATTCATACCTGGAGTTTTTATGACAAAAGTCGAAAAAGTATTATTGCTGCTCAAAAACATGGTGTATGAAAGCACCAGTCCGCAGGAAACTCTCAAGTTTGCGAAGTATTACAGGAGTAAGGGGCTCGATGTGCAGGTAATCCTGTGGGGTCCTATGGGTGTGTTGCTTGCAAAGAAAGATAAAACAAGGGGATCACCCAAATACGATGCCACTGTTCAGGAATGTATCGACATGGGAGTTGAATTTCGGTGCTGCCAGCTTGCCTCGGACATGATCGGACTTAAGAAAGAAGAATTGATACCTGGAATTGAATTTATCTGCTCAAAAGAAGTGGCCGAGCTTTTTCTGAGATACACCGAAGAAAATCAGTTAATCATTAATTTCTGAGCCTTAAGAACATTTAGAATTAAATAAGAAACTTAAGAAACAAAATTTTCAAGTAGTTGGATGTGTTTTACTGAAGCCCTTTCTGAAGTAATGTTTTCTTCGACCTAATTCTACCCGGACCCGATTGATCCTGCAATCAGTAAATATAGATATGAAACAGGCCTATAGAACATTTAATCTATATTTCATCCAATTTTAGTCACTTTAAAAATTCTTATTGATTTCTGAGCCTTACTTACCAGATCCCCTTTTAACGGATCTGCAACCGAGTCTGAGAATTTTTATATAAATATTAAGGTTTGTAAGATTACAAGTATTCCTTGAATGTTAAAGGAAGCCGACAGATCTTTTTATGTATAGTGAAGGTTTTTTTACACAGCTTGAGAGTTATAGAATACGTCACATTGAGGAATGGATTATATGTCAATGTGGATATAGCTAGAATAAAGATACAAAAACGCGAATCAATAGATAGAGCGTTTTTGCACATATCGCATCCCTTCAGTCAATTAATTTTAAAGAAATGGAAAGAAAATAACTTCAGCAGGTGATTTCATGTTTTTACAAGATTATGAATTAAGTGAGGAGGAGAAAATTCTCTTACAAAAGGTTCTAGATGGAGATGTGGCTCTTCGCAAGATTGAGGAGTTTGCAGACCCTGTAACTTCAGTAAAACTCAGACGGCTTGCAATACAGGAGTTTGAAAAACTCGAGTTTGAGCACATTCAGAATTTTTCCCTTGATGTTGAGGCCGCATCGAAAAAAAATATTGAAAACATGATAGGCGCAGTTCAGATCCCTCTCGGAGTTGCCGGACTTCTGAAGGTAAATGGCGAATACGCAAATTCCGAATACTACATTCCTCTTGCTACAACTGAAGGGGCTCTTGTTGCCGGTGTAAATCGCGGCTGTTCGGTGATCACGAAATCAGGTGGAGCAAATGTAAGAGTCTTTGAGGACGAGATGACCAGAGCACCTGTCTTTAAGCTTGAGAGTCTTAGCAGGGCTAAAGAATTTTATGAGTGGGTAAAATGTCCTGAGATTTTCGAGCAGATGAAAGCCGTTGCTGAAAAGACGACACGTTTTGGAAAACTGCTTTCCGTAAAACCCTTCGTAACTGGCACATACGTATACCTCAGGTTCTCGTACGACACAAAAGACGCCATGGGCATGAACATGGTGACTATAGCTACTGATGCAGTGATGCACCTTATAGAAGATGAATTCGGTGCACATCCGGTTACCCTTTCAGGAAATATGTGTACCGACAAAAAACCCGCTTCCATAAGCACAATTCTCGGAAGAGGAAAAACCGTTGTAGCCGAGGTTACCATTCCAAAAGAAATTGTCAAAGAGACCTTGAAATGTACACCAGAATCCATGTTTGAGGTGAACTACAGCAAAAACCTTTTGGGTTCAGCAAGAGCAGGATCACTTGGCTTTAATGCCCATGCTGCAAACATTATTGCTGCTATCTACCTGGCCTGTGGGCAGGATGCAGCTCATGTTGTAGAAGGAAGCACTGCAATTACGAGCATGGAGCTTACGAAATACGAAGAAATTCACTGCTCTGTTACCCTGCCTGCCCTGCCTGTAGGAACTGTTGGAGGAGGCACTAGCCTTGGAACCCAGAGAGATTGCCTGAATATTCTTGGTGTTGCAGGCTCAGGTGACGTTCCCGGAGTAAACTCCAAGAAATTTGCAGAAATCGTAGCTTCTGCCGTGCTTGCAGGAGAAGTTAACCTTATAGGAGCCCAGGCTGCGGGGCACCTTGCCCGCGCTCATGCCCAGCTAGGCCGTGGGAAGTTCTAACGCAACCGTTGAGCCGCAACCGTTGCGCCGGTTGATCACGCCGATAGGGTTTGGGGGTAAGGCTAAAACTCAAACGTCGCTAGGGGGGTTTCGCTCAAGCCTTTTTAAAAAGGCTTGATTTGAAACAAAAGTTAAATTTTATACGGGTTAGATTTACATTAGGCGAGGAATCCCCCTATTATGGCACAGAATGACTTTTGGGGACCATATTTCTATTTTCTCTTTTTGCTGGAAATTTATCTCTGTTTTAGTTGAAGACCCGGATTTCTTATCTTTTTACTGAGAAAGAAGATTTGAAAATTATATTGATTTATTATTATTTAATTTTTGATAAATTAGAAACCCTTATCATAATGTGAATTTGTAAACTTAATATGGAGGCATGCATGAGCAATCCTGTGGATATTCTGGCATGCGCAGTTACCTTATTGCTTTGCTTTTTAATATTATATAGTGTGCTGCAGGCAGATATATTGATACTTGGAATTGCCCTGGTAGGCTGTATTCTTTTTGGGAAGGTTCTCTATCTATTTTAAATCTAAATCGCCGATTTGCTTATTAAGAGCTCATCCCAAAACTTAGAACTACATCCTTATATCTCTGATTTTGAATAATCAATCGATCCTTCGATCATGAAACTAGTTCTAAAATCCTTATATATATAAACAAGGTAGATTTCGAGATGAGCTCAATTCCATTTTTATTATTTATTTCTTTTTGCCAATTTCACACAAATAAGGAAAAGAAGCAAGGTTATTTAAGGTTAAATAATAATATTTTCTCGGGGAACTCAATAGAAGAAAGCTAGATAGAGCCAGTAGCAAAAGGACAAGGAAAAAACTATCCAATAAAATTCTATTTTGCTGTTACTGTTTAAAACAGGCTCGAGGCTTGAATTTTAATGCATTTCATCAGCTAATAAAAAACCCTCGCACAGTACCAATTAAGACCTGTAAATTAGCCATAACTGAAATTCACCAATCGGGATTCATGGGGTAAAAACGTTGGTAAACTGAGCGAGCCAGAGAAACTGAAGATAAATAGAAGATAAAGAAAAATATGGGGGTTAAGTTTCTGGAGTATACACTTCGAATAGGAGGAGAGGCCGGACAGGGACTGCAGACCATAGGAGGAGCTCTTGCAAAGGTTTTCTCTCGAATAGGATATCATGTATTTACGCACCAGGACTACATGTCGAGGATACGGGGGGGACATAATTATTATCAGATACGGTTTTCCGACCAGAAAATCTCGGCATCCAGAGAGATGGTAGATATTCTTCTGGCTCTTGACCTGAACACCATTAAAATTGCCAGAAAGAATGTGAAAGACGGAGGATTTATTCTCTATGACTCTGAAATTGCCAAACAGAAATTCGAAGAACCGGAGTTCATAGATATTCCCTTCCGAAAGATAGCGCTGGATGTCGGGAAGAACAGCGTTATGGCAAATACTGTAGCAACCGGGGCAGCGCTTGGGTTGCTTGATCTCGGGCTTGAAGCCTTAAAAGAGATTTTGAGAGAAACTTTCCTGAGAAAAGGGGAAGAAATAGTCCAGAACAATATAGCCTGCGCAGAAGCAGGCTATAAATACGCTCTTACGAATTGCCCCAGATGCGAAGCTTTTGGAATCCGTGAGCCTGAGGAGAAAAGGCACATGCTCATAACCGGGCTGCAGGCAATCGGAGTGGGAGCAATTATGTCTGGCTGTAAGTTTTATTCGGCATATCCTATGTCGCCTTCAACAGGAATTATGGAGTATCTGGCTTCCAGGACGGAAGAGTATAATCTCGTTGTTGAGCAGGCTGAAGACGAAATTGCAGCTATTAATATGGCGATAGGAGCTTCTTTTGCAGGGGTAAGGGCTATGACCGGAACGTCCGGAGGAGGATTCGCCCTTATGGTCGAAGGACTTTCCCTTGCAGGAATGACCGAAACTCCTGTTGTGATTGCGGAAATGCAGCGCCCTGGACCGGCTACGGGTTTTCCCACACGCACCGAACAGGGAGACTTGCTTTTTATTCTTCACGCAGGCCACGGAGAGTTTCCGAGAGTTATTTTCGAGCCAGGAACTCCAAAGCAGGCTTTTTACCTGACTAACAGGGCTTTCGAACTTGCAGAAAAATACCAGATCCCTGTGTTCATTCAGTCCGACCAATACCTCGCAGAATCTGAATGGACTTTTGAAAACTTCGGTTTGGAGAACCTAATTTATAACGATTACCGACTGAGGGAAGAGGATCTTAAAGGCGTTACGGACTATAAACGTTACAAATATTCCAGTACAGGAATTTCTCTTCTTGCAGTCCCGGGGGAAGCCGGAAAACACCTTGTAGTAGCGGATAGTGATGAGCATGACGAAGATGGGCATATTGTAGAAGATTCCGAAACCCGCATTAAAATGGTTCACAAAAGGCTGCTGAACAAACTGCCGCTTATAAAGAAAGAAATCGAAGCTCCGCTTTTATATGGTGACTCCTCTCCAAAGATAGTGCTTGTAGGGCATGGATCTACTTATGGTGTGATAAAAGAGGTGGTTGATACAATTTCTAAGGACAAGAAGGTCGCAATGCTACATTTCAGTCAGATTTACCCTCTTCCCGAACTGGAAATGTTCGATTATATTGGGCTTCTTGAGAACGCAGATCTTACAATTTGCATAGAAAACAATGCCACTGGGCAGTTTGCAAAACTTCTAAAGGCAGAAACTGGATTTGGATTTTCTCACCAGATAAGCAAATATGATGGGAGACCTTTTACAATTGAAAACCTGAAGGAGGAGTTGAATGCCTACATCTGAAGAGTATAAAGGCCAGGTTCCGGCCTGGTGCCCTGGATGCGGAAATTTTCAGATTCTTTCGGCCATCAAACAGGCACTTGTCGAACTTGGGATTGAACCCTGGGAAGTTCTTGTGGTTTCGGGAATAGGACAGGCTGGAAAACTGCCCCACTATATAAAGTGCCATACGTTTAATGGGCTGCATGGTAGAACCCTGCCTGTGGCTACAGCTGCAAAACTTGCCAACCATTCCCTTCACGTAATTGCAGTTGCAGGAGATGGTGATTGCTACGGGGAAGGAGGAAATCATTTTCTTCATGCAATCCGCAGGAACCCGAATATTTCCATGTTCGTGCACAATAACCAAGTTTACGGACTGACCAAAGGGCAGGCCTCTCCTACTACAGCAGAGGGAACCTACACAACAATTCAGCCTTATGGCGTCCTTCAGGAATCAATGAACCCACTTGCCATGGCGATTTCCCAGAACTGTAGCTTCGTAGCTAGAGGTTTTGCAGGCGATCAGGAGCACCTTAAAGAACTTATGAAAGCTGCCATAACACACAGAGGTTTTGCCCTTCTTGATATTCTTCAACCTTGTGTGACCTTCAATAAGATAAACACATTCAAATGGTACAGGGACAGGGTTTACAAGCTTGGGGACGATTATGACCCTTACGACCATATAAAAGCCTTTGAGAAATCTCTGGAATGGGGAGATAAAATCCCAAATGGTATTTTTTATAAGTATGAGAGAGATGTATTTGAGGAGAGAATTCCGGCAATTCAGGAAAAACCCCTTGTAAGGCAAAAGTTTTCTCCTGAAGAAGTAAAGCACGAAATTGAGAAATTTTATTGAAATCTCCTCTTTCTATTTTTGTTTAAAATCGATTTTCTGAAATTTTGACATTCCTCAGAATAGTTTCAAGTTTAGAAGTAGCTTCTAATTTGAAAAATCGTTCTTAAATTTGTAGACGTTTTTAATAATACCCGGATGAAATCTTCACTGCGTTATCTCTTTTAATTTTTAAAGAGATGATAATAAATTAAGAAATATTAGTATCTATTTGAGATTTATATGTATTTGTATGGGAGGTAATCAATGGGGGACCATGCAGATAAAATTCTGAATATCTCACTTTTCATCAAAAAATCTCTGTCAAATGTTGAGAAAAAGAAATGCCAAGAAAAGTGAAAAAACTGTACCTATTATTTTTGGGGATAAATTGAGTCAAGAGTTACTTAAAAGTGAAGATTTGTGCCTTGAGGAAGAAAAAAGTTTCATGAGGTATATTGGAGAATCAAGCGTTGAAGAGCTTATTAGGATTTAAGAGCTTATTATGGATTTAAAAGATATTAAGAAACTCCTGGCCTGAGCAGAGGTCTGAAAGTCTAGACTCACAAGTGAGAAAGTAAATAAAAGAATGGTGACGGAGAAAGCCCGTCACAGAGAGATTAAAATCAGCTCTTAAGATTTTGCTCTTACGCATTTTCACTGATGGAAAAGCTCTTCTTTTGCATGGTTAAGGTTTTTATTTGCTTCCTCGATTTTATTGGCAGCTTCCAAGATATCCTCAGAAGCTCCGAGAAAACCATCTTTTTTGGCTTTCTGGGCCCATTCCCTGAGACTCTGTATGTGGCTTTCGTTATGCTCTATCCAGTGCTCAATCAAATGTGAAAGGTTCTCGTGACTAAGTTCTTCAGTAATAGTTGTCCCTCCTGTTAAAATATATGCGATTCATGGTATAAATCTCCGCTGGATATAATTAACAATTTTAGAATTCTGAACCAAAAAGAGATAAAAAGAAAGCCCAAAATGAATAAAATAATTTATTAAATTGAACAGTTTAAAAAATTGAACTGTTTGAAATCCTGAAGTGCATAGGTCAGGTTCCAGACTGTTCTATTGAAAATGTTCTGTTCAAACTATTCTGTTCAAATTTTTAGGGGTTCAGATATAAATGTCTGTCCTTTATTTTTCAGATTCAAACTGTCCTTGGATCAGTAATTTCTCCTGACAGTGCCGAAGCTGCTGCTGTTGCAGGAGATGCCAGGTAAATAAAACCGTCTTTTCCCATCCTGCCTTTGAAATTTCGGTTCGCGGTTGAAATACAGACTTCCCCTTCCCCGAGCACTCCCTGGTGAGCACCAAGACAGGGGCCGCAGCCAGGGGTTGCAAGCGTAACGCCTGCTTTAAGCAGAGTTTCCATTGTTCCGTTCTCAATTGCTGAAAGGAGAGTCGTGCGGGATGCAGGAATAACAATAGTCCTGACTGCGACCTTTTTTCCTTTAAGGATTGCTGCTGCGACCTCAAGGTCTTCAAGTCTCCCATTTGTGCACGTCCCTATGAAAACCTGGTCTACGTGGGTACCTTCAACCTCTCCCACAGGCTTTACGTTGTCAACCTGGTGCGGACAGGCTACCTGAGGCTCGATATCTTCAGCTGAGTAAACAGGTTCTTTTACATAGACTGCATCCTGGTCGGCATAAACCGGTTCATAGGGAGCAGCCGCCCTATTTTTCAGGAAATCGAAAGTTTTCTCGTCCGGCGGAACAATTCCAGTTTTTGCTCCCATTTCAATTGCCATGTTGCAGAGCGTCATTCTGCCGGAAACTGACAATTCGGAGATAGCCTGCCCGTAAAATTCTACAGCCTTATAGGTGGCCCCGTCAATTCCGGTCTTCCCGATAAGGTAAAGGGTCAAATCTTTTGCATAAACTCCTTTTCCAAGCCTTCCTTCAACCGTGAACCTTAGACTCTCTGGCACCTTAAACCAGAGCTTACCTGTGGCGAAAATTTCAGCCATATCGGTGGCTCCCACGCCTGTTGCAAAAGCCCCGAAAGCCCCATAAGTGCAGGAATGTGAATCAGCTCCCACAACCAGTTTTCCAGGAAGGGCGAACCCATTTTCTGGAAGCACCTGATGGCAGATTCCTTCCCCAAGCTCATAGAAATTCGGAATGCCCTGCTCCTTTACCCATTCCCGGATTTCCTTTTGCAGGGTAGCTGAAGTCTCATTGTTTGCAGGCGCGATGTGGTCGAAGGGGATTACAATCCTTGAGGGGTCCCAGACCTTTTTCATTTCCATTTCCTTAAAAGCGTTAACTGTAAGTATCGAGGTCCCGTCATGCGCCATTGCATAATCAATATCTGCCAGGACAAAATCATTTGCCTTTGCCTCTTTTCCCGCTGCCCGCGAGAAAATTTTTTCGCTAATTGTTCCCAAAAGTAAGTCTCCTGTTTGATAATCAAGTAATAATGAAGTCTAAGAAACTCAGATTCCTGGATTCACTATAAAGAAATAACTGTAATATATCTTGACATATTAAAGAACAAAATCCTAATATTACAAATATAAATTGTACAAAAATCTTTTCAGCCTCTTGAAGCTGATTTATACAGGGTTTCTATAAAGCAAAATAAACTACTCTTTATTTAATTAAATGTGGCGCTGATGTCAACGCGTGATTATTTTTTTCTACATTAAACCTAATAATAAACTCTATTCCATTTACTTTTTTCAGTTTAAGTTCTCCATCTAACTGGTCAGCAAGGAAAGTTACAAACCGAAACTCAGGATTATGAAGTTCTTTGATATTAAGGCTTTCATAAAGGCACACACCGTTATTGAAAATTGCCAATATAAAATTGTACTCTTATAGCCTTCGCTTGTTTTTCAGTTTTTTTCGTATTCTTCTTCAGTTTCTTCTCTAGAAAGGTAATATGTTTAATGTCAATGATTCATTAATGTTAAAGTGTTCTTCTACTTCAACTATATAAATATATAATATTGTTTAGATATTTTTTTCCATTTAACTCTACTTTGCATAGATAATCTTTGTTACAAGAGTCCTTAGAATTTGCTTGTTTACCTGCTTAGAAAAAAATGCAATTAACATATAAGCAAACAGTGTCAGTTTTCTATAATGCAAGAAATAAGTGTACTTAATTAAGATATGCTACATCCCGCAGTATTTTTTGAGAATCAATCTCTTTCATGATAGCGTTTTTAGAGCAAATGCAAATAAACTTTCAGTTCTGCCTGTTTGCAGCCGATGGTGCAAGCCTAGCAGCCTCCAGTAGTTTCTCGAGATTATCCCTCGGTATGCGCGAGAGAAAAAGTGCAAATTAAATACTTTAACTGTATAAGTCTTAAAAGTAAGAATAAACTTCTATCTATTTATGGACGACGTGGATGAATGTTATGGGGCCGATCACTCAAACAATATTTGGCAAGTCGGTGTCTTCTGTAATTGGTTTTGGTACTCAAAGTCTGTGCAGAAAGATTGAAAAGTCACTCTTTGAAAAGACAGAAATAGAAAAAATAATTTTTGGTAAATCTTACTTTGATCCATTAATAGAAGAAGATCTCAAATCCATAAATAGGGAAATAAGTAATTTAGACGAAAATTTAAAAATAAATTTTGAATCGATATGTATATTTTTTAAGTGCCCGGCAATTGAAGGTATAATACGCCAAATATATGCAGCAAATATATTTCACAATTCCACTAACGAAAATATCAAAGATATCGAAAAAGAATTCACACTTTTGTTATCACAATACTTTGATATTAAAGAGAAGAGAATTTCGTGTCTTTCTTCATTACTTTTTAATATATTGATTAAAGGATGTCAAGAAGTACTCGACAAGCAAATTTCTAATGGTGAGATTATAGCTCTTGCAGCTACATCAAGTTACCATTCAAAAGTAATTTTGGATGAATTAACCGGAATCAAAAAAAATATAGAATTCCTTTCGAGAGAGAAATTAAATTTTAACGAAATTCAGGACTTTTTTGAGAAATATCGCAGTGTCTTGAAAAACAGAAACGAATACATAAAAATATCAAATTTTGAAGGTGGTGTAAGAAAACCCATCGAAAAAATCTATGTCTGCCCAAATTTCATAAAAAGAAGTAGAGATAATGAAAATAATAATCCCTTAGAGTTTTTTAATTTTCTTTTAAAAGTGCATCGTATTGTATTATTGGGTGATCCAGGAAATGGAAAAACCACCTTCACCAAAAAAATATGCTATGAACTTTCTGCTAGATATTCAGAAAGACTTTTTGCAGGAAGAGAAATAGTTCCTTTTGTAGTGGTGATTAGAGATTATCATGCCGAAAAAACGAAAAATAATATTTCCATTATCGATTTCATCAATGAAGAGTTCAGTAATGACTTTCAAATAGAACCGCCAAAGGGTACTTTTGAATATCTGCTATTAAATGGATATATTTTATTAATATTTGATGGACTTGATGAGCTTATAGATACAAGATATAGAGAAAAAATGGTAAACGAAATAGAATCATTCTGTACTCTTTATCCTTCGACTCCAATAATAGTCACTTCACGTAGAATAGGTTATGAACAAGCCACTTTAAGAGAAGATATGTTTGAGATCTATGAAATGACTTCTTTTAATCAAGCTCAAATAAAAGAATATGTAGAAAAATGGTTTAATCTAGATTTCGAATTAAGGCCAAATGAAAGAAGTGAGAAAGCAAGGCGCTTCATGATAGAAAGCGAAAAAGTCTCTGATCTTCGTTCTAATTCCTTGATGTTGTCTTTAATGTGCAATATATATAGGCAAGAAAATTACATTCCAGAAAATAGACCTAAAATATATCAAAAATGCGCTGAAATGCTGTTCAAAAAATGGGATAAACATAGAGGAATTAATCCTGGAATTACGATACAAGACTCAAAAATCGAATCTCTAATTTCTCATCTTGCTCATTGGATATATACAAACCAATCTTCAAAAGAAGGTGTAAGTGAGGAGGAATTAATAAAGAAATCAACTGAGTATCTTTATCCTTCTACTTATGAAGATAAAGATGAAGCCAAAGCGGTGGCAACAGATTTTGTAAATTTCTCAAGGGGGCGCGCATGGATACTTACTGCCATTGGTGCCACGAAGAATCAAGAGTTATATAAATTCACACACAGGACTTTTTTGGAATATTTTACAGCAGACTGGTTTTGTAGAAATTATGAGGAAACAAAAGAATTAACCAATGAGCTGATTCCAAAAATAAAAAGAAGAGAATGGGATGTGGTAATTCAATTAGCATTTCAGATGAGGGGAGAATACTCAGAAAGTGCTACAGATAAAATACTTTATACTATATTGAGCGTAGCAAAGGAATCAACGAATATGGAGCGTAAAAATTTACTCTCCTTTGCGGCAAGAAGCTTGGAATTTATGACTCCAAATCCAAACTTAGTTAAGGAAATTACAAAAGAGTGCTTTGAATTCTCTTTTTATCTTGGGAAAAATACCTTTGAAAAAATAATAGAACCAGGAGAATTTGAAACAGGGATTTTGCATTTAGGGGATCCGATTAAACCAATTTTAGACTTAAAATATTCTGTTAGAGAAAACCGAACCAAGGTTGTTGAAACATTAAAGAATTTGATATTATACTATATTAATAGTCAAAACGAGCATGAAGCAACACTAGCCGCAGAGATAGGTTTTGGACTGAATGAAAATCTAATTATGGGCAAAGATTTTGATAAAAAAGAGCAACTTTATTGGGATAATCTATCAGTTGATATAATAAAAGAATGCTATGCACATAATAAGTCTGTTTTTGAAGAGAATATACACTTATGTATACAATCTTACAATGTAATATTTGATAACAAAATAGAACTTATCCTTAAACTGTATGGTTTGAAAGGAATATTATTTGATTATTCTAGTTCTATGCTTCCAAGCACTCGTACTTCTGGCATTGGACAAAGATTGTTAAGCAATACTTTTGAGTATATCAGTCATCCAGGGAACCAAGTTTTTTATTCATATGCGGAGCAAAATATAGAGACAATATCAGATACATTAAAGAGAATTGGAGAATTTTATTTAGAGTGCTCTCTGCCTCTTGATCTAAAAGAAACATATTTATCTGGGACAGAAATGTATACAAACTGGGCGCCTTATTTTTCGCGAAATGAGTATCATAATCTTAGTTGCGAAAAAAATGAGTTGAGTATTAGATTTAATTACTCAGATTCTGCAGCCATCTTTGGAGAGTTTTGCCTACTTGCCACTTTTTTGGAACTGAATCTCAGTTCGAAAAAACCGAATGTAAAAGAGCTTATCGAAACAATAGATCCGAGTCCTCTAACTAATATTTTTTTGATATGGTCTGAAGATGGCGATTATATGGAAATAGGAAATGAACTTGATAAAATAAGATTCAATGATAGACAAAAAGAGTTCATTGCAAATTGGGTTCAAAAGAAAAGCTGCATTCTAAATGTATCTATTAGAAACAGAGAGATTAAGATATATAGACATTTTGTTAGGGATAAAAATAAATAACAAACAAAGTGTTCTTTACAATTTGATGAAACTCCTAATAAATAATCAATGTATGCATAAATAACTGAATAATTTTCCCACTCCAGAATGCGGTAAGAGTTCACTTCAGTAGTTATGCAGAGGTTTCTTTTCCTTGAAGGTACTAATTGGTTAATCAATAATTACCTATCGGGACTTATCCTCTTTACTTTCCGGCTCTTTTTCCATATAAATGCAGATTGAAGTCATTCCTGACCTTCTTTTTTGCTCATAAGAGCATCAAGCAAATCGCGGATTCAGTCTTCATGTTCCTTTGATTCCTTGGCTTTCATGTAATCGTATTTCCCAAAGAAATCAGATAGAGCTTGAGATACTGCATCAGAGACACTGGAAAACTCAGGGGTTTCAACTAAACTCTAAACATCTTTTTTGCTTCAGGGAGATACAGTTACGTTAATTTACTCCTTTTTATTTACAACTCCAGGCCTCACACATCAGGCGAAGTTTTAAGCATACTTATGACTCATATTTATCGCAGCTTGCATATCTAATAAAGCTCTTTTCTTGGAATACTTCTGGATAAAGCGACTTGCTCATTCAATTTTTCAGGAGAAGGGCAAGAAATAAGTTTGTGATGGGGGATTTAATATGACGTCAAAATTGATGGACTATTTTAACAAGCAACTGAGAATTGGGGTTCTCAGCACAGCGAGTAAAGACGGAAAGGTAGATTCAGCTATTTTCGGCTCACCCAATATGATCGATGAAAAGACCGTTGTAGTTGCAACTGGTAAGAACCGTACGTTCTCAAACCTTCAGGAAAACCCTTACGCGATATACATGATAATGGAGCAAGATACGGAATGGAAAGGGATCAGGGTTTATATGAAGATGAAGGAATCTGCAACGTCGGGGGAAATGCTTGATACGATTAAAAGCCATATTGCAAAAATGGCCGGGGAGGGGGCTGCGCAGATGATGTATGCAACGGTTACCTTCGAGATCATTGAGCTGAGACCTCTCGTTGATATGGGACAGGGCTGGGAGAAATCGATCTGAGTATTCAGAAGTGATGTGAATCAAATAAAAAATTAAAATAAAAATACTACAGGCTTAAACCTAAAAATATGGTTAAAAATAGATAAACCGAATTTATATTATGCCGTACTTTTCCAGAAATCCTTCAAGAGGCACGGAGTGGGTCTGGAAGCCACACACCTTGTAAGGGTGAGCGCCCATTGAAAGAGCTACAAACTGGGCAATATTCATGTGCACCATATCATATTTTACGCCAAACTCTTTTTCGATAACCGGCTGGTAGCGGTCGTACTGGATCTGGCAATTTGGGCACATATGGAGCATAAGCTCAATACCCGCTTTTTGAAGGCTGTCAAGTTTAGTCTTTGTCACCTGAAGTGAAGTACTTTTATTAAGATGGAGCTGGGAAAAGCCCATTCCACAGGTAAGAGTCCGGTCTTCGTACCAGCGCACAGGCTCGGCTCCACAGGCTGCTGCTATGTTGTCTATCAACTGGGGGTTTTCAGGGTTTCCAAGAACATCGAGATACTTAACTTTATAGTAGTGACAGGCATGATGGGATGCAGTTTTAACCCGTGAGAAATCAAATTTTTTCTGTTCCTTGATCTTGTCGACCTTACTTAAGAGAATTTCTATTGCATGGTAGAAGTTTGTTCTCGGATTCATATCGTCTTTTTCGTAAACAAGATTTTCAAGGCCCTGTTCCCGGAATATGGAGTTGACTTTTTCTCGGACTTCGGTGTTGGTATTAAGGACTTCACAAGCTTCCTTATTTACAGCATAGCAGGTTGAACAGAGGCAGGTTATATTAGGATAACCACATCTTTTTGCGACTGCGAAGTTCCGGGCTCCAATGGCTGCTGTTGTCAATCCTTCAAAGATGTCAGTATAATGACCTATTCCTGTGCAGCAGGACTGCTCATCATTTATACAGTAATCTATTCCAAGCCTGTCAAATACATAACAAGTGGAGGTTTCCACCCCTGGGTACTCCTGCCCGACCATACAGCTTTTAAATAATAAAAGCTGGCTGTCCGGGATATTTTCTATCGCTTTCAAAGCCGAAGTCTCCGCTTCTATTTTCTCTCTTGATACACTGGTTCTCCAGGAGCTGATGCAAAAGTTTTTCCTGTATTTTTGCCTTGAGCCATTTTTCCCTTTCAAAATAGCCTGTAGCTTCAAGAATGGCCTGAACTTCCCCATGGGTGTTCCTGATATCCCTGGAACTCAGCCCCAGTTCAACACGGGTTGACTCGAGATTTTTCTTGAACCTGATCCAACGTTCCCCGAGGTCTCTTTCCATATTCTTAACCCCAGCACCCGGTACCTTACTGGCTCCGTTTTCTGCAAGATACTCTCCTATCTCAAGGAAGTAGGCAAGCTTCTCAACCCCTATGCCTTCATTTATAGCCATCTGCCTGAGCACCTGCACAATTGTTACAGGGCTATTATTTCTGGGACAGCGTAGGTTACAGGAATAACAGTAGAAGCAGGACCAGATCATTTCGGATTCAAGCACACTGCGGTCATTTTCCAGCACCTTTTTCACAATCTGGCGAGGGCTGTAATCAGTAAAGCGGGCTGCAGGACAGGAAGCCGTGCAGGCTCCACACTGGATGCAGCGATCAAGCCCCAGAGAGGCAGGTGTCCGGATGCTTTTCTTTGCTGTTTCTGCAAGGGTTTTACATTCCGGAGTATCGTATTCATTTACGTATGGAATCATTTGATCATCTCTCCTTCCCGGGCAAGGCTGGTAAAAGTGCCTGCAAGCCCTCTTGTATTTGGGACATAGGCTTTTTTGAAATAGAGCCGGTTTCCTGAATCTCCAAGTTCTTTCTTCAATTTCTCAAAATGACTGACAGTTAGAGGATATATAATCTCGGCTTTCGGGCTGTCTGGAGGATCTTCTATGAAAAGAACAGCTGATGCCCCACGTTTGAAGGCGTGAAGTAACAGGTCTTTATCTACCACCAGGTTTGTGGGCACCTTGATTAACTTGACATTTGAAGGATAGGTCAGTGCGCTGTTTCCTATATTATCGCAGGTTAAGGATGCGATCCCGCTATTTACAAAGCCCAGCAGGTCTCCTTCTTTGACTACCCCCTCAACTTCGGCGTTTAGCTGGGTTTTTGTAAAACCTGCAATCTGGATAGCTCCGTTCGGACAGACTTCAGTGCAATATCCGCATCCAGTACAGACAAGCGGGTCTACGATAACCTTTCCATTCTCATTTAAGGAAAAAGCCTCGAAAGGACAACTGAGACATTTCTTGCACTGAGTACAGAGTAGCTGATTGATTGTCGGGATTTCGTTTACCAGGGCTTTTGGGCTGTCCGAAATAAAGGCCCTTCCCCTTATAGCTGCAAGCCCTGCCTGAGAAATGGTGTCTGTGACATCCTTAGGGCTCTGGGCAGTGCCGCAGACAAAGATTCCATCCAGTGAACTGTCTACAGGCCTCAATTTTGAATGCCTTTCTTTAATAAAGCCACTTTCATCCTGGCTGATATTCAATATACTGGCTATTTTTCGGGTTCCCTTTGAAGGGACCATTGCCGCAGAAAGCACGACAAGATCAGCAGGCAGCTCTGTTATTTTCTGATTAAGGGTATCTTCGAGTCTGACAACAAGGCTTTTATCCGATTTCTCTACAATTTCAGCAGGCCTTCCCCTTACAAATCTGACTCCCATATCCTGGACTGCCCGATAGTAGTTCTCGTAAAAGCCAAGCGCCCGCAAATCAACATAACAGATCGTGATTTCCGTACCTGGATATTTTTTCATTATAAGGTTCGAGTGCTTTAAGGCTGCCATGCAGCAGTACCTTGAACAATAGCGGTTTCCGCCTTCTTTTTCATCCCTTGAGCCCACACACTGGATCATAACTATCTTTTTAGGGGTTCCCGAACCATTCTCAGAAGAATTTTCAGAGGGACTTTTACTAGAGCAAGTATCTGTTATTGAATTGACAGCTTCAGGATCCAGGCTGAAATCCGAAGGCTTGAGCAGTGCCCCTTTTGTAGGGCCATTGATCCCGAGCATTCTGGCAAGTTCCATCTGGGTCATAACATTTTTGAAAATCCCATAGCCGTACTGGGGTTTCTGGGATACATCATATTCCTCAAACCCGGTAGCAACAATAACTGCACCTACATTGAGCTCAATAATCTCTTCCTTCTGTGAAAAATCAATTGCTCCAGATTTACAGGCTTCTGCACATTTCCCGCAGGTTTCGCCCTTGAACTGCAGACAGTGATCTGGATCTATGCAGTAGATTTTTGGAACAGATTGAGAAAAACGCAGTGAAATTGCCTTTTTGTCCACGCACCCACAGTTGAACTCATTTTCAACCAGGACAGGACAGACACGGCTGCATCTGCCACAGCCTGTACAGTTGTCATGTACATATCTCGGTTTTTTCCTAAGCCTGACTGTGAAGTTACCGGCACTTCCACTTAAGCGTTCCACCTCAGTCCAGGTTAAAAGGGTTATTTTCGGGTTAGTTGCCACCTCATTCATCAGTGGACTTAGCGAACACATTGCACACTCTTCGGCAAGCTTGTCAGGAGAAAAAACCTTACCTATTTTTGCCATATTTCCACCTATACTGGAATCTTTCTCAACAAGGTAGGTGGAAATTCCATTATCAGCAAGGTTCACTGCCGCAGTTATCCCTGCAATTCCTCCGCCAATAACAAGAGCCTGTGGGACAATATTTACTTTTATTTCCTCAAGTGGCTCAGGATTTTCAAGGCGCCTGAGTTTTCCTCGAAGAAGTGAGAGAGCTTTCTCAGTCGCTCCGGTTGTATTCGGATGTACCCAGGCACATTGTTCCCTTAGGTTTGCGATTTCGAGCATTGCCCGGTTCAAGCCTACATCCTGGATACACTTTTTAAAGAGAGGACCGTGTTTGGAAGGAGTACACGAACCTATTACTATCCTGTCGAGGTTCCCTTCAGAAATCTTATTTTTGATCAGGGTCTGTCCCTCTCTCGAACAAAGATACTCATAATCAAAGACCGGAATCCCTTCTGCCTTGAGGGTTTTCTTAAGGTAATTAATGTCAATACGTTCGGAAATATTCCCACTGCAATGGCAGATAAATACAGCGGTTTTGTCCTGGGCAGCGTTCATTATACTAAATCTTTGAGGGATTTGTATTTAAGGATTGTCAGAATTGCAAGGTATAATGACCCAAAAAGGAGAGAATAGTTAACAATATATGCAAAATTAGGATAATTATTAAGAGAAAAAGAGAACTTTGACCTTCAATATAAAAAGGATTTTAACTGTCAATTTTCTCTATATATTAGAATTATATTTTCTAAGCAAAGGAAAACTACAATGGAAAAATGGGTTTATTCTATAATGAGTTTATTCTATATATACATAGATGAGGCCTGCGGGGACCCAGTAATACAGCTTGTCTTTCATTATTCTAATTCTGATTTCTCAGAATATAAAAAATAAATATGTTATGTTGTCGGGAAGTTTTTATAGGCATATAATTATATATATGGAGAAAGTATTATTATTTAAATTAACTGAGAAAAACAGATTTTGTGAGATACTCCCACATATCCGAAACTCATATAAATAGAAATATATTTAATAGAGCCGATAAAAGATAAGAAAAAATAACATATCTGAAATAATATGTTTCTATTGATCTGAAAAATACTGGATGAAAAATGATATCGGAAGCGATCACAAACTGCTCTTTCGATATAAATGGTAGATGATAGTTGTGACAGATAATGAGTTTACATCAGAGGACAATGAATTTAAAATGGGAGAAGTTGAATACGAGATGGTGGAGCTTTTAAGGAGGCTTAATATTAACAGGCCAGTTGCTCTCACCCTTGCATGCCTCTCAAAAGGAGAGGAAATTTCTTCCCAATGTATCGAAATGGTGTCAGGTTTGAGACAGCCAGAAGTTAGCATTGCAATGCGCTATCTTCGCGAAAATGACTGGATAGACATGCGGGAAGAAAAGAAGAATCAAGGCAAAGGACGACCGGTTAAAATGTATAAACTAACGGTCCAGATGGAAACAATTATCAATGCAATAGAAGAAAACGTTATGGCTGAAAGTAAAGCTGTGCTCCAGAATATAGAACGCCTCAAGAATCTTTCCTGAAAATCAATTTAAAAGCAGAGACATCACAAGCGCTATCTGCAAATTCTTAGAAGATTTAAAATTCTAAGACTTAAAATTCTTATTCTACAGTCTGGGTTTTATAACCCGGATTCGACTTCTCCTACGTTAAATAAAATATTTGAGGGAATTTCAAAATATTCTTAACACTTTCCTATAATTGTGTTATCTTTTCTCAATCCCTCTAATATCTATTTCCATTCAAATCTGTATTTCGAAAATAACAAAGAACCAAAAATCTTTCGGTTGCAAGATTAAGATTTACTCGCTTGAGGATTAAAATCAAGCATGATAGGCTGTTTAATTAATCCTGTAATTCATACTGTTTTAAATCTATTGCTATTGAGTTGTTAACTCAACCGCGGATCCTTTAAAAATATAAAATAATGCAAAAGATACAAAGGAGAAACATCTCAAGAGAGCTAAAGAGGGTAGCTCGTAAACTTTAAGAATTTCTAATATAAGGATGCCCTGCAAATTCTTTATACAACCTTATAACTTTAAGGAACTGGAATGATAGAATGTAGTGAAGCTTATCTCAAAGCCTTCCTAAAATAGAATATTTCTTTTTTAATGTTATATCTAAGGCCCAAACGCCTAATTAAACAACTCCTTGTTATTATGTAGAATATAATTAAAATTCAAAATTTGAGTTTGAAGCAAAGCTTGAGTTTAAAAAAAGCCGAAATTAAAAATAGATTTTGAATCCTAAAAGAAAAGCAGAATTAATAAACGAAAAAACATGGATATAAACTAATAAATATTAAAAAGAAAACATAAGTAAATATTTATATTAATGGACTCTATAATGGCTCTTTGGGTGATTAAATGGTAGATGAAATTGGTCCAGTTATGGATATTTCTGACACAAAAGAAGAGATCCCGATGACTATGGGATCAAATGAATACGAAATGATTGAATTATTTAGAAGAATTAATGTCAGTAGGCCAATTGCTCTTACGCTTGCATGCCTTTCAAAAGGAAGGGAAATTTCATCCCAGAGTATTGAGATGATATCAGGCTTGAGACAGCCTGAAGTCAGTGTCGCAATGCGATATCTCCGTGAAAATAACTGGATTGATATCCGGGAAGAAAAGAAATCAAAAGGTAAAGGCAGACCTGTCAAGCTATACAAGCTTACAGTCCCAATGGATTGCATTGTCAGCAAGATAGAAGAAAAGATCATAGCCGAAAGCAGAATTGTGATCGGAAATATCGAAAGGCTGAAAAGCATTTCCTGAAATTCTTTGTGGGGATTTCCCCACTCAAACTTTTCCCTTATGATTCTTTTGCTACAGAAAAAGTAACAAAAAATGTTTTTGTTTAAAGAATAAAAATGTTTATTTAAAGAATAATTATCAAAAATCTTCAATTATACAAAGTAGCTTCGAAAATTGTCATTTTTATTTAAATTTCTTTTTTCAAAGTTTTTTCATAAAAATATATAATAAAAAGATGAGAAATATGAAAAAAGACTCAAGAAATCTCAAAAAGGTTCGAAATAATAAGAATTCAACATAACAAAAATTCAACATGATAAAATTAAATAAATGTTTGGTGGGCCCGCTGCGATTCGAACGCAGGACCTCACGGTTATCAGCCGTGCGCTCCACCAAGCTAAGCTACGGGCCCGAAATGAAGAACAAATGTAGTTACAAAAACCTGAAAATTTTCCTAAGAAAGGATTTTTAATTATGGTGGGCCCGCTGCGATTCGAACGCAGGACCTCACGGTTATCAGCCGTGCGCTCCACCAAGCTAAGCTACGGGCCCAATGGTCAGGTTTTTGAGAATTTTCGAAGTTGAAAGGCTTTTTCGGGAAAGCATCCCAATCCGACAACACTTCTAATACTCAATTTACTACTTATAGCTTTTGCTTGAAGATAGTGAGTTTCCAAACTTTAAAATTTTATTTACAAGTTGCAGGGTCGGAGGGCGATAGCCTTATATAGTATATAGAGTGTATGAGGGATGCTGATAAAGCAAAGCCCAATATGGGCCGGTAGATCAGGGGAAGATCGCTACCTTGGCATGGTAGAGGCCTCGGGTTCAATTCCCGACCGGTCCACTTAAAATTTTTTTAAAATCTTAAAATGGTTTTAATTAATATTACAATTTTTCAAGCTTCTTTTCTTAAAGATCTGTTTAACTGCACATATTTGTGTAATCAGCCATATTTCCTGGATTTTTACATGATGTAGAACAGCAAAGCATCTTTAACCATCAGTCATTACAGCCAAAGGAAGTTACAATCTCAAAGTGCTATGCATAGAAAGGTATCTTTTTGTACTCATTTATCTACTCCTCCTCTTCATCTTTGTTCGCCTCTTCCCACCACTCATGTCTCTACTTAAAATACCACTACTATTAACCCTACAAAAGGATCGGCCTGCCAGAAGCCAAAAAATAGTTCATTTAAGCTTCAACAGTAAAGCTTCAACAGTAAAGCTTCAACATTAAAGGAAGCAATAGGAAGGCGCAAGCTAATGTTTCCTTAGAGTCAGCCACAAGATCTCTACTATTTATCTTCATGCCAAATTCATATATTTTGAAAATATGACCAGCAAGCAATATCATAGCATAATGATGGCAGCAAAGCAACTTCCTAGTAAAAATAACCACATAACAACCACAAATTCTTAGATGCTGTTGTTGTAGCTATAAGCGTCTCGAGTAACTTGATAAATCCCGGACACGGTTTATATAATATTGCCAGTATAATATCCAGTGAAGAATTATGAATTATGAAGGAAAGGGTAGTGCCAAAGGTGTCGAGGGTTATATCCCAGTAACTGGCGGAAAAATATGGTATAAAATTGTCGGGGCAAATAGGAAAAAAATCCCTCTTCTGGTATTGCATGGTGGCCCTGGCGCACCTCATGACTATCTTGAACCCCTTGAAGCTTTGAGTGACGAACGACCAGTGATTTTCTATGATCAACTCGGGTGTGGCAATTCCGATAAGCCCAGCGATAAATTCCTTTGGACAGTGGAGCGCTTTGTAAGTGAGCTTGAACAGGTTAGGAGCTATTTGGGTCTTGATAAAATGCATCTGCTTGGCCAATCATGGGGAACTATGTTAGCTGTCGATTTTATATTAGTTAAAAAACCTAAGGGTGTAATGAGCCTAATTCTCTCAGGTCCTTGCCTCAGTTCCTCGCGCTTCGCCTCAGATCAGAAACTCTATCTTTTGGAGCTTTCGGATGCTCTCCAAAAAACAATTAACGAGAGTGAGATGTCTGGATGTTTCGACTCCAAGGAATATCAAGATGCTATGATGGTTTATTATAAGATCCACGTCTGCCGCCTAGATCCCTGGCCGGACTGCCTAAATAGAACTTTGGAAAAATTAGGGCACGAAGTCTATGAACAAATGTGGGGTCCAAGTGAGTTTACACTTACAGGATGTCTCAAAAATTATGAGAGAGTGGATTTGCTGAAAGAAATATCCGTTCCTACCCTCTTCACCTGTGGATGCTATGATGAAGCTACCCCGTCTTCAACTGCATACTACCATAGCATGCTTCCGGGCTCTGAGATTGTTATCTTTGAGGGCGCCTCTCATGAACATCACCTTGAAAAAATAGGTGAGTATCTTGAGGTTGTGCGAAATTTTATAAATAAAATAGAAAATAGATAAATTTTCAACACTCCATTTAAAACCTTGGCCCCACTAAAAAATTAAGGTGTGCCTTTCAGGTTTTCCACGAAGTAATCGAAAATCTTGTGCAATAAATACTCATTCTCCGGGAAGTCATCATGGTTTGCATTTGGCACAATTAGCATGTCAAATTCCTTATTTGCTTTTATCAATGCATCAACGAGCTGCATAGTCTGGGAGGGGTGGACATTATCATCCATATCTCCTGTCGCCAGTAAGAGATGCCCTGTCAGATTCGATGCCTTCAACTCAGTGATCTGCTCAGTGTAATTGCTTACCTGAGGCATGCCTTCGTATTTTTCTCCCCAAATTTCCGAGTAATATCGGCTGTCGTAGTTACCTGATGATGCTACACCCACCTTATAGAAATTGGGATAAGTAAGGAGTGCCTGAGCTGTCATGAAGCCACCTCCGGAATGTCCATAAATTCCAACCCTATCCAGATCCATGTAAGGCCGATCTTTGGCAAGCTGTTGTAAGCCATTGACATGGTCAGCCAGCCCTCCAGCAATGCCCAAGTGCCCATAAGAAACATCGTGAAAGGCTTTGGAACGACCAGGAGTTCCAGGAGCGTCCATAATTACCACAACGAACCCAATTTCAGAAAGAGCCTGGTTCAGCCAAATCGGATTCCAGCCTCCAGTAATATAGGGGAATGATTTGGGTGTTATTGTAGTCTGCGGGCCTGGGTATACAAACTCTATTACCGGATATTTAAGAGATGCATTGAAGGTGGTTGGTCGAATGATTATGCCATAAACATCGTACTGGCCATCTAATGACTTTACGCTGAATCTTTCAGGAAACTTCCAGCCCATTGAGAGCAGGTCGTCGATATCTCCCTCTTCCAGAGTGAGCAGTGTCCTTCCATCATTTGATCTTAACACAGTGACCGGTGGAAGGTCCACTCTGGAATAAGTATCAACAAAGGTACTTCCATCCAGCGACATACTCACATGATGATCCGCATCCTCAGGGGTGAGAAGTTCCAGGTTGCTCCCGTTTAAGTTAACCCGGTATAAGTGTTGATAATATGGATCTCTACCTGTTTCCCTACCTCCAGCAGTGAAATATACCAGTGACCGGTTTTCATCCACATATAAGAGATTTCTTACAGTCCAGTTCCCTGCTGTAATGGGATTTTTCAGGCTGCCGTTCTTATCATAGAGGTAGAGATGACCATAGCCACTACGTTCAGAGAACCAGATGAAGTCGCCGTTATCTAGTACCTTGAAATTTGGTTGTTGCCACTCAATATAAGTAGGTGCGCTCTCGTTAAGGATCTCTTTTGCTTGACCGGTTGAAGGGTCTATTCTAAGAAGATGAAGCGTCTTCTCATCCCTCTCATCGTAAATTGAGTAGAGAGTATCACCTGCTTTATCCCATTTGTAAGGGTACTCTAAATCCAATGTCTCAGGGAAAGCACTATGTTGAACAGGAATGACCTTCCGCGAAACAACATCCAGCACTATGGGCTCATACATTGGTATATATTCGTCCCCTGGCATGGGATACTTATATGTCCAAACCTTTGGCCTGGAGCTATTCTCGGGCACGTATTGCAGCAGCGAGATAGGTTCGACATTCCTTTCATCCATTTTGAATGTGGCTATTCTTCTTGAATCGGGAGACCATTCTGCAAGAGGCTTGGATTTTATCCCCAGACGCTCCTGAGACAATTTTTCATTGTAGTTATCGGAGTACTCACCATAGGCATAGTTTTTAATGCCATCTGCAGTTAGAGGATAAGTCTCGCCAGTTTCCGTCTCCCTGATCCATAAATTGTGATCCTGAATAAAAACGGCAAGCTTTCCATCAGGTGAAAGCAACTCCCCCTCCGATTCCTCAGCCCAGGGCGAAGCATTGATGACAAGGTAGCTATTGAGATCACATTGCCAGGATTTGTCGAATGCAGAAAAACGTATGCTGCTCATGCCAGGAAGAAATGTGATCTTATCGAAGGGAAGATCTGAGGAGTTGACCTCGGTTCTGGATGCGTTAGAGAGAGACTTAGCAAGCAGCTCATGGTCGAAGGCTTCATCCTTAGTTAGGTTTACAGTATCTACAAGCATGAACTTCTTGCCTTCACGGTCATTCTTTGTGTACCAGAAGGAGTTAGTGCCGTTTATCCAATTAGGAGTAATGCTGACATTGAACATCGATGCAGTTGCATTATCAGGCAAGAATTTATCTGCGTTTTCATAGCCAGTGAAGTTGGCTGAGAATTCAGCCACATTGGTTGAGAAACCAGTCGCATTTTTAGTCGCATTATCAATAGTTTCAGCTTCTGCCAAAGGCATCATTGCAGACAACAGTAGAAGAGATACCAGGGCTAAGGAAAAAAAGCAGATGCTTGTGAGGCTCTGCCTTTTAGACGGCCTACTTTTAGATGGCTTAATATGTGATGGTTTTGGATCTCCCAGTCTAGCAAGTAAGATTTGCATATTGACCCCCCTTTCTTTTTGGACAACTAATGAAGATATGATGTTCTTATGAGTCTTTCTGATTTAAATCAAATAAAAATTAAGGTGTGCCTTTCAGGTTTTCCACGAAATAATTGAAAACCCTATGCAATACGTATTCGTTATCTGAGAAGTAATAGTGGTTTGCATTTGGCACAATTAGCATGTCGAATTTCTTATTTGCCTTTATCAACGCGTCAACGAGCTGCATAGTCTGGGA